>CANGUK010000001.1 GCA_947457095.1 Cyclobacteriaceae bacterium
AGCTGAATACTAAATCCCGGGTAAAACTTACTTTCATCCACCTGATTTCGCTTGATGTATCCGGTAGTACCCAGGGTATAGGTAAATCCTTGGGCCCCACTTATCTTTTCTAGTGCGATCTCTTCAGGGGTTTTGGGATCTTCTCCACAGGAAGCAAGTAATCCAAGGCAAAAGAGGAATAGGATAGGAAGTAATTTTTTCATGGCTTAGTGAATAACAGAGAATTTGATTAAGTGGAGCGTGTCTCGGGTACTGAGACGAAGGAAATACATCCCTGGCTTGAGCTCTCGGGTAGAGAATCCGAGTGCCCCATCGCTTCCCTCTTCCAGTCGGATCTCTCCAAGTACTCTTCCCGAAGCATCTACTAAGGAAGATCCGCGGATGGTACTCATGCCTTCGGCAAAGTCAAGATACAAGTAGTCGTTGACCGGGTTGGGATAGGCTTTTACAGAACCACCTTGATTCTTTCGCTCAGGTGCTGAGAGTACGATGTCTACGCGGACGGTGGTCTCAATGCTGCTGGTATTGCCGTTGGCATCGGTGATCGTGTAGGTGACCTTATTGTCTCCGCCATCGGTTCGGCTAAACTCAGTTTTGGAGAGCTTTCGATTGGTGATGCTGCAGTTGTCGGTACTGCCTTCGTCAATATCTTCCCACTTCAGGGTAGCCTTGCCTTGTACGTCGAGCTTGATTACATAGCTACTTTTTACCTTGGCCGTAGGCTTGATTTCATCCACCACCGTTATGGTCACCTCGGCTGAGGAAGAATTCCCCGAGGCATCTTTTGCAGTAAAGGTGACTTTATTGGGTCCTAGATCAGAGCAGGTGAAGGATGTTTTGGAGAGCAACTTGTCTTTGATGCTGCAATTGTCGCTGCTGCCCTCATCGAGGTCCTCCCACTTCAAAGCTGCCTTACCTTCGGCATCGAGTTTGATTACATAGCTACTTTTAACCTTGGCCATAGGCTTGATTTCATCCACCACCGTTACGGTCACTTCAGCCGAGGAAGTGTTCCCAGAAGCATCTTTGGCGGTGAAGGTGACTTTGCTGGTTCCTAGGTCAGCGCAGGTGAAGGAGGTTTTGGAGATTGAGATTTGGGTGATGCCCACATTATCAGTAGAACCGTTATTTAGTGTTGCTGCTTCAAGAGTTGAGGTACCTGAAGCTGGTAAAACAAGGGTATGGGAGTTTTTAAGGACTAGGGTAGGGGCTTTAGTATCCGGGCATCCCTTGTCTAAACCATATACATCTGGGCAAGGATCACTACTATCCATTACTTCATCTTTATCTGGATCATCGCACACATCGCCTATCCCATTACTATTTCGATCCTCTTGGTTTGGGTTACTTTTTGTTGGACAGTTGTCACGTGAATTGATGACTTTATCTTGATCAATGTCAAGGTTGAAGTTTTGAAAATTAATGGAATAGAGGGTGATATTTGGCTTAGCCTGAAAAGTCCAGTCATTGTATTCTTTGTAGCGGATGACCTCATACATTTTGTCATTGTTGACATCAACTGGGATAGACCAGCCTTGCCCACCACCGGAAGTGTCTTCAGTATTTAGGTGATAAAGAATAAATTTGCTACCCGTGTTCATAAACAAGGCAATCTTATCCATTGAACTACGATGTCTATTTGTTACCAAAAAATCAGAAAATCCATCATTATTGAAATCAATCACATGGAATCCTGTTCCTTGAGCATTGGTATTGTCAATATATTCCTCATCTACAAACCATTTTTTTGTAATCTCTTTTCCCTCGGAATTAAAGACATGAAAGCCGGATCGTTTACCCTCCACTATTGGCATAGGTGAAGTAAACATACCGAGGATAAATTCTTCTTTCCCATCTTGGTCCAAATCTGATATATAAAAGCTATTATAATTCACAAAAGATCCTTGGAAAAATACTTTTGGATCTCGTTCCAAACTTATTTTTTTGATCAGGATTGGCTCTCCTTGTGTATCAATTTTTTTTTCATAAACCCATATCTCTGGAAAAGAAATTCCGCCTTCATTTCCTAACCATTCCTCGCGAGGAGAGTGGAGAAGAAAGGTCAATTCATTGAATGTTTTAAAAGTAATCGAATGGTCCTGAGCTTGGTAATTAAAATTTTCAGGAAGTTTAAACTTGAATTTCTTTTTGATTTGATTCTGATCATAGAAGTAATTGGTCATAATTTTTCGAGGATTAGAGTTTAATCGATCATCTAATCCTGGTAATAAAAGATCCAGTTTATCATCTCCATCGTAATCAATGACCGAGCCTGTCATGTGACGAATGTAATCCCGACTACCTTCATGTTGGTAAGAAGTTGTGTCTAAGTCCAGCCGAGAAAATCCCGTTCCTGTATTCAAAAAAATATTTGAAGGAGCAAAATTACCACCTTCAAAATAATAATCTGGCTGCGCTCCAGGAACTCCATGGTAGTTGTGAGCAGGGGAAAATACATCCAGTAACCCATCCCCATTAAAATCTAGGGTTCGTCCATCGTGAAAAAAGGGATCTCCTTTGGCATTCATCAAAAATCGAATATCGTCCTTAAAGCTTTGAGAGGCTTGGTCCCACAAAAAAACACCTAAAAGATGCCCTACTTCTGGAATGTAATTGGTGACTTGAATCAAATCTTTAAATCCATCCTTATTAAAATCCACATACTCAAATCCATTAACTGTGCTGAAAAAACCAGAGTAGCGTTCGAATGAATTGTACTTCAAATCCACCACTTTTTTGGCATACTCAGGCGAAATGCTTAATACATTCGGTTTGGTACTGGCCAAACTGATAGAAAAGTTGTCCTGGTACGCATCACATACATCGCCAATCCCATCTTTATCTGTATCCAATTGGTTGGGGTTCGCTTTTGTGGGGCAGTTGTCAAATGCATCCACCACTCCGTCATTGTCGGTATCTTGAGTGAAACTTTGCGCTGTACTTTGTTGAGATATTTTCCAACTCAAGCTGTCTGTCGATTCTTTTTTTTGTCCGTAAGTGGGGAAGGATAAGTTTAAGAATACTGCTAGTGTAAACAGTGCCCCACATTGCAGGCTACTTCCAATTTGTCTACTACCCTTCATCTTGTTTTCTTTTTTAACTAAGTAACAAATTAAATCATCTGAATTCATAATTGAATTGGTATTATGTAATTCAAGTACCAATACCGGACGTACCTGTTGTTACATATTTTTGACCAAATACTGAAATTTGGTTGCTCGACTAAAAAAATAGGCTACCTAGTAACCTAGGCAGCCTCTTCGAATGAAGTTGTATCTCTTTCACTTACCGCACCACCGGCAATCCCTGCTGTGCCCAACCTTGAATACCTCCTTGCAGGTGGTATACCTTGGTGTAGCCCTGCTGAAGTAGCATCCGCGCGGCTTCCTCGCTTCGAGCCCCGACCGCACAGTACAGGTAGACTTCTTGGTCTTTAGAAATTTGGCTAACCTGATCTAGAAAATCAGCGCTGTAAAAGTCGATTTCCACCGCGCCTTCAATTTTGCCTTGGGCTACCTCGCCTGCCGTTCGCACATCTAGTACCGTGCCGGTGCTACTCTTCGATGCAAACTCCTGTGCACTCAATGTGATGACGGAAGTGTTCCTTGGTTGACTTGTATTTTCTGTATTTGCGGATTCTGTTTTGGAATTCGGTTGACAGCCATAGAGGCCTGCCATCAAAATTAAAGCGGAGAGGAGGGTAGTTTTCATAAGTTGAATTTTTACAAAATTAACAAATTCGCTACGGACTCTTTGTGAGTTAAGGCACAGGAGACTGTCGACTAGGGATGGTTGACCGTTGCCTATAAAAATGCCATACTCATGGTTCCTATACCCATGATGACTTTAGCCAGGTTACTTAGCTGCCCAAACTGCTCTTTTTTATCTGCACGATGAATTTTCCACATAAACCAGCAGAATAAGAACCCAAGCCCACCAAAATAATAATACAGTTGTGGGAGATCCAGCTGGAAAGTCACAGTAACTATCGAGCCTACAAAGGTGATCGCAATGATGTAAATCACCTGCTTGGTCTTGCGGAAACCAAGCACAATCGGCAAGGTCTTGGACCCATGGAGGCGATCGCCTTGTCGATCCTCAATATCCTTGAGCAGCTCACGAATTAGGGTTAAGAAAAAAGCAAAAAGTGCATAGGTAAAAACGAGCAATTCATTTTTTTGAAAGTAATAGGCAACCAAATAGATCGAAAGGCTCGTTAAAAAGGCTACAGCTAGGTTGCCAATAAAAGGCTTGCGCTTGAGTCCATTGCAATACCACCAGAGCAGAACTCCCGCAAAAATAATGAGTGCTGCAACGCGAGGGGCCAGCACCCAACCTATGCCTATGGCAGCGAAGTTGAACACCGTGTGGAGCATCAAAATCATTCTTCGTTTGATGCCTTTACCCACTACCACTGCCTTGGGGCGATTGATGTAGTCAATCTTGACATCGTAGTAATCGTTGATCATGTAGCCCGCTGCCGTAACCAGTAGCGTAGCTAGGATCAATAAGTAGAGCCGAAAATCCTGCAAGGTAGGAAGGCCTTGCCCATTGCTTTCTACTAAAAAATGTGCCGTCATCACTTGGGCAAAAGCAATCAGCAGCAAGTTGATCGGTATGCTGATTCTAAATAGGCTCCGAAGTGATAAGGTTCTTTCCATGAGTTACTTTGTCCATAAAAATAAGGGAATAAAAGGATGATTTGGGGATTATTTTTAGTTCACCAACTGAAATTCTAGTTCCTAATTTTGTCGAATTCAATGCTCCTTTTTCTTAACTTGACTATCTAGATCGATGCCGCTATGAATACTTTTACTAATTCCTCAAGAAGAAACTTTATCAAACGCTCAGGTACTGCACTTGCAGGCTCCTTTTTGGTGCATCCCCTTGCGCAAGCCTTAAGCTTGTTTCCAAGCTTGGACCGCAAACTAAAACTCGTCCTGGTAGGTACTGGAGTACGTGGGCTTAGCATGTGGGGACGGGATGTGGTGAAGGCCTACAGCGACCGGGTCGAGTTTGTGGGTTTGTCCGACAAAAACGAGGGGCGCATGCAGCTAGGGAAGGCTTATTTGGAGGTGGATTGTCCGCTGTATCTAGATTTTGACCAAATGCTTCGCGAAACCAGCCCAGATGTGGTGATCGTGACCACGATGGATAGCACCCATCACGAATTCATCATCAAGGGCTTGAATGCAGGCATGCACGTCATCACGGAAAAGCCAATGACTACCGATGAACAAAAGGTGCAAGCCATTTTGGATGCGGAGCGAAAGTCGGGCAAGCAGGTGCTGGTTACGTTCAATTACCGGTACTCGCCTCACCGTCAAAAACTCTATGAGCTCCTGAATGAAGGAGCCATCGGCAAGGTGACCTCAGTGGATTTCCATTGGTACCTAGACACCTCCCATGGGGCGGATTATTTTCGGCGTTGGCACGGCATCCAGGCACACAGTGGAAGCCTGTTGGTACACAAAGCTTCGCACCATTTTGACCTACTCAACTGGTGGCTAAACTCAGATCCAGAAGAAGTTTTTGCTTACGGCTCACTTGAATTTTATGGGAAAAATGGTCCTTTTCGATCCAAGTCCTGCAGAGGATGTCCCCATGCTTCTTCCTGTGATTTTTACTGGGACATTACCAAAAATGACTACCTCACCAAGCTGTATGTGGACAACGAAAAGTACGACGGCTACTTACGAGATGGATGCGTGTTTCGAGAAGAAATCGACAGCTTCGATAAAATGGCAGTTCAGATCCGCTACAAAAATAAGGTGCAGGTGAGTTATTCTTTGACAACCTACTCACCCTACGAGGGCTATCGAATAGCCTTTAATGGAACCGAAGGAAGGCTGGAGGCATGGATCAAAGAAAGTCAGCCTTGGGAGGAAAATAACGAGGATGAATTGGTGCTGGTCAAGAATTTTGGGGAGCGATCCATTATCCCGGTACCTCATGGATTGGGAGGACATGGTGGAGGAGATATACGGCTTAAGGACAAACTTTTTCTTGATCCCAACCAAGCCGACCCTTGGCGACAGTCCGCAGGGAGCCGAGATGGAGCGATGTCCTGCCTTATTGGAATTGCTGCGAGGCATTCTATCGAGCAAGGCAAACCGATTCGCATTCAAGATCTGACTACAATTCCATTGCAGGAGTCAGGTAGGGGAGCCTAACCGTGATAGGCTTTTTTTAGTCATCTCCCCTTACCGTGGAAACAGCCTCTGGTTGAAGATCTACCAGAGCAACGGCCCCATGGATGGCTGTTTCATCTAGATCAGATACGAGCAGTTGAAGTTTGGCCAAGACACTTGCATAGGGAAAAGTTTGCAAGGTGGCTCGCAAGGATTTTTCAAATAAGGGGAAGGTCTTCCGGATGGAGCCACCTAAGACGATGGCTTCGGGGGCAAGGGAAAAAAGGATCACTTTGAGCAGTTCCCCAACATGGTTTCCAAATTCTTCAAAGGCCTTCAAGGCTACCGGATCTCCTTCTTGTGCTAATTTGGCCAGGGCCTTAGGACGACTTTTGTACACGCGATCGAAAAATTTGCCGCTGCAGTAATCCTCAAAGGTGCCATCCAAGTAGGAGACACCACACCATTCTCCGGCGGCAGAATTGACTCCCGAATACAACTTGTTGTGGATGATGATTCCACCACCTACTCCGGTACCTAGGGTGATGCCCACGAGATTTTGGAATTCGTTGCCTACCCCAAATTTATGCACGCCTAGGGCAAAGCAATTTGCGTCATTGTTGATGTAAACAGGCTTTCCAAATCGAGCCGTCAAAAACTTTCGCAATTCTACATGCTGAAAGGAGGGGATATTGGCCAAGCCCAAGACAACACCTTCCTTCGGATCCACCAATCCTGGAATCCCAATTCCGATTCCTTCAAAGGAGTAGGGGAGGTAACTTTCAATAAAGGTAGCCAAGGCTTCCAAAATCACATCCTGACTTTCGAGCGCAGGTGTGGGTATACTTCGGATGTCTTGGAGACGACCCGATACCAGCACGCCAGCCTTGATGCTGGTGCCACCAATGTCGATGCCTAGAATAACGTGTTCCATTCGAAAAAAGGGGTTAATGGGAGCGAAAATACCTGACTGGTGAAAATCAGGAAATTAAGTTGAATAACTAAAGCGGCATGTTAGAGCATGCCTTCGATGGATTTTTCGAGTTCTCGGGCAGTAGCCAAAAACTCATCTACATTCATGTCTCGGAAGAAAATCAAGCCATGACTTGCACGAACCTTCGCATGTTCGTGTTGGTAGAAGTAATTTTTACCGAGCAGCAATTGGATGTCATTGAGTTGACCTACCCAGGTGCGCTTGGCTACCGTGCTAAACTTTCCATTGTGGGAGTAACTCGGGAAGGAGGCCTTGACCTGGCTGAGGTAGCAGTTGGCAAAGGAGTCTTCCATCACGGCCATGTCGCCTAGGGAAACAGGCACGATGACATTTGCTTCATGGGGTTCAAATTTGAACCACACATTTCGGTACCCGATGATGCGCAACTTGCTGGTATCGGTTTCTTCAGACCATTTTTTGACTGCCGCGGCAGTGGCTTGCAGCACCTTGTAATGCGTATCGGGACCAGAACCTTCTGGATCTAATGTGAGACTCAATTTGGTAGGTTTGATTTTTCGAAGCATGTCCACGATGGGTTCCACATCGCGGGTTTTGTCTGGTTGCTCGGTGAAAATATCTCCCGTATAAAATCCAAGTCTCAGGTGGTGTACATTTTTTACCTGCACGCCAAAGTGTGCCCAAACCAATTCTTCCTCAAACTCGCGAATCATCCCTTTCAACTTTTGAATTTTGGGTGGATTTTTTTCACCATCGTAGGAATTCTTCAGGATGCTGAGCACTTCGTTGATGGTTTCACGGAGCTGCTCCTTATTCTTAATCTCCCAGACAATACAGAGAGCTCGTACCACGCGATGGCAGAGTCCTCTTGAGCGGGCTGCCGCATTTTCCGAGGCTACATTGGTCAAGAAATGGTACACGTCCTTGTCCGTTTTGAGGCTATATCCTACCTCAAAAAAGTCCTCGTAATTGGTCATCTGGATTTTTCCTTCATCCAACAATTTCTTGGTATGGAGCAAGGTGTCGATGACAAATCGGTTGGTGACTGCCGTAAAACCCGAAGTGAGCACTGAGAAATGCGCTTGGTTGCTCGGATCATGCAATTGATTGGTGATGTGGGGCAAGATTCCCAAGGAAATATCGTCGTGGTGCGGTCCGGTGTGGAGGAGCACTTCATTTTGTTCCTGCTCCAGTCCTTTGGAAATTTTCGAGGAGATGCTTTGGATCACCCGGTTTACTGTTTCTTCGGATAGATCAGGGATTTGTTTGCAGTAGGGATCTGTCTTCAAATCTTCCAACTTGAGCCGGTGACCATAGGTATTCTTTTTCTTGCAAAGTTCGATGACCGCGCGCTCTGTTTTTTCAAAGGTCCAAGGGCCTGTTTGGTAATAGGCATCTATGGAGTCGGTGAGTTTGACCGCAGCGCCTCGGGTGAGGTAAAATCGCCCTTGAGTCAGCTTTTGAAGTATGGTCGCCGGGTATTGGGTAGTAGGGCTAGACTCTAAGGAGTCCCGAACAATCCCAGCTTTGGCCTCACCCGCAGCGATGACGATACCCACTGCATTGGGATTGTAGACGATGGTGTCCAAACCAATGGTGATGACTAGTCGGTTGGCTGAAATCTCAATTCCACCCAAGTCTCCCGCTGCGACGGCTTGGGTTTCAAAATTGGTTTCGGTAAGTCGAGTCACCGAGTAAGGATGTGATCCTCGGGTATTGAAAGCGATGTGCCCATCTGGACCTATGCCTCCCAGAAAAAATCCAATTCCTCCCTTTGCTCGAATCCGTTGCTCGTATTCCCCACACCACTGGTCGATGAGGTAAATGGAGGTTTGCTGGAGTTGCTCCAACTCATTCACTGGATCTCTGAAGCGAAGGCTAAGGTCTACTTTTAGGTCAGGGAAAATCTTGTTGAAGCGCTTTCCTTCTGCCAAGGAGATTTCATCGGAATTGATGAGGATTGCTTTTTCCTTGGATAGGCCAAATCCGCTGAGGTAAAACTTGTTGACGTAATCGTAGAAACTGTTGTGCTGCTTGGAAGAAATCGGATAAAACTCGTCGATCTGTACGAAGGTGAGTTCCTGAAGGCTGGGTTTTTTGGTGTTTCCTAGGCCGTATTTTTCCCGAACCTCCTTACCCTTTTTGGTATCCCAGTTTTCAAGTAGAAACTGGGTCCATTTGATAAAGTATTCCGGTGTCTTGCCTGTGGGAAGGCTGACCACTCCTTCCGGATTTGCTGCTACCCACTCGAGAAAGCGGCAAGCTGTGAGCAGACCTAGCTTGGGGAAGTTGTCCACCAAGAGGTAGGGGAGCTGGGTAGTCATTTTGGTAACACCAGATTCTGCTAAGAAAGCCTTTTCTACTTCGGAAAACTGAGGGGTTGCGTGCATGAGAACAGTCGTTGAAGGATAAAACGAGAACTTCCCATAAAAGGCTCACATTTAAGAAAAGAGAGCGGAGAATGGGTTAATCAAATCTAAAAAACTTTGGAAATAAAACCGAATACTTTAATAAAAAAATTAAAGAAGTTTGATTTAAAATCAAAAAATATAAATTATTCAAAACACCGCATTTCAGGGAGTATAAAAAAAAATACCTCAGAGAAACCTCTGAGGTATTGAGAAGGGCTTAGGGCCCGAAATAGCTTAGATTAAGCAGTTACGCCAAGGGCTTTGGCCATTGTGGCTCCGATTTCGGCAGGAGATTCAGCCACCAAGATTCCGTTTTCGCGCATGATTCGCATTTTTGCAGCTGCGGTATCGTCCGCACCACCGATGATGGCACCTGCGTGACCCATTCTACGGCCTGGAGGGGCTGTTTGTCCAGCAATAAAGCCTACTACCGGCTTCTTATTGCCTGTTTCACGGATCCAACGCGCCGCTTCTGCTTCGTAATTACCACCAATCTCACCGATCATGATGATGGCGTCGGTTTCTGGATCATTCATCAATAGTTCTACTGCCTGCTTGGTAGAGGTTCCAATGATCGGGTCACCACCGATGCCAATCGCAGTAGATACACCAAGACCTGCCTTAGCTACTTGGTCAGCCGCTTCGTAGGTTAAGGTTCCTGATTTGGAAACGATCCCTATTCTTCCCGACTTGAAGACAAAACCAGGCATGATGCCCACTTTTGCTTCGCCTGGAGTGATTACTCCTGGACAGTTGGGTCCAATTAATGTGCAACCTCTTTCTTTGATGTAAGGTTTGGCACGCATCATGTCTGCCACTGGAATCCCTTCCGTGATGGCGATGATCACTTTGATGCCTGCATCAGCTGCTTCCATGATGGCATCCGCTGCAAATGCAGGGGGCACAAAAATAATGGAAGTGTCTGCACCAGTCTTTTGTACCGCTTCCTCTACTGAATTGAACACAGGCTTCTCCAAATGCAAGGTGCCTCCTTTGCCTGGGGTCACACCCCCTACGACTTGGGTACCATATTCAATCATTTGTTGAGCGTGGAAGGAACCCTCAGATCCAGTAAATCCTTGAACGATAACTTTTGAATTTTTATTAACTAGTACACTCATGATGCGCTTTTTATTGTTTCGCACAAAAATAGAAGAAAGCACCCCCCATTCAAAAGAAAATGGAAACATTCTATTCGAATTTTAAGCCTATCCCCGAATACGGATTCTCCATCACTTCTTTTCACAAAAAAGGAGATGCCTACTCCTTCAGTTTACGGTCAAGAATCAATCAAAAATCAAAAATCTTCGTTTCTGTTCAAAAAGGTCAGCAATTTGTAGACCTAAAAAATTAACTTTGGGATGGCCGATTGGATGGATTTGGAAACCATTCATCCGCCTAGAACTTGGATTTCATGTTGCTACAAACCACTTCACTCCGCTTTGCCTACCCCGGACAAGCCCCGATTTCCTTTCCGGATATTTCCCTTGCGGGAGGGGAGGCACTCCTGCTCCTAGGCCAATCTGGGTCTGGCAAAACGACCCTACTCAACCTGCTCGCTGGACTACTTACTCCGAGCCAAGGAACTGTGATGCTGGATGGGGTCAACCTATCCGCACTCAAAGGTCATCGCTTGGATTTGTTTCGAGGGCAGCATATCGGAATTGTATTCCAAAAGCCGCATTTGATTGCTGCGCTTTCGGTGAAACAAAATTTAGAATTGGCGCAATTTTTTGGAAAGAAAAAAGGGCTCTCTCCTGCAGACTTGCTCCAAGACTTGGGCCTGGCAGCCAAAGCAACTGCTGCAATTGGTACGCTCAGCGAAGGGGAAGCCCAGCGGGTATCCATCGCACGCGCATTGGTCAACTCACCCAAACTGATCCTAGCCGATGAGCCTACCTCCAGTTTGGATGACCTGCATGCCCAGCGGGTGATCCAGCTCTTGAAAGCGCAAGCGGCAAAAATTGGTGCAGCCTTAATTATTGTCACGCACGATCAGCGTGTCAAATCAGAAGTTTCTCAGGTCCTAGAAGTGAAAAGCGTATGAATCTCCTAACCCTCAGTTGGAAATACCTCAGCTTTCGGCCACTTTCTACTGGCCTGAATGCAATTTTATTGGCTTTTGGTTTAGCCATCATTACCGTATTGCTCCTGGTACAGCACCAGTTTGAGCAGAAGATGACCCGAGATGCCGCAGGCATTGACCTGGTAGTTGGCGCAAAGGGAAGTCCGCTCCAATTGATCTTGGCTTCTGTCTACCACATTGATTTTCCTACGGGAAATATCAAGATGGAAGAAGCGCAGCGCATCTCTCGAAATCGACTGGTGAAGCAAGTGATCCCGCTTGCCATGGGAGACAATATGCAAGGGTTTCGAATTGTAGGTACCAACCACGATTACCTCTCGCTCTATGAAGTGTCTTTTGCCACGGGAAAGGCCTGGGAATTCCCTTTTGAAGTGATCCTTGGGTCCAGTGCTGCACAGGCGCTTGGCTTGAAATTGGGAGACACCTTTACTGGAAGTCATGGAATCAGCGTGGGGAGCCATGATCACGACCAACAGCAATTTAAAGTGACTGGGATTTTAGCGCCTACAGGAAAGGTGGTGGACCGCTTGGTGCTCACCAGCATCGAATCCGTTTGGTATACCCACGATGAGCAAGGGGAGGAGTCGATCGCTACAGAGGAAGTGGCACTGCCACTAGAAGAAGGTGCTACCCATGAAGAAGAGGCCCATGATGCCCATTCAGAAGCCATGGACCCGCTCAAGGTGCCTGTTGCTACCCAAGGATTTCCTGCCTCCAACCAAGAGCGAGAAGTCACTTCCTTGTTGGTTCGCTACCGCAATCCCATGGCAGCGATCCAGTTGCCCCGAATGATAAACTCGGCTACTTCCATGCAGGCCGCCTCCCCAGCATTTGAAATGTCTCGACTATTTGAACTACTTGGCGTGGGCATTAGTCTCTTGCAGGGTTTGGCCATAGCCCTAGTAATAATTGCAGGACTGAGCATTTTTATCGCCCTCTACAATTCCTTGAAAGAGCGGAAATACGATCTGGCGATTCTACGGGCCTTGGGTGCCTCTCGGGCGCAATTGGTGACTTTGGTATTTCTGGAAGGGATTTCGCTCACCACTTTGGGAGCGCTCTTAGGGATTGCTTTTGGGCATGGCTTTTTAGCAATTATCGTGGAATTGACTTCCCAAGAAGTAGTTTCTTTGGTGGATCCTTGGGTATTCTTACCTGAAGAAGGATTCATTTTCGGTTATGCTTTGGCCGTGGGAATGCTGGCCTCCTTGATACCAGCCTGGTCGGCTTACCAAACGAGTATTGCAAAGCAACTTACAAAGACGTAATTAGCATAAAATTTAAAGCAAGATGAAAAAAGGAGCATTCCTTATCGGTTTACTTTTGGCTTTAGCCACTTTTTCCCAGCAGACGTATGCCCAAGGGGTATGGAAAAGTTTGTCTGAGGTGACTTACAAAATCAGCAAGGATAATTTTGGAGAACTCTATGTGCCTGTTTTTTCCGAAAACATTAAAAAAATAGAGGGCAAGGTCGTGGAGGCGGATGGCTACATCATCCCATTTGAAGGCATGTTTAAGCCCAATCACATCATCCTATCCAGTCTTCCGCTTGCTGAATGCTTCTTCTGCGGATCTGGAGGGCCAGAAACAGTCATGGAAGCGATGCTTACCAAGCCCATCAAGTACACCTCCAAGCGGGTGAAGATTCGTGGCAAGCTCACCCTCAATGCAAATGACCCTGAAAAGTTGATGTACATCCTCAAAGAGGCAGTGCTCGTCGAAAACTAAATCGACTGGTTTTTTATTTGGTGCTGAGGTAGGCTTTTTCGCGCTCGCGGAATTTTGCCATTAAATCCAAACAGACCTTTCCCACTTTTCCAGAGCCTACTTTTCGATCGTCAATCTGTGTGACGGGCAATAAAATCTTGGTGGTTGCTGAGATAAAGGCTTCATCTGCTTCCCAAACTTCTTCCAAAGAAATTGGTCGG
Organism: Cyclobacteriaceae bacterium; assembly: GCA_947457095.1. GTDB lineage: Bacteria > Bacteroidota > Bacteroidia > Cytophagales > Cyclobacteriaceae > Algoriphagus. Next base: position 13,509 of record CANGUK010000001.1, read on the forward strand.
ATCTGTACATCTCCAGCCACTGCCAGCAAGTTCTTTCGAGTAATGCCCAACAGAATGTGTTTATCTGGCGTGTGGATGACCCCATCTTTGACGATGAAGAAATTGCTTCGTGAACTTTCACTCACCCAACCATTCCAGTGGTACAAGACGTCCTCTGCACCTTCCTGCTTCCAACGCATGCTGTGCCAGACGGGAAGGGTGTAGTTGGTGGTTTTGATGTCTGCTATCGCCCGCACATGTTCCACAGTCAGTAATTTGACGCCCTGCTGGTACTTTTCTTCGGAAGGGAAACTCAGTTCCTCTCCAAACATAAACAGGGTGCCGGTTGCAGGCGAAAAGTGATTTTCGGATACGCCCCCAGTCAAGACCATGCGGATTCCGCCTTGCTCCAAGTCATTTTTGGCGATCAATTCTGAAATGATAGCACGTAATTCTTCACGTGAATAAGGAAGAGGCAAAAAGGTTTTCGCTGCGGATGCAGTAAATCGATCTAAGTAATCTTCTAAAAACACAGGTCGATACTGCTCGGTCCGGAAAAAATCAAAAATCCCGTAGCCACGAATTACGGCCAAATCAGCGGGATGAAGGCGAGCATCTTGAGTTGGGATAATGTTCCCATCGGCAAAACAGAATGGTTTCATAGCATCAAAGTGAGTAATCAAAATTAGAACTTAAATTCACATCGGCTTTGTAGAAGGCCACAGATTCTTTTTTAATTTTGAAATTAATTAAACTAACCTTCCTCTGCATGAAATTTTTCGCACCTGTCTTGATTCTTTTTCTTTCCTTTTTAGCCCTTTCCTGTGCCAATCCCTTGATCGAAGCAAATAAAGAGATGCGTGCACAATTAATCGGAGTGCACGATGAAGTGATGTCCAAGATGGGAGAATTGATGTCCTTGCAAAAGAAAGCCTTGGCCCAAGCAGATAGTTTGTATGCGCAAGACAGCACGGCCACCGCTCAAATTGAATCCATGCGATCTCTGGCTGCCCAACTTGACCAGGCCTATGAGGGGATGTTTGTTTGGATGCGGCAATACTCCTTAGATGAGGAGGGAAAAACTCCCGAGGAAATCAAAACGTACTTGGACGATCAATTGCTGAAAGTCAATCAAGTAAACGCGGATATCAAAGCCGCTTTAGATAAAGCAGCAATCCAATTGAAAGACTAATTTCCTGCTGGCGGGGTTTTCAAATAGCCCTCCACCCGAGGTGCATCGATGACCCCTTCGCTCATGCCCCAACTGTTATACAGGTAGGTGGAGATTTGGGCTAGTTCCAATGGGCTAAGGCTGGGATTGGCTGGCATGGCTTGGTTGTAGACCTGTCCATTGACCACATTCTCTCCGGCTTTGCCATGCTTCATAATCCATACACTTCGGTGAATATCCGCTGTGAAATAATCCGCATCTCGAAGGGGAGGAATGAGTTTTCCTAAGCCAGTTCCATCTTTCTGGTGGCAGTTGGCACAATAATTTTCATACAACTCCTTTCCAGGAATCGCAAATTGTAGGACTTCAGGATCAGAAATTTGAGCAAGCGTATTGACATCGCTACTTGCTTTGGGGGCACAGGAAACGGCAAAAAGACCAAAAATTAGTAGAGAAGCCAGTAGTCTCACGGCTTGAGTAGTTTTGGGATGTCGGCAAGCAATCGGTCTACTTGTTCGGCTTTGGTACCGTCATACACCCCACGGATTCTTCCTTGCTGGTCAACGAGTAGGAATGCTCCACTGTGTAGAAATCCCCCAGGCTCTAGTTCATCCGCCATGGTGGTAGTCAAGTAACTGGTTTGTCCAATTTCAAAGATTTTTTCCTGATCTCCCGTCAAAAAATTCCAAGTAGCTGCATCGGGCACTCCTAGTTTATTTGCGTAATCTTGAAGAACTGCCTGGGTGTCATGGGTAGGATCGATGGTATGGCTTAGGATTCGGAAATTAGGGTCTCCCTTAAACTGCTCGTACACCCGAAGCATTTCTTTTTTCATGACCGGGCAGATGGTAGGGCAGGTGGTAAAAAAGAAATCTGCTACATACACTTTACCTGCCATATCTTCCTTTCGGACGGTATCACCCAGTTGGTTGATAAAGGCAAAATCAGCAATGCTGTGGTACACCGTATCTTGATTGTCATCCACGTAGCGTTCGCCAAGTATGGGTAATTCCGAAATGGTGGTTTCTTCTTTTTTTGAAGGACTGCAGGCTAGGGAAAAAGCCATCAGTGCCAACAGGAAGGTAGTTTTTATCGCAGCTATTCGATTCATTTCGTTCTGTATTTTTTATAAACTTTGATGGCGAGTAGTAGTACCACAAAAAGTCCAATTAGTCCCAACATTCCCCATAGCATGCTGATTGTATTTTTCAAGACGATCAAGAATACAATGGCAAAGAGCAGTAGGGTAGAAACTTCATTCCAAAGGCGCAGCTGGGTGGAAGTCCAACGGGCTTCTCCACGTTGCAGCCTAGAAAATAGCACCTGGCTGTAGCCGTGGTATACGTAAAGCAAGGCTACAAAGATCAGTTTGGCCTGCATAAATTCCTGTTGGAGGTAGCCCCAGCGGTAGGTCAGCACCCAAAACCCAAAAATCAGCGTCAGGATTGCCGAAGGCCAAGTAATGATGTACCACAACCTGCGTGCCATCAGGTCGAGTTGTGGCTTCAGGATAAGGCGTTCGTGTTCGGGTTTTTCGAGTGCTTCGGTTTGGTAAATAAACAGGCGCACAATGTAAAAAAGGCCTGCAAACCAGGTGACAATAAAAATCAGGTGCAGCGCCTTGATGTATTCGAATCCCATTGTCAAAATTTTAGGCTAAATTAAGGGCTTCAGCCTACAAACCCGCGATAAATTTTTGAAAAGACCATCTGCCCTCATTATAATCCTTGGCATCACTGTTTTTATAATTCTAGCTATGATCGTGAAGGAAAGCTTTTCCGAACAAGGAATCGCTGCCTACCAAGACCAGTTTGAGGAAGTGGGCTACTACAGGAATGAGAATAATACCGGACCTGTACTGCGGATCTATGCCTACCGAACCCAGGTGGAGGATCCAGAAGTATTGAAATCCTTTGCCGACCTGCTTCCACACACGAAGTACGGTCGTACTCTGGTGTTTTTTGTGAATGAATCTGTGAAGGCTCCGGTGGTACTCTCCCCAGAAAGTCCGTATTTTCCTGCATCCTTGAGCCCTTCCATTTTTGCGAAGTATGAAAAAACACCGATGGGGGAACAACAACTTGAATTGGTCAAGCCATGAGAAAAAGACGATCGCTTTCAGAATTCAAAGCCGGAATAATAGCTGGAGATCGAGTAGTGCTTGCCCAGGCCATTACGCTAGTTGAGAGCGAACTGCCTTCAGATCAAACTTTAGCCACGGACTTAATCCAAGAAATTTTGCCTTACACTGGAAATTCCTTTCGGATTGGAATTACCGGTGTACCCGGTGTCGGTAAAAGTAGTTTTATCGAAGTTTTTGGAACGCGCCAATTGGATGCAGGCAAGAAAGTGGCGGTCTTGGCGGTAGATCCCAGCAGTTCCCTATCCAAGGGGAGTATTTTGGGAGACAAGACCCGCATGGAACAATTGGCCTTGGATAAGCGCGCCTTTATCCGTCCCAGTCCCTCGCGAAGTACCTTGGGAGGTGTGGCAGGAAAAACTCGGGAGGCCATCCTCCTTTGTGAGGCGGCAGGTTTTGACCTGATTTTAGTGGAGACAGTAGGAGTAGGGCAAAGTGAAACCGCAGTGAAAAACATGGTTGATTTTTTCCTATTACTGCTGCTTGCTGGAGCAGGGGATGAACTGCAGGGGATTAAAAAAGGTATTGTAGAAATGGCCGATGGCTTTTTGATCCATAAGGCTGATGGAGACAACTTGGATTTGGCGGCTCAAGCTAAGGTTGCCTACCAAAACGCGGTGCACCTTCTGCCTCCAAGCGAGAAAGGTTGGGCTCCCAAGTTGCTGCTTGGATCTTCGCTTACTGGCTTGGGGATGCCGGAATTGGAAGTGATTTTAACTACTTACCAAGAACAGATGAAGGGGTCCGGATTTTGGGATGCTGCTCGAGGCTTGCAGCGACTGACCTGGTTGGAAGATCAGATCCAGGAAGTATTGGGTCGGGCGTTTGTGAATCATCCCGGAGTTAAGGAAATCTTGGAAAGGGAAAAGCCGGCGGTTCAATCTGGATTGCTTAGTCCTACCTTACTTGCTCAACAGGCGGTGGACCTGTTTTTATCCAAAAAATAGTAGGGAGAGAAAAGGAAGTTATGCGCCTCAATAGGAGCGCATCTTGAATTTCTTTTTCAATTCATTGACTGCATTGCGGAAGGAAGTATCCGTTTCCATAATGTCATTGACCGTTTGAATGGCATGAATCACTGTACTGTGGTCTCGACCTCCAAAGTGGTAGCCAATGGATTTCAAGGAATGATTGGTGAAATCTTTACAAAAATACATGGCCACTTGTCGGGCGATTACGATTTCCTTTTTTCTTGTTTTATCCTTCAGTTCCTCTACTTGGATGCCGTAGTAATCGGCAACAGCCTTTTGGATAAAATCAATCCCAACTTCCGTTTCAATATCCTTGATGAAATTCTTGATGATGGACTTGGCCAATTCAAGACTCACTTCCACCCGATTGAGGGAAGCATGCGCAATAAGTGAGATCAGAATGCCTTCCAATTCCCGCACATTGGTGTCCACCGTGTAGGCCAGGTATTCGATTACCGTATCCGGGATATTAATCCCCTCTGACTCCATTTTACGACGGATGATGGCCACTCTCGTCTCAAAATCAGGCATTTGCAGATCTGCTGTCAATCCCCATTTGAATCGGGAAAGTAATCGCTCTTCTAGACCCTTCAAGTCCCTTGGAGGGCAGTCAGAAGTCATGATGATCTGCTTTTTGTTTTGATGGAGGTGATTGAAAATATGGAAGAACATCTCCTGAGTCCTGTCCTTGCCTGCCAAAAATTGGATGTCGTCGATGATCAACACATCCACCTGCATGTAAAAATTGGTGAAGTTTTTCACGTTGCCATCTTTGATGGAATCCATGAATTGGTTCACAAACTTTTCGGAAGACACGTAGAGAACAAATTTCTCTCCCGGTCCATTTTTTATCTCGTTACCAATGGCTTGTACCAGGTGGGTTTTGCCCAAACCTACTCCTCCATAGACCATCAAGGGATTGAAGGAAGTGATTCCTGGCTTGCTTGCTACCGCAAATCCAGCGGATCTGGCTAGGCGATTGCAATCACCTTCGATGTAACTTATAAAGGTATAGTTCGGATTCAGGTTGCTCTGCGTAAGGAGTCCTGCATCCAGGGATTGCATTTCGAAAGGAGTTTTTACCTCTTGAGGAGTTGATCCAGTCTTTTTGTTGCTGGCATTTCCCTGCGGAAAAGAAACCACGTAGGGTTGATTGCTTGGGTTGCCCTTGTCTACCACTACTGCATATTCGAGTCGACCTGTAGCACCCAAGGTATTTTTGATTGCCAACTTGAGTTCTTCCACGTAATTGTCCTCCAACCATTCGTAGAAGAATTGGCTAGGAACCTGTATGGTAAGTGTGGATCCTTCCAGTTTTACGGGCACAATAGGCTTAAACCAGGTGGAATAGCTCTGCTCATTGACGTGTTGTTCGATTACACGCAAGCATTCACTCCATACAGCATTGGCTTCTGAACTCATTCTGAAGATATAGGATTCACACTAATGTCAAAAGTTGACAAAGAGGGGAACAAAAATGTGGATAATTAACTAAAATAAAAAATTCAAGAGGGAAGGATTCCTATTTTTTAAACATTTTTTATCGACTTGGGATTTGGTCAATCCATTCATTCGCAAAAAAAGGAATTTAGATTCTTAAAATAGAGTTATAAAAAGATTGAGTTTTAATAACATCGCCAATTAAAATTCCGTGGTTGAGCATATCGCCGTCGGTTAGCTTGGTTCCGCTGTATTTGTTTGTCTCCTTTCGGAGCAATTTGATTTGGAATAGTTAATTTTGGTCTTTCGCTTTTCCAAGTTTGATTTTTATGGAGCAGGATTTGTTTTCAGAATTCCCCGATACCACTAAGGAAGATTGGTTGAGGCAAGCTACGGCAGACCTCAAGGGTAAGGGTGATGCCCAAGGTTTGGGGAGCAGGCTTTGGGATACAATTCCCATGCAGCCCCTGTATGCCTTGGAAGATCTGGTAAATCCTGTCAAGCAGCGCCGATTTCATGCCCCATCCGAATTTCCGGGGATGCCTCCCCGCCTCTGGACCAATGTGGTCACCGTATTGCCAAGCGACACGAATGCCGAGGTCCTTGCTGCCCTTGAAAATGGAGCAGAGGGATTGGTTTTGCCACTCCATGGAACTGAGGATCTACAGGAAATATTGGCGGGGGTGATGCCCCAATACATTTCGATTTATTTGCTTCCATTGGGAAATCCTGTGTCCGCGCTTCAGCTTTTTCAAGACTGGGTGGAAAGCACAGGGGTAGACGGATCAAGCCTTCATGGCGGGATGTTGTGGAGTCCTGCAGACCAAGTTTTTGATCAGCAGCAGGATATTGGCCTAGGGGTCGAAATATTGGAAGAGCTTTTAGAATTGACGGAAGGCTACCCCAACTTTAAGGCATTTTGCATCAAAACTTCCCGCTACACGGAGTCTGGGGCACATCCTTTGGATGCCCTAACCTTCGGTTTGGGGGAGTTGGTAGAAATTTTGGATCGGGTGTCTTGTGCACCAGGTATCGTATTTGAAAAGTTGTTTTTGGAAACTGCCGTAGGCGAGCAGCATTTCGGTGAAGTGGGGAGACAGCTAGCCTTTAGGCAGCTGGTTCAGAATTTAGCCTTGCTCTACAATGTAGAGCTGGAGGAGCAGGAGCTACTCCTTTTTTGCCAAACGGCCCATTGGTCTCAGTCCGTATTGGATGCCCATACCAATACCATACGACAAACCTACCAAGCGCTATCAGCAGTTTTGGGTGGAGCGAATGTGCTTTGGGTGAGGCCTTTGGAGGAAGAGCAGGCGAGTACTCAGGAGCGCCGTATCGCTCGAAATGTCTCTGCCATATTGAAAGAAGAAGCCTATTTGGATAAGGTTCAAGATCCTGCTGCGGGTTCCTACTTTTTGGAAAATTTGGTGGCCGACCTTGTACAAGAAACCCAAACTGCCTTAACCCTGCTCGAGCAGGAAGGAGGCTGGTGGAAAGCATGTAAAGCAGGAACACTTCACAATCTTGTCAAAACGCAACGCGCCAAAATTCAAGGAGAGCTCTTGGATAAAACCAAGGTGAAAGTGGGGGCAAATGCCTATGCAGCGCCTGCAACCTTGAGTTACAACAAATCGCTACCTCCCTTTGAAGAAGCGGCACATGAACTAAAGCCTACTCGTGCGGCCTATTTGGTTGAAAGTTTAACCCTTGACGCCCAATGAGACCAGATTTTAAGCAGTGGATTTCAAAAAGTGCTACCAAGGCAGCGAAAGTTCCTGCCAGTATCTGGGAGTCACCAGAGCAGGTAGCTGTTCCTGATCAGTTTGATCCTGCAGCCATCGCTCAACTCCGCGGCTTACATTTTACGGCAGGAATTGCCCCTTTTCTCCGTGGACCTTATGCGACCATGTATTTGCAGCGGCCTTGGACGATTCGCCAATATGCTGGATTTTCCACCGCTGAGGAGTCCAATGCCTTCTATCGTCGGAATTTGGCTGGAGGCCAGAAAGGTCTTTCCGTAGCTTTTGATTTGGCTACGCACCGGGGGTATGATTCGGATCACCCACGCGTGCAAGGAGATGTAGGCAAGGCTGGGGTTGCTATCGATTCTGTGGAGGACATGAAGGTCTTGTTTGACCATATCCCCTTGGATCAAATTTCGGTATCCATGACCATGAATGGGGCGGTCATTCCCATTTTGGCTTTTTTTATAGTAGCTGCGGAAGAGCAAGGAGTACACAGATCGGCACTTTCGGGCACTATCCAAAATGACATTCTCAAGGAATTCATGGTTCGGAATACCTACATCTATCCCCCACAGGCCAGCATGCGGCTGATTGGGGATATTTTTGAATTTACCTCCAAGGAGATGCCCAAATTCAATTCCATTTCCATCTCCGGTTACCACATGCAAGAGGCTGGGGCTACCGCGGATTTGGAATTGGCATACACCCTTGCGGATGGTTTGGAGTACCTTCGTACTGGTCTGAAGTCAGGGTTGGCGATTGATGATTTTGCGCCGCGACTTTCCTTCTTCTGGGGGGTAGGGATGAACTATTTTATGGAGGTGGCCAAGTTGCGGGCGGGACGTTTGCTCTGGTCCAAGTTGGTGGCTCAGTTTGGCCCCAAGGATCCCAAGTCATTGGCTTTGCGTGCCCATTGCCAAACTTCCGGTTGGTCACTCACCGAGCAGGATCCCTTCAACAACGTGACGCGAACAGCCATGGAGGCCTTGGCAGCGGTCATGGGACATACGCAATCCCTACACACCAATTCCTTGGATGAGGCTATCGCGCTTCCTACAGATTTTTCAGCGCGCATAGCGCGAAACACGCAATTGGTGTTGCAACAAGAAACAGGGGTCACAGCTGTCGTAGACCCTTGGGGAGGGTCCTACTATGTGGAGTACCTCACGGATCAGTTGGCCAAAAGGGCCTGGAGCCTGATTGAAGAAGTGGAAAAACTGGGTGGGATGGCCAAAGCCATTGAAACTGGACTACCCAAACTCCGGATTGAAGAAGCTGCTGCCAAAAAGCAGGCTCGAATCGATGGAGGAAAGGATGTTATTGTTGGGGTCAATCGCTACCGAGTGGATGAAAAAACCGACTTGGAACTCTTGGAAGTGGACAATCACACGGTTCGGGATTCTCAAATTTTGCGTTTGCAGCAGGTAAAGAGCCAGCGAAATCAAGAGGAGGTAAGAGCCATTTTGGACCAAATTCGTGCTGCAGCAGCTTCTGGGGAAGGAAATTTACTGGCCTTGGCTATCGTTGCAGCAAGAAAAAGAGCTACTTTAGGAGAAATCTCCTTTGCCATGGAGCAGGCATTTGGGCGTCACAAAGCCCAAACCCAATCCATCTCTGGAGTCTATGCAGCAGAAGTGAAACAGCAGAAATCATTTGTAGAGGCCCAGCGACTTTCGGATAGCTTCGCGCGACTCGAAGGACGGAGACCGCGTATCCTAGTGGCAAAAATGGGTCAAGATGGTCACGATAGAGGAGCCAAAGTGATTGCTTCGGGTTTCTCTGATCTGGGCTTTGATGTGGATATTGGTCCGCTCTTTCAAACACCCCAAGAGGTAGCAGAGCAAGCCGTAGAAAATGACGTGCACCTGGTGGGCGTTTCTTCCTTGGCGGCTGGGCACAAGACCCTGATTCCGGAACTGATTTCCTGCTTACGCCAAATGGGGAGATCCGATATTCGGGTAGTTGCGGGTGGTGTAATCCCTGCCAAGGACTATGACTTTTTGAAAAAAGAGGGGGTTGTTGCGGTTTTTGGACCTGGAACTATCCTTTCAGAGGCTGCTTGTGAGATTTTAACAGTTCTGCTCCAAGAAGGATAGGTCCTTGGACCACCTGTTTGGGTACCACTGCGGATGAAAAAATCGTCCACTGATGACAGACCAAGTCTGCAGGCTAGCCACAGCTCATTTACGGAAACTCCAACCTGTATTTTCTAGTACAGAAGTGGATGTTAAAAAATCAGTAAACTAATACCGCCTTGTTTCCTTCGCACTGTATGCTTTTTGGTGGACCTACGAGCATGCAATCCGAGACCACACTGTTCTTCTCATTGTATGTTTTTTGTATTGCAGTAAAGCTCTGTACTAACTCTAGAAACCTCTTTTCTATACTTTGGTGGTAGGCAATGTAGCGAGTTGGACCTCCGCAGGCTTTGCTCCCCATAGGAGTAAATTTCCATTCTGAAGCATTGGTACAAGGGATTGATTCGGAAAGTTCGATAATCTCTGTTTGGTAGTTGAATATTTGTTCCGAAGTAATTGGGAGCGGTTCGGTCGAAGAGAGATCACAAGAGGCAACCACTAGTGAGATCAAAAAAACAGCAATTCGTTTCATAGTTTATATTGTTTTTTTCTTGTAACGAATGGAATTAGGATTTGGGTACAAAAATTTAAAAAAAATAGCCCGATGTTTTCATCGAGCTAAATTAGGTTCGTTTTTAACTATTAATAGCTGGTGAATTGGCTTAGACGACGTCCTCGCCTCGAAGTTTGATCACAGCACCTTCCAATTGATCTCCAATCCGAATTTGGCAAGCCAATCGCGAAGTAGGAAAGTACTCAGGTAGGTTTTCCAGTTGGTCTAGCTCCACATCCGTAGCATCCCCTAGCCCGTCTTGGCCTTCCAGGATTTCTACATGGCAAGTTGCACAAAGTGCCATACCTCCACAGGTGGCAAGAATTGGGTATTCAGAAGCTTTAAGTATTTCCATCAAGCTAAGTCCCATATCTGTCGGTGCTTCTACTTCTTGGCGTGCACCTTGCTGGTCTTCTACGGTAAATTTGATTAGTTCCATACGATTTAGAAGGCATTTACCCCGTTGACGGTGGTGTATTTGAAACTTAGTTTTTGGTCTGGATAGACATACTTAAAGGCAGAGTGCATCATGATGGCTGCCTCGTGAAATCCACAGAGGATGAGTTTAAGTTTGCCCGGATAGGTATTGATATCCCCGATGGCATAGATGCGTTCTACTCCGGTGGAGTAATCACGCGTATCTACCTCAATTGCATTTTTATCAATGCTCAAACCCCAATCTGCGATTGGACCAAGCTTTGGCGATAGACCAAACAAAGGAATTAAGTAGTCGGCATCGAGGGTAATTTCTTGATTGTCTTTGTCTTCTAGAATTACTTTTTCTAGGCGGCCGTTTCCACTCGCTTCCTTCAGATTGGCTGAAAGGATCAAGTCGATTTTCCCTTCCTGGGCTAGATCAAATACTTTCGATGCAGAATCGGGTGCGCCACGGAAGGTTTCGTTTCGGTGAACTAAGGTCACGCGCTCAGCGACATTGGCTAAGAAAATGGTCCAATCGAGTGCTGAATCTCCACCACCTGCAATTACTACTTTTTTGTCACGGAAGGTTTCCGGATTTTTCACCATGTAGTGGATACCCTTTCCTTCGAATGTCTCCAAGTTGGTCAAAACTGGTTTTCTAGGTTCGAAGCAACCCAATCCTCCAGCGATGATGATGACTTTGGCATGAACAGTCGTCTTGTCGCTGGTAGTTACAAAAAAACTCCCATCCTCCTGACGGTCAAGTAGGTCCACTCGCTCACCCAAGGTGAAGGTGGGATTGAAAGGTTTGGCCTGCTCCATTAGGTTGTCAACCAAATCCTGTGCTTTGATTTCAGGGTATCCAGGGATGTCGTAAATCGGCTTCTGAGGATAGATTTCTGAAAGTTGGCCTCCAATCTGCGGCAATGCATCAATTAAGTGGCATCTCATTTTGAGTAATCCTGCCTCAAAAACTGCAAAAAGTCCTACCGGGCCTGCGCCGATGATGCAAAGATCTGTGTGGATGGTGGGGGTGTTCATGGAGTAGTTAAATGCGTTTGGTTAGGGCCTGAAATTCATCACTGAATTCCAAACTAGCTGTTGGTATCTTTGTTTGACTCGTCCAAATTTTGGTAGATGGTATTCAAGATGCGCTTGAATTCCAAGAAGTCCTGCTCAGTCAGATTCTCCCAAGCCTTCTCTCGAAATTGAAGCACTTTCGGTCTCAATTCAGCCACTTTGGCTACGCCTGCTTCGGTCAAGTGCAATTGAAAACTTCTGCGATCCTGTGGGTGCTGTACGCGAATGATGTACCCTTTTTTATGTAGTAAATCCAAAATTCGGGTAAGTGTTGGATGATCCTTGAATACTAAATTTGCCAATTCGGTTTGGCTGAGTTCAGGATTTTCCGCCAGGTTTTTCAAGACTAGCCATTGATCTACGGTTAGGTCAAAACCCCCTTGCTTAAATTGCTGTTGCGCATATTGCTTCACCTTTCGGGCCGTGCGGTCCAGTAGAAAAGAATAGCTAGCAAAGAGTTCTTGTGTCATAGCAATTGTTAGTGTGACAAATATATGTATAAGTTTTTTAATTATTTAATTCTTGGGCATCCAGAATTTTTAAACGGACCTTCTACACATCCTATTTTTTTCTTGGCCTGCGCTCTCGTATTTTTGAAAAGATCGACTCAGTGTAGGATTCAGGATTTTTTACCTTGCCGCTACTGATTCTGCTCCAAGCGTAATCCAATTCTAATTCTTTAGCCATGCGTTTTTTTCTTACCCTCAGTCTTATTTTACTCGCCTTTGGTGTTCGGGCGCAGCAGCAGACCTACTGCAATCCCATCAACCTGGACTATGGCTACACGCCCATCCCAAATTTCTCGGAATGGGGACGGCATCGGGCCACCGCAGATCCTGTAGTGGTCAACTATCAGGGTTCCTACATCCTTTTTTCCACCAACCAGTGGGGGTATTGGACCAGTGACAACATGCTGAACTGGGAGTTTCATTCCAGACGATTTCTTCAGCCTTGGAACAAAGTCTACGATGAATTGTGTGCTCCAGCAGTGGGCATCGTCGGGGATACCGTACTCGTGATGGGCTCTACTTATGAGAAAGACTTCACCATCTGGATGAGCACCAATCCCAAGGCCAATGAATGGAAACCACTCGTAGAAAAATTTGAAATTGGGGGCTGGGATCCCGACTTCTTTACCGATGACGATGGCCGACTCTACATGTACAATGGCAGCTCTAATCGCTATCCGCTTTATGGAGTCGAGTTGAACCGAAAGACCATGGCACCTATCGGAACGCGAAAGGAGATGTACCTCCTAGAACCGGACAAATACGGCTGGCAGCGATTTGGGGAGCACATGGACAATACCTTCTTGGACCCCTTCATGGAGGGCGCTCATGTCACCAAACACAACGGAAAATACTACCTCCAATACGGGGCACCTGGCACGGAATTCTCTGGCTATGCAGACGGGGTAATTGTAGGGCCAACACCTTTGGGACCATTTACTCCACAGTCTGATCCCTTGAGCATCAAACTTGGAGGCTTTGCCCGAGGAGCAGGACATGGCAGTACTTTCCAGGATAACCAAGGCAAGTACTGGCACATCAGCACAATCATGATTTCGGTCAAAAATACCTTCGAGCGGCGCTTAGGCATCTGGCCTGCTGGCTTCGATAAAGACGATGTCATGTGGTCTAGTACCGCCTTTGGAGACTATCCACACTACCTACCCAATACCGAAAAGGCTGGGAAATTTACAGGATGGATGCTGCTCAACTACGACAAACCCATGCAGGTGTCTTCCACCTTGGGGGGATTTTCGGCCAACAAGGCCAATGACGAAGACCTGAAAACCTACTGGAGCGCCAGCTCAGGCGAAAAGGGGGAATGGATCCAAACCGACCTAGGACAGTTGAGCACGGTACATGCCGTGCAGATCAACTATGCCGATCAAGATGTGGATACCGACCGACTGGGTAAGCGCACGGACCAATACCACCAGTACCTGCTTTACCATTCGCTAGACGGGAAAAAGTGGGAGATCTTGGTGGACAAAAGCAAAAACACCACCGACATACCACACGAGTATGTGGAATTGAAGCAGCCAGTAAAAACCCGATTCCTCAAGCTAGTCAACGTGTGGATGCCTACCGGCAAATTTGCGCTCTCCGGATTCCGAGTATTTGGGAACGGGGGAGGTACAGTACCCAATAAGGTGTCTCAATTTATGGTCTTCCGTACGGAAAAGGACAAGCGCAGTGCCTTTATCAAATGGTCGCCTTCTTCTGATGCCTACGCCTACAACCTGTACTATGGTACTGCTCCTGACAAGCTATACACTTCCATCATGATATTGGGCAACAACGAATACTGGCTCAAGACCTTGGATCGCACCAAGCCCTACTACTTCACCATCGAAGCAATCAACGAAAATGGAGTAAGTACTTGGTATCCCATTCAAAAGGTGGAGTAGAAAACTAGGCTATTTGCCTAGTTTTTCTCCATAGGATGCATTTTCAACAATTCTTGAGGGCTCCAAAATCCTTTCTTGTCCTTGACCTCTTCCCTAACTTTCTTGACTTGAGCAGCAGAGATCGGAGAAGCTTTGTTGCCAAAGGAATTGCGGACGTAGGTAAGTACCGCAGCGACCTCTGTGTCATCAAGCATGCCTTCGTGCGGCGTCATCGGAACCTGTCCCGAATAACTTCTTCCAGCTACTTCCATCGGGCCCATCAAACCCTTCAACACCAATTTGATGAGTCGATCGGGGCTGCCGGTGACCCATGGGGTACCGCGTAGTGGAGGGAATTCAGAGGCAGTTAAGCCGCCTCCATCAGGTTGGTGGCAGGTACTACACAATCCTTCACGAGCATAGATTTCCTTTCCGAGCACAAAGAGTTCTCGATCCGAACCAGTCAGGGAGGACTTGACATCTTCCTCCTTCTTTTGGGCTACAGAAAGCCCATTGAGGTGGGCAATGGCAGTTTCTAAGGTGCCAGGAATCCAAATTGCATCCTTGGCTTGTTTTTCAGCTTGTGCTAGAATTGGAATTCCTTGTGCCGCTGGCAGCCAAGAGGCCGCAGCTATTCCTTCCATCCGTACGCGTCCATGGGAGTCTTGTACGGAGGCTGTTAGTAGTTTGGCTTGGTCTGGCACCTGGTGTCCGGAATAGCGAAGCACTCGGGTGGCAGCAGCACGCACTTTATAATCTTTGGAGGCAAGTAGCTCCTTGAGAAGCGACGTATTTACCTTATTGGCACCCCAAGTGACCCAAAGCGCTTCGAGTCGGTGATGTTCGTAGTTTGGATCCTTTTTATCTAATCCTTTGACCCATTTTTCGAGGGCAGTCGTGACAGCAGTGGCATCTCTTCCTCTCAGTTCACGACGGGTACGGTACCGGCTTCGGTATTCTGGAAGTTTCAAATTCTCCAATAGTGCAGGTATGGATTCTCCATCGATTTTAGCAGGAGTGACTAATGGTCGGGAAGGGTAGGTCACCCGGTAAATGCGTCCATGTACATGGTCTCTCAAGGGATCTCTCGCGTTGTGCTGCATGTGGCCGATGAGGATATTGTGCCAATCCACAATGTATAGGGATCCATCAGGGGCAATTTCCATGTCTACAGGCCGGTAGTTACGGTCTGAGGAAACCACTAAATCTTTCCGCCATTTGGTGGTAAATCCAACGGTGTCTTCCAGCATTTGGTGTTGCTTGGTACCCAAAAATCCAATGGTATTGTTGATGATCAAATCACCCTGAACATCATCTGGAAAATGTCGACTGGAGATAAATTCTAGTCCTGAGGTAGGGCGAACCATGTGGTCTTTTTCAATGAGGTTGGGACCCTTGAAGTTTCCATTTCCATAGCGTGGCAGGGTTGATCCAGGTAGCATCCAGTTTACATTGGGACCGGAGGTTTCTGCGTAGAAGTTCTGTCCCCAGCGGTCAAAGGCAATGCCCCAAGGGTTGGGAATGCTGACCTGGTTTACTCGCTCCAACTTGTGCCGTTTGGGTTCGTAGCGGTAAAAACCTCCATTCGTCCCTCTCACAGGACCATAGGAGGTTTCTACATTGGTATGCAAAAATACCCCCTCAGCCATGTAGATCGCACCACTTTCGTCCGCAGCAAAGGCCGAGATGGCGTGGTGGGTATCGTGGTCATCAAATCCGGAAAGTAGAATAGTTTTCTTGTCTGCTTTATCGTCTCCATTGGTGTCTTCTAGCAAAATCAAATTTGGACCTTGGGACACATAGACTCCTTCTGCGGCAAGTTCAAATCCTACTGGAATGTGGAGGTTGTCGGCATAGACCGATTGCTTATCAGCCTTTCCATCGCCATTGGTATCTTCCAAGATGAGCAATTTATCTGAAGGGCGAGGATCACCCGGCTTGTAGTGCGGATAGCTCGGCATGGTCGCCACCCAGAGTCTACCCTTGTTGTCAAAGGAAAGTTGTACGGGATTTGCGAGGTCTGGAAACTCTTTTTCGGATGCAAAAAGCTCAATTTTGTATCCCTCAGGAACCTTCATCGTTTTCAGGGCATCTTCACCGTACAAATAGGTAAGGCTGCCATTGGCTTCTGGGTTGTAGTTGGTGGTCACATCTGGCAGGGACTTGGTTTTTGCATCCGCAGCCTGGAGATCTTTGATTTTTCCCTGACCTGCTTCCCAGATTGCCGTGTCTCGAATGGCAGTCATTTGGCGAATTTTCTCCAATTCAAAAGGATAGTTGTCCGGTCCAAAAGGGTCGTATCTTCTACCGAAGACATGGACTCCGTTGGGGATTTTGTAGTCATTGTGCCAAAACCAGTTTTTCTCCATTACCGCCTCTTGGATCAAGTCACGGTGAGTGATTGCTTTTTGCTCCGCCTTGCCGAATACCTTATCTGCAAGGAGCACGGCTAATTTTTCATAGCCCGCTTCATTGAGTTGGCTTCCATCAAGGGTAAGGGGTTCGGCACTGGCTGCATACCAACTTTTACTCGGAGAAAAAGCGTCTACAAAGACTATTTGATGCTTTTTGGCTACTTCCTCCATGGCATCGGTGTAGCGCTGCAAGTTTTCATTTTCAAGTTTCCCATTGGGGACATCCTTGATTTCGGATAGGTCTTCAAATGCAATGGGAGATACTAAGGCAAGTTGTGGTGCCGCCTTTCCATTGTAGCGCTGGGCTTTGGAATGAAGGATCCAGGCTTCCAGTTCATTCTTGAAATTTTGAAGTTTGGCTTCCCCTTGGAAGGATTCATTGAATCCAAAAAAACCGATGACCACATCTGCCTTCAATCGGGTCAACCATTGATCGGGTTTTTCAAAAAAACCTTCCGACCCAGAATTGGTGGCATACTCATCCTGAAATTGTTCGGCTCCCGGAAAAGCCCAAGGATCGTTGGTACCTGACCGAGGTCGAAATCCAGGAGTGTCTCCAGGATCACAAAGGTTGCGAATTAGGAGGGTGCTATCGGGGTAGCGTAGGTGTAGTTCTGTTTCCAAACCACCAAAATCCATCATCCGAGATCCTAAATTATTTCCCACAAGAGCAATACTAGTTCCCTTGGCAAGTTGCAAGGTAGGCTCAGGGCGACAGCCAAGGAGTAAGATCCCGGCTAGGACGAAAAAGAAATTCCAGTGAAGGCAGGTGGATTTTTTCATGGGAGGATAGGAAAGTTTTGCTAATACTAAGCAGAAAGCAGAGCATTGTCAATGCCTTTTTGATATACCTGTTTGCTTGCTTATGGGATTAGGTTTCCGTTTGTAAAAAAACTTATCCAAACTTGCTTTTATCGACTTAAATTTTTTCCCATCTTGAATTGGAAAAATAGTATTTTTCAAAAAGCAATACACCCAGCCTATATGTTTCGTAGATCTCACCTCCAGCCGATTTTATTTCTTGGTCTGTTTTTAACCCTTGCCTTTGGCTGTGCCAAAAAAGAGGAAGTTCGGCAGCTCACAGGCAATCCCAAACTCGATAAACTCAAGCTACCTGATGGCTTTGTGGCCGAATTGCTTTACAGCCCGGGGGAAAATGAGCAGGGATCCTGGGTAGCCATGACCTTTGATGACAAAGGACGCATGATTACTTCGGATCAATATGGCTTTCTCTATCGTCTGGAATTGCCTCCAATTGGTTCGGACTCCAGCCAAAAAGCCAAGGTTGAAAAGTTGGTAGTTGGAAATGTGGCCGACTCTCTAGTGGGCATGGGCTATGCGCAAGGATTGCTCTATGCCTTCAATTCACTTTACGTGATGGTCAATCACAACCCCAACGAACGCTTCTCGCAGCCTACCGGTCTCTACCGAATTCAGGACTTAGATGGGGATGATCAATTTGAATCCATAACTCAGATTCGAGAGCTCAAGGGAGAGCAGGGCGAACATGGTCCCCATTCGATGAAAGTTAGCCCCGATGGAAAAGGAATTTATCTCATTGCTGGTAACCATGTGGATGTACCAGAGATGAATGCCTACCGACTGCCAGCTGTTTGGCAGGAGGACAACTTATTTCCGCTAATTAAAGATCCCAGAGGACACGCCAATGATCGAAAAGCCCCTGGGGGCTGGATTGCAAAAATTAATCCCGATGGAACCGAATGGGAATTGCTTAGTGCAGGGTACCGAAATGCTTTTGATTTTGACTTCAACGAGGTAGGGGACATTTTTGCCTACGATGCGGATATGGAATGGGATTTTGGCATGCCTTGGTATCGACCAACTCGAATCACTCATGCTACGAGTGGCTCGGAGTTTGGCTGGAGAACAGGAAATTCCAAGTGGTCACCAGCTTATCCTGACAATCTTCCTGCCCTGTTAAACATTGGTCAAGGTTCACCTACCAATGCCATGTTTGGATTTAAAGCGAATTTTCCAAGCAAATACAAAAAAGCCTTGTATGCATTTGACTGGAGCTTTGGAATCATTTATGCCATCCACCTTACTCCTAAGGGGGCAAGCTACGAAGCTACTGCTGAAGAGTTTATCTCAGGATCTCCCCTTCCATTAACGGACGGCATTATTGGTCCAGATGGTGCATTTTATTTTGCTACTGGAGGAAGAAGGTTGGAATCAGACCTGTATCGGGTGACCTATAAAGGTGAACTGGATACCTATCTACCTTTGACAGAAGCAGACCTTCCTCAGGAGGCCAAGGTTCGTAGAGAATTGGAGCGCTACCATTTTGCCGGAGCTCCTGCCGAAGGATTAGACAAGGCATGGTCCCAATTGGCACATGTGGATCGTCATGTTCAATATGCGGCGCGACTGGCTCTTGAACATCAGCCTGTAGCTACTTGGAAAAGCAAGGCCTTGGCAGAGCCAAATGCCACCAAAAAAATCCAGGCACTTCTTGCCCTTGGGCGTCATGGTTCTAGCAAGGATGCATCCGCAATGATCAGCAGCTTGATGCAGGTGGATTACAAAGCGCTATCTCCAAAGGATAAACAGGATCTTCTCCGCACACTTGAGGTGATTTTAGCACGTCATGGCTCAGATGCTGAAGCTGTAAAGCCTCAACTGATTTCCTATTTGGATCCGCATTATCCGTCAAATGACAACCTGCTAGATAGGTCACTCGCTATCCTTCTGGTTCATCTGGATGCCCCTAACGCAGTTGGAAAAACCCTTGCCTTGTTGAAAAATGCAAAGGACGATCCTACCTACCAAAAGACCTTTACAGCATCTTCTGATTTGATTTTCCGAAACCCACAATATGGCTTGGATATCGCCAACATGCTGGCCAACGTTCCCCCTGCGCAAGCTACCTTCTATGCTACTGTTTTGGGTGGTGCGGATAAAGGCTGGACTGCTGCCCAGCGAGCCGAGTATTTTGGTTGGATCAAGAATGCCCTGACCGCCTACAAAGGAGGTAGAAGTTATGTGGGATTCCTTGATCGTACTCGAAAAATGGCCTTGGCTTCTGTGGATAAGGCTGATTTTGAAAAATACGACGAGCTATCGGGGGGGAAATTACTAACGGAAAGTGGCAACGACTTGATGGACCAGTCCGTACAGCCTGAAGGTCCTGGAAGACGCTGGACGGTGGAGGAAGCCGAGCCCTTGGTAGCCAACCTGGCAGGTCGAGACTTGGTGAAAGGTAAAGCCATGTATGCCGCAAGTCTTTGCCAATCCTGCCATGCCATGCAAGGTGCTGGTGGGGCAATTGGTCCGGATTTGAGTCAGTTGGGAACACGCTTTTCTGCCAAAGACATCCTAGTGGCTACGCTAGATCCGAATGCCACCATCTCCGATCAATACCATGCTACTGTGCTTGAACTTAAGGCTGGAGGATCCTTACTTGGAAAAATTACAGACGAGGATGCGCAGAATTACTACCTCTCCCAGAACCCATTTGCTCCTTCGGATATCAAAAAGGTGCCAAAAAATACCGTTTCACTCAAGAAGAATTCAGAAATCTCCATCATGATGCCGGGTCTTGTAAACCGACTAAATGAAGAGGAATTGAAAGACCTGATAGCCTATTTGATTTCGGGAGGCAATGCGAACCATGCGGTGTACAAACAACCTCTAACACAAAAATGATTCGCTCGATGACGCTTAAAATTTGGGGGTTCCTTGGCTTGCTTATGCTCGCCTCTTGGCTATCCTGGACCTTGTCCCTAGAATCCAGCAACTCAGTACAGGCATCCGAGCAGAAAGCTGATTTTATCTCTCTTTTTGATGGGAAAAGTCTCGATGGATGGGAATTTGATCCGGTCTACTGGTCGGTAAAAGACGAGGCAATCGTGGGAGAAATTACCGCTGCAACGCTCCTTAAAAACAATACCTTCATTATCTGGAAGGGGGGAGAACTCGGAGATTTTGAGTTGAAGTTGGATTTTTGGATATCAGAAAAAGGAAACTCAGGGGTGCAATACCGAAGCGATCGATTCACGGAGTTGCCCTATGCCCTTCGAGGCTACCAGGCAGACATCGATGGGGGCAATCTCTATACGGGCCAAAACTACGAGGAGCGAAAGCGGACCACTTTGGCTTACCGAGGTCAGAAGACCCAAATTGCTGCCGCACCAGATTCCATCACCTCGGTAGGTGACTACGTGCGCAACAATGCTTGGAAAGGGTTGGTCCTAGTGGATGAGTTGGGTGACCGCGCAGCCTTAGGAAACTTGATTAAAAAGGGGGAGTGGAACACGATTCATATCGTAGCCAAGGGTAATCTGATGAAGCATTATGTCAACGGTACGCTGATGAGTGAGGTACTGGATACCGATGCTAAAAACAGGAAATTGAGTGGTTTATTTGGTTTTCAAGTCCATGTTGGCCCTCCCATGAAGGTGATGTTTAAGAATATCCTCTTGAAAAAAGGATAGGAAAGACTAGCCCAATCAAAGGTTTTAGAGTAAATAAAATGAAGCATAAAGATTCCCAAAATTGGAAGCATACCCTATCTAACTCCCAGCAGCTGGGAGGTATAGAAACTTCCGTTTTGGACAATGGAGCTGGTCGAGGAGTTCGTATCGCTTGGATCAATACGGGAACAGGCCTTCGCTACAAGGTGGTGCTCGACCGAGGAATGGACATTTTGGATGCCTTTTTCAATGAACATAGCCTAGCATGGATTTCTCACGCTGGCTTGACCGCACCCCAACCTTTTTCCAATCAGGGCATAGATTGGCTACGCACTTTTGGTGGAGGCTTGTTGACTACTTGCGGCCTATCCAATGCCGGCCCTCCCAATTCCGATGCGAATGGATCTCGAGGATTGCATGGTAATTATTCCAACTTATCCGCCGAACTAATTTCCATCAAGCAGCCTGATATTTTCTCTGGGGACTTGGGATTTGAACTGGTCGGAAAAGTCACCGAAAGCAGCACCTTTGGCCCAAGTTTGGAACTGATTCGACGGATCTCAGGAACCATCGGATCGGCAGAAATCAAGATCCAAGACCAAGTCACGAATCGAGGGAATACAAAGGCTCCCCACATGTTGTTGTACCATATCAATTGCGGATGGCCATTGATAGATGAAGGAACGCGGATTGTCTGGAATGGAGCGCTGCAACCGAGACCTGGAGAGTCGGACATTCGTCAAAATTCTCGAAAAGATGGATTCAGACACTGTCCAGCCCCAATGGATACGCATGCAGGCTTTGGGGAAGAGGTAGCCTTTATTGATCCGCAAGGAGATAAGGAGCAACAGGTAGTTTGTGGCTATGTCAACGATAAATTGGGATTGGGACTAAAAATTTCCTTTTCCAAAACCCAATTGCCTTGGCTTATCCATTGGCAGCATTGGGGAAAAAACGAATATGTGACTGCGCTTGAGCCGGCGACAAACCCTCCGATTGGACAGGCTGCTGCACGAGCGAATCAGAGTTTGGTAGAGCTTGAGCCAGGAGAAACCCGAAGTTATGACCTCCACCTCAGCATCGTGTTAGGTGAGGCTGCTCGGGAATTTGCTTGACCCAGTTTGAAAGGAATAGTCGCTTGTTTAACGATTTAAAAAAAATAGAGGAACACTAACCCAAAATACAGACCTATGAGTTTTGCTAAAAAAGCGCTCGAACAGGGCGAAGGAATTGTACGATTGACCCCTACCTGGGTTCCCCGGTCTTTTTGTGTGCCGGGACGAAGAATTAAATTACATCCTGACGATTACTACGCCTTTGGTGGCATGAGAGGTGGCATCGATGAGCGCTGGTTTGCTTCTACCACTGCAGCTCAGAATGGTCCGCTGACTTCAAAAAATGAAGGCTTAAGCCACATTGCTCTTGAGGATGGAGGAAAGGTAAGCCTAGGTTTGCTCAAGGATGCGGTGGAGGAACTAGGTGCTGACCTAATCGGATCACGCTTATGGAATGAGTTCAAGTCCTGGCCCATGTACTCCAAGTTTTTTGACAACATGGGGCCTTTGCCGCACCACATTCACCCTTCGGATGAATTTGGTAAATTGACGGGTCAAAATGGAAAGCCAGAGGCCTACTATTTTCCCCCTCAAGTGAATAACCACGGAGGAGATTTCCCTTACACCTTCTTTGGAATTGCTCCGGGAACGAGCAAGGAGACGATCTTGGATTGCTTGAAAAACTTTAACAAAGGGGACAACAAAATCACCAATTACTCCCAGGCGTTCCGCTTGCAACCGGGTACGGGTTGGGATGTGCCTCCAGGGATGCTTCATGCTCCAGGGAGCATGTGTACCTACGAACCCCAAAAAGCCTCTGACATCTTTGCCATGTACCAATCCTTGGTGAATGAAGCCATTATTCCGGATGAATTGCTCTGGAATGCTTGTCCAAAAAACCGTTGGGGAGACTACGAACTCTTGTTGGAAATGATTGACTGGGATCTCAACGTCAATCCCAATTTGATGGACAACCATTACATGGAACCCAAACCGGTAGCTGACCCCGCGCAAATGCAGGCTGCGGGCTACCAGGAAACCTGGATTTGCTACCGATCTCATGACTACAGTGCCAAGGAACTTACTGTGCTTCCTGGGCAGACCGTCGTGATTCGAGATGCAGCAGCCTATGGCATGATTATGATGCAGGGGCATGGAAAAATGGGTGCTTGGGATATTGAAACACCATCGCTAATCCGTTTTGGCCAATTGACCCAGGACGAATATTTTGTGTCCGAGGCCGCTGCGAAGGCTGGAGTGAAAATCACCAACACGTCCAAAACAGATCCAATTGTGATGCTCAAGCATTTTGGGCCCAAGAACCCCGATTTGACAGTTTTGTGATTTAAAAATTAGAGGAAGTTTTAGTTATACTACGTTACTAACCCAAAATAGCAATGAATACATTACCCAAACTGCACAATGCCACCTGGCCTGGATTGGTAGGAAAAGGTCCAGACTCAGAGCCTGTAATCGCCTTTGATCAGTTACTTGAAATGACCGCTGCAGCTGAAGTTGGCGGAGTCAAATTTGATGGAATTGATGTGGGCTTACTCGAACCACATATTTACCTTGATCAGGCAGAAGAAGCTAAAAAGCTGGCGGAGAAAGTTTCCAAACATGGCCTTAAAGTGGGCTCCCTTGTAGCCCCAATCTGGGCTGGCTCCGCCATGGGCACAGCCGATCAACGCAAAACTTTTGTGGAGATGGTTCGCAAGTCTTGTGAATTTGGCCAGCAGCTGAAGGCGCTAGGCGTCAGGGATTATGGAATTGTCCGAATTGACTCCGCTGCAGGCGTATCCGACTGGGCAAAGGATCCACTCGGCAACTCCAAATTGATTGCCAAGACCTTTCAAGAAGCCGCTGATATCGCCGCAGGATATGGAGAAAAGCTGGCGGCAGAGGGAGAAATTTGTTGGGGTGGCATGCACAGCTGGAAGCACATGGTTGAATTGCTAGAAATGACAGATCGAAAGAATGTGGGTTTCCAGGCCGATATGTCCCATACCTTCCTGTATACCATGGGATACAATGCTCCGGAGCATCGCATTCTGCCAGTAGATGCAGATTTGAAGGATAGAGAAGTGATCAAAGCTGCGATAAAGACTGTTTCGGATGCACTGCGTCCTTGGACCATCGACTTCCACGTGGCCCAGAATGATGGGTCTGTATTTGGATCTGGATCGCACGATAAAACCGGCCGTCACTGCCAAGCTACCGATCCAAATGGGCTGCTCGATATCGCCCATGATGCGGGTTACTGGATGCGGGATTCCGTTGGTAATTACAACCAAGCCTTGACCCATATTTGCTGGGATGGCTGTATGTTCCCCAATGCTGTGATGGAAAAGCAGCAAACCTGGAACGACATCCTCGCTGCGATGATAGCGGTTCGTAATGCACAGGGGCATTGATGTATGTGGATTTGCTCTTTTGGCTTCTTTAATGCAATAAAATTCACAATCCCATCACCAAAAATTAAATTCTAGAGATCTTTCTTTTACTTCTTACTTATTAGAAAAATGAGCAACAAAAAATTGATTCGTGTAGGCCTCATCGGCACAGGGCTGATGGGTAGAATTCACACCAATGGCTACAAGCGCTTGGCTGACTTTTTTCCTGAATACGAATACCGACCTGTACTGCAAGCCTGCTGCTCCCGAAGAGAAGCCAATGCCAAGGCTTTTATGGAGCGTTGGGATTATGCTTCCTACGAAACAGACTGGAAAAAGCTGATTGCCAGAGACGATATTGACGCAGTGGACATTTGCACGCCAAATGACATGCACGCAGAAATTGCCATTGCTGCAGCGAAGGCTGGTAAAATGATACTCTGTGAGAAGCCGCTTGCCCGAACTGTTGCTGAAGCCAAAGGCATGCTAGAGGCTGTTGAGAAAGCTGGCGTAAAAAATACAGTATGGTACAATTACCGTCGCGTACCGGCAGTGACCCTAGCCAAAAACATCGTTGCTTCGGGGAAGTTGGGAAAGATTTTCCACTACCGAGCCAACTTCCTTCAAGATTGGACCATCAATCCAGACTTGCCTCAAGGGGGAGATGGAACTTGGAGATTGGATGTGGAATCTGCAGGCTCCGGAGTAACGGGCGATTTGCTAGCCCACTGCATCGATACTGCCATGTGGATCAATGGGGGCATCAAGGATGTGTCAGCCATGACCGAGACCTTTGTGAAGGAGCGGATGCATTCGGATACGGGTAAAAAGCAGGCGGTAGGAATTGACGATGCCTGTATTTTTCATTGCCACTTTGACAATGGCTCACTAGGGCTTTTTTAGGCTACTCGCTATGCACGTGGACACAAGGCCCTCTATACTCTCGAAATCAATGGGGAGCATGCCTCGATCCGTTGGGATTTGCATGATTTGACCCGTTTGGAATATTTTGACCACAGCGACGAAGGCAAGGTGCGGGGGTGGCGATCGATTCACGTTACAGACGGAGATCACCCGTACATGCACCGCTGGTGGATCCCAGGAACCTCCATTGGCTACGAGCATTCCTTTATTCACCAAGTGGCCGATTTCTTCCACAGTTTGGAAACTGGAGAGGCTTGTCATCCTACTTTCAGAGATGCCTTTGAAACGCAAAAAGTGTGTGAGGCAGTACTCGACTCAGCACGCGATCGAGCCTGGAAAGACACCGGAGTGGAGTGGATTGAGAAGGTGTGAAAGCAATATGGATTCCTACTTTGTACAATGTACCAGGTACTAAGTACCAGGTATAATGTACAAAGTACCAAGTACAAAGTAGGAATTCGACTTTGTAACAGAATTCTGCCACAAAGTCGAATCTCTTCTTTGTATCGGGTAACTTTCTTTGATAGGCAGTAAGGATCCTTTAATTGCAGAACTTTGATCCCAATACGAATCTCTACTTTGTTCTTGGTACATGGTACTTCGTACTATCTAAACCAAAACCACCCTTAAACTCTTGGCTCCTTGTGCTCCAATGACCAAGGATTGTTCAATGTCTGCGGTTTTGGAAGGGCCAGCAAGGAATAGTCCAAAGCCGGATTGGGCCGCTGCTATTTTATCATAGCCCTGATGCATGGTGTCTTCAAGGTTGTTGCGATCAAGAACAATCACCAGGTGCTCAGTAGCAAAGGGTAGCGCACGAAGTCCAAGCTGCGTATCCTCTAGCCAAATGGCACCATTTTCAGCGACACCAAATTGCCCATCCAGAATTGCTACTTCCAAGGTCTCCAAGTTATGCGGATCCTCCGGTAAAGGAAGGGTTGCCAATTCGGAGAACTGGACTGATAGGGAAATCACTTTTGAAAACCCAGAAGTTGAAAACCATTCCTCAAACTCGCTTTTGGATAGCACTTCTCCCTTGTTGCCGGAGATGGACTGCGTAAATCGTTCCACTAAGTTTCCTGGGCTGCTGAAATTAGGGATATCGGGCAGCGCTTTGGGTTCGACGGTCAGGCTTCGAATAGCGCTCAGTATTTTTTCTCTGCTGCTCATGACCTGTTTTTTCGATACCACTGTTGAAAAGATTCCTTAGGAGGATCTGGGAGATTTCTATTTTTTCCCCAGCTATTCAAAGGATGATAAATCAAGCTATTCGGAAGGGATTTTAGCGCATTCCGCATCACGCTTCCGGAAATTTTGTAGGCTAGGGGGCTCTTAAATATGCCGTTTGCCAACTTCATGGATAGTCCTTTGGCGAATTCACCCTTCGTTTTGGTTACCTCCTGTCTCCATTCGTACAGCTGCTCGTGAATGTTGATTTTCACTGGGCATACATCGGTACAGCTGCCGCAAAGCGTGGAGGCAAAGGGAAGGCTGCTGTGCTTCTTAAGATCTAGTCCTGGAGATAGAATGGATCCAATTGGCCCTGGTACAGTGCTGTTGTAACTGAATCCCCCACTTCTACGGTAGATGGGACAGGTGTTCATGCAGGCCCCACAACGGATGCATTTGAGGGAGTTTCTAAATTTCTCCCTCGCCAGCTGGGCCGTACGACCATTGTCCACTAGGATGATGTGAATTTCTTTTCCGGGCGAAGGACTTCTGAAATGAGAATTGTAGTTGGTGATGGGCTGCCCAGTGGCTGATCTTGCCAGCAAGCGTAGAAATACCCCCAAGTCTTTGCGTCTAGGAAGGATTTTTTCGATGCCCATGCAAGCGATATGAACGTCTGCAAGATGTACTCCCATGTCAGCATTGCCCTCGTTGGTGCACACGACAAATTCCCCCGTCTCCGCAATGCCAAAGTTGACCCCGGTGATGGCCACCTTGGCGGCGAAGAATTTTTCCCGTAGGTGAACCCGTGCTGCCTGCGTGAGGTAGGCAGGATCCTCATTGCCTTTTTCGGTGTGGAGCTTCTCGTGAAAAAGTTCGGAAATCTCTCCTTTTTTCAGGTGAATTGCAGGCAGGACAATGTGGCTGGGGGGCTGGTTGAGAAACTGGACGATACGCTCCCCAAGGTCGGTGTCTACCACTTCGACGCCGTGCTTTTCCAAGTAGGGATTGAGGTGACACTCCTCGGTAAGGATGGACTTACGTGTGACTACGGAAGTACAATTTTGCTGTTGGAGGATTTCTAGTACCAGCCGGTTGTGTTCCTCACTATCTGCTGCCCAATGGACAATGATTCCATTTTTTTTGGCATTACGCTCAAATTCCTCCAAGTAGCCGGCAAGATTTGCGAGGACATTGTCCTTGATGCCAGAGGCCAACTCCCGTAATTGTTCCCATTCGGGTATACCTTTGCTGACTTTGTCACGCTTGTCGCGAACAAACCAGAGCGTTTCATCATGCCATTTTGCTTTTTGGCTATCCTTCAGAAATTCAGCCGCATTCTCCGGATGTGTCATGATAGGGCCTGGTTTAGAATTTCAGCAAGGTGAAGGAACTTCAACTCTTGCTTAGATCGAGAAGCAATACCTTGTAAGTGCATGATGCAGGACATATCTCCACCGGTGAGGATTTCGGTTTTGTGCTCGAGGTGATCTGCAAGCCTGTCTTTGCCCATTTGGATGGATAGTGCTTCCTCGGTCACGGCAAAAGTCCCTCCAAAGCCACAGCATTCGTCTGTTCTACCGAGTTCCACCCAGTCCAATCCATCCAGATTTTCTAGGAGTTTGCGGGCCTTATTAAATGGAGGCTGGTTGAGTTCCGATCCAGAGGAAAGGTGCAGCCCACGCTGCCCATGGCAGGAGGAGTGGAACCCTACTCGATGGGGAAACTTCCCTTCCAGCTTTTCTATTTTCAGTACATCGGTGATGAATTCGATGAGTTCATAGATTTTATGCTCCAGGGCTTCCTGTTCTTTTTCTAGGCCAGCAATAGCAGGAAAGTGCTCTTTTACGTGCAGGGTGCAGCTTCCAGAAGGACAAACCACATAGTCATATTCACTGAAGGTCTCTATAAAATGCCTTGCTGTACCTACCGTTTCCCGTGCATATCCAGCATTGGCAAGCGGCTGTCCACAGCAGGTTTGACCTGAAGGGTAAGTCACCTGGCAGCCTAATTTTTCCAACAATTCCAGCGTAGCAATGCCTACCTGCGGGTAGAATTGGTCTACGTAGCAGGGGATAAACAAGGCGACGGAAGGGGAATTGGCTTTCATTGGGGTAAGTTAAGCGCTGGGGTTCATATTCACGAGCATTGCCGCACCTAAAGCAGAGCCATTTGGAAAATCACTCGGGATAAGTTCGATTCCAGGAAGTTTTTTGCGCAGCAGCTCAAGAAAAATCGGGTTGGCATTGAAGCCCCCGTCCACAAATAGCCGAGTAACAGGTGCTCCCTCCAATACAAGCTTGACCGAGGCGGCCTGAATAGTGGTTAGCTCATGCAAGAAGGTATAGTAGGCTTCTGTAAATTCTGAGAAACTGCCCCAATCGCTAGAAATCCCATTTGCTATCCCAAAATTTTCTGGCTGGATGTAGTGAAATCGGATTCTTTTTGCAGGCTGACTGCTGACTTTTTGGTACCAGGATTCTTCAAATTGAAGTTTCTTGTAGGTGCCTAAGGGAAGGTTCCAATAGGCATACATTTCTTCTACTTGGTACTTGTGCTCCTCTCCGATAAAGAGGCGAGAGATCTTGATGGGCTGCCCAGAAATACTCAAAAACTGGAGGCAATCTTTAGTCAATTCCGATTCTGTAAGCGGGGTCTTATTGAACGGATTGATGCTGATCGCCCAGGTACCCGTGGACAGCAGGGCGAAGGGTTCGGTTTCCTGTTTCAGGTAGGGTAGAAGGGCTGCTGAGGAGTCATGTACACCGATTCCACAGGGGATTCCACCTAGCTCAGGCTTGGTTTTCAAAAGGGAATCTCCGGGCAATATTGGCGCCTGGAGGAGTTCTATTCCTTCTCGTTTCACCCAGTCGTGGTAGTCCATCTTCTCAAAATCCCACAAGCCGGTATGGCAACCGATACTGCTGTAGTCAGACACAAATTGGCCAGTAAAAATCAAGCTTAGGTATTGTGGAAGGTGGAGGCTTCGTTGGATTTTTTGGAATACCTCTGGCTTTGCATACTTGAGAAAATAGAGTTGCAAGCCTGAATTGAGCATTGCCAAAGGAGGGGAAGAAGTCTCCTTACAAAAGTTGAATTTTCCTCCATTTTCGGAATAAAACCGGTCCAGTAAATCCTCCGGAAAAGGCTTCAGGTAATCGTACAGTGGCGCTACAGGTTCACCTTCAAGGTCGGTATGAACAAAGGAGGCCCCATGTCCCGAAAAGTTAAGTCGCGTAATTTCAAATTCAGCAGAATTTAAAGCCGCATGAAATGTGTCCAGCATCCAATCCCGAAGTGGAAGCACAGGTTCGCTCGGGAATCCGTCCTCGTCAGGAATGGGTTCCAAACGGGTGTAACTATGAAACACCTCTCTCCCATTCTGGTCAAAGAGAAAGAATTTCTTATTGGTTTTCCCGATGTCGAATACGGCTGTTACTGGGATTTTTGGCATTACAGGAACTAGTCGGGTTTATCTTGGGAAAGCTGCAGCAAGACCACCGTCCACATTGAGCATGTTTCCAGTGGACTTGTTGAGTAGTCCGCCTACAAAGGCAAAGGCTGCATCTGCAATATCACTAACCTTGACGCTTTCCTTGAGTAGGGTGCGGTTGGCATAGTATTGTGGGAGATCGGCTACTTCGATGCCATAGGCTTTGGCACGATTTTCTGCCCAGCCACCTTCCCAGATGTTCGAATTTTCGATTACCGCATCGGGGTTGACCACATTTACTCGGATTTTATCGTCTGCAAGTTCGGCGGCCATCAGTCGTGACATGTGCAATTGTGCTGCTTTGGCGGTGCCGTAAGCCACATTTTTTGGTCCTGCTACGAGGGCATTTTTACTTACAATATTTACAATGTCTCCTCCAAGACCTTGCTGCTTCATCAAGGCAACTCCCAGTTTGGAGATGCGGAATTGTCCCATTACCAAGAGGTCATTGAGCTTCACCCAATCTTGATCGCTATGGTCTTCAAAGGATTTGGAAATGGATATTCCTGCATTGTTGACTACAATGTCCAGCCCTCCAAATTGAAGGGATATGGCCTGGGAAGCGCTGGCGATGCTCTCTGTATTGGTTACATCTAGTTGGAGGCCGAAGACATTGTCTTTGCCATACTTTTTCTCAAAGGCTGCTGCCGTTTGATCTAGCCGTTCTTGGTTGATATCGGAGAGCACTACGCAGGCTCCTTCCTGCAAGAATTTTTCTGCGATGCCTTTTCCGATTCCACCCGCACTTCCGGTGATGAGTGCGATCTTTCTGGAAAGCGGTTTTTCCTTTGGCATGCGTTGAAGTTTTGCTTCCTCCAGCAACCAGTATTCGATGTCGAAGGCCTCTTGAAGCGGCAAGGACACGTAGCTGGATACGGCTTCTGCACCACGCATCACTTGGATGGCATTGATGTAAAACTCAGAAGCTACCCGGCTGGTTTGCTTGTCTTTGGCAAAGCTAAACATCCCTACTCCTGGCCAAATAATGACCACGGGATTTGGGTCCCGCATGGCAGGGCTGTTTGCATGCTTGTGTTGCTCGTAATAGGCGGCATAGCGTTCCCGGTAGGACTGAAAAGCAGTTTCCAATTGGGGGCGAATTCCACTCAGATCTGAAAGATTGGTGTCTGCAGGAAGGTCAAGAACCAAAGGTGAGATTTTGGTGCGGAGAAAGTGATCCGGGCAGCTGGTTCCCATGGGAGCTAGTCGTTGCAGATCCTGACTGTTGCTGAATTCCAAGACTACCTCCTTGTCGGTGAAGGTACCCACCATTCGGGAAGCTGAAGATGCCAATCCGCGCAAAAGCGGTGCGAGTTGAGCGGCTTGGCTTTTCCGTTGATCTGGGGGCAGTGATTTGATTTTTTCTCCTCCGAAAACCGGTCTTTTTTTACCATAGTTTTCAGCAAGAAATGCAGAGGCAGTTTCAATGACTTCCAAGCTATTGATGTAGCATTCATAGGATGTATCTCCCCAGGTAAATAGGCCGTGACCTCCGAGCATAATTCCTCGAATGCCGGGATTTTTGTCCAAGGCCTCTCTGAGTTTGAGGCCCAAGTCAAATCCAGGCCGCTGCCAAGGCACCCATGCGATCGCTCCTTTCCAGAGGGTTTTGGTGATTTCTTCCCCATCCTTGGATGCGGCAATGGCGATGGCTGCATCCGGGTGGAGGTGATCGATGTGTTTGAAGGGCAAAAAGCCATGGAGCGGCGTGTCAATCGAAGGCGCCTTGGAGTCCAAGTCATAGAGGCAATGCCCAAATAATCCCACCATTTCGTCTTCGTGTTCCAAGCCACGGTAGATGCCTTTCAAGGCATTCAATTTGTCTACATACAACCCTGCAAGACCAGAGCGGGTCATGGTACCGATATCTCCGCCTGAGCCTTTGATCCACATCACTTCTACCCAGGTTTTGGTCAAAGGATCCAGTTCTTTTGTTTTACAGGAAGTGTTGCCTCCCCCATAATTTGTGATTCTGAGGTCAGCTCCAAGGAGGTTGGAACGGTAGAGGAATAGGTCAACTTCATTGCCTTCGAGTTGCGCAGCTTTCTCCTCATTCCAGAGGTAGTTTACGTAGTTAAACTGGGTGTTTGGGGTATTCATACGAGATGGAAATCAGTTATTCACAAATTTAGTTAGGGTACTAAAAATAATACTTGAGCATGCACTTCTACCTTTAGTAAGGATTCATTGGCTGCCTCTGCTGCCCTCTTTTTTCAAGAATGCTGCTGAATGATTCAAATTACATTAAAAATCTAAAATCCCGAAGATTTTTTGATTTAAGGTTAAAAAGGTGTGCCAGATTGAGAAGGGAGTAGGCTTGTTTAGCGTGCCAACAAAAAAAACTCCTACCTAGATTCAACCAAGTAGGAGTTTAATGAAATAAACCTATTCTCGGAAAAGCTTAAAACTGGTTTTTAAACTGCTCCATTTTTTGATCCACCTGAGTGTCCACCATAAAGGAGACAGCTGCTGTTTCCCAAGCTAGGGTCACTTGTGCTACCTTATTATTTCCGGCAGAAATGTGGTACTGAAGACGCTCGGTAGCACCTATAGTGGCAGGAGCTGCTTTTACAGCCACCGCATCGTCCGCAGCAAGTGCTGCCTCATCGATTTTTCCATCTTTCATGTAGCTGTAGATGCTCTCTGCTTTTTTGTTGAGGTGGATGGTCCACTCACCAGAAGCTGCAGGAGTTACAAAAATGGAGTACTTACCAGCTGCCAAATTCTTACCACCTACGTTCACCGCAGTGCTGAATTCGATGATGGTCTGGCCATTGGCTCCTGCTCTCCAGCTTTCGCCATACTTGATGATTCCACCAAATACTTTTCTGCCTTTCACTGCAGGAGAAGAGTAGTCGATGCTGATTTTAGTGAAGCCAACCACCTGACTTACATGAGCTGCAGGGCTAGCTGCAGGCTGTTGGATTTGCGCTAGGGCAGAAATGGAACCGATTAGCAAGAATGCCAAGGTCAAGAAAATAAAGTTTTTGTTTTTCATGAGGGTATGATGTGAATTGAATTGTGAAACTAACAAAAATATAAAGGCCCTTGTTTGCCGATAAAATAATTTGTCTAAAAACTGATTTTTATCAGTTTAGTAATTAGCGCTTTCTTCTATCTTGTTTTCGGCTTGAGGCAGGTTACTTCCCTTTTTTTTAAATGGAGTTTTTAGAGCGTATAGTGCAAGCTTTTGAATTTGTTTTTTACCAAGCATCCAAGATTCTATGCAAGAATTTGTTATTCCTTTTGATCATTTAGGTATTCAAGATGTGGGAAAGGTAGGAGGGAAGAATGCCTCCTTGGGAGAAATGGTTGTACAGCTCAGTTCCTTGGGAATACGCATTCCCGATGGCTTTGCAACTACCGCTGCTGCTTTTCGACTTTTTCTTCAGGAAAACGGTCTTGAAGAGGTCATCCAAACTGAATTAGCTCGGTTGGACAGGCATCATTTCTCTAATCTTCAATCGGTATCCACTCAAATCAAGACCCACATCCTCGCCGCTTCCTTGCCCAAAAAGGTAGCAGAACAGGTGATTGCTGCCTACTGGGAATTGGCCAAAGGATCTGTGGAGGAACTTGGCTTGGCGGTTCGGAGTAGTGCAACTGCCGAGGATTTGCCTGGGGCGAGTTTTGCTGGGCAACACGATTCCTTTCTAAATGTAGTAGGGGAAGAGGCCCTTCTAAAAAAGGTTCTTGCCTGTTTTGCCTCCCTGTACAATGCCCGTGCAATTAAGTACCGGCACGACAAGGGATTTTCCGACTCCACTATCGCACTTTCTGTGGGAATTCAACGGATGATTCGTGCAGATTTAGCCAGTAGTGGAGTTTTATTTACGCTTGATCCTGAATCAGGGTTTGATCAGGTGGTGGTGTTAACTGGCTGCTGGGGTCTGGGGGAAAACATCGTGCAAGGCGCTGTAATTCCAGATGAATTTGTGGTCTTTAAGCCCACTTTACAACACGATAAACGGGCGATTTTATCCAAAAAAATGGGTTCCAAGTCCAAAACTATGGTCTATGCGGAAGATGGAGGTGTGGTGAATAGAGATACCTCAGTGCAACAGCAGGCGCAGTGGGTGTTGAATGAAGCCGAAGTAGAGCTACTTGCGCGATGGGCCCTTTTGATCGAAAATCATTACAAAATGCCCATGGATATCGAATGGGCCAAAGATGGGTTAACTGGAAACTTGTACATTGTTCAAGCCCGGCCAGAGACCATCCATGCCGGAAAAGATTCGTTGATTCAGTCCGAGTATACCCTTTTAGAACCGGGGAAAGTGTTGGTGTCTGGAGTAGCAATAGGAAGCGGAATTAGCAGTGGAAAAATAAGGATACTCCATTCTCCTGCGGAAGGACATCTTTTGGAGGAGGGGGAAATTTTACTTACTGAGATTACTAATCCAGATTGGGATCCAGTCTTGAAAAGAGCAGCGGCCATCATCACAACGAAAGGTGGCAGAACAAGCCATGCGGCCATTGTGGCACGTGAGCTTGGGACCCTAGCGCTTGTCGGTGCAGAAGGGGCTTTTGAAGCATTGCATACAGGGGATGTGGTGACCCTGTCCAATACCTCCGGAAAGCTTGGCATTATTTACGAAGGGCAACTTAAATGGAAGGAAACTCGCCACGATTTCCGAGGGATGTACTTACCTCTTACCCAAGCCCAACTTATTTTAGCAGATCCTGAGAAGGCATTTTCTGCTGCATTATTTCCCAATCAAGGGGTGGGACTGATGCGAATGGAGTTTGTGATTACCAACAGCATTCGCATCCATCCCATGGCTTTGGTGCATTGGGAGGAACTTAAAAATGAATCAGAGAAAGCGGAGATTGCTCGGCTTTGTCGGGAATACAACGACAAAAAGGAATTTTTTGTGGATACGCTTGCTCAGGCTGTTGGGACGATTGCCGCAGCTTTTTATCCCAAAGAAGTTATTCTGAGAATGAGTGATTTTAAGTCCAATGAATATGCCCATTTGCTTGGAGGGAGCCAATTTGAAGTAGCAGAAGAAAACCCCATGCTGGGCTTCAGAGGTGCTTTTCGCTACACGCACGAGCGGTATAAGGCCGCATTTCTTCTCGAATGTCAGGCAGTAAAGCGAGTAAGGGAGGATATGGGCTTAGACAACCTGAGTGTCATGATTCCCTTTTGCCGGAGCCCAGAAGAGGGAAAAAAGGTACGCGATCTGATGGATTCGGTTGGATTAAAGAAGGGAGAAAATGGATTGCAGCTGTATGTCATGGCGGAAATTCCTGCTAATGTGATTCAGGCAGCAGAATTTGCGGAAATTTTTGATGGCTTTTCCATTGGTTCCAATGACCTCACTCAATTGACTTTGGGAATAGATCGTGATTCTGAAGTTATGGGGGATATTTTTGATGAAACCAACCCCTCCGTGTTGTGGATGATTGCGGAACTGATCCGTGTGGCCAAATCAAAAGGTAAAAAGGTAGGGCTGTGTGGTCAAGCGCCTAGCGACCGTCCCGAATTCACCCAATATTTAATTGCCCAAGGAATCGACAGCATCTCCTTTCAGGCAGATGCCTTGCTAAGCGGAATACAAACCATGCTTGCGGCCGAAAATAAACTGAACAAAACTCAATCGAAATCATGAATAAATTAACTAATAAATGTGCGCTTATTACAGGAGCTTGCTCTGGAATAGGAAATGCGATTGCCTTACTATTTGCCCTTGAAGGGGCTAAAGTGGTGGTTGCAGATTTGAACATTGAGGAGGCAGAACGAGTGGCCGAACAAATTCGCCTTCAAGGAGGGCATGCCCTTGGTTTGAAATGCGATGTATCCGATCAAGACCAAGTGAAGCGCCTGATTGATGCAGCTATTCATGAGTTTGGAAGCTTGGACATTCTGGTTAATAATGCGGGAATCATGGATGATTTCACACCCTTGGATAAGGTGACGGATGCCCTTTGGGAAAAAATCATGGCTGTCAACGTGAATGGCCCCTTTTATGCAAGCCGGCTTGCACTCGTTCCCATGCTCAAACAAGGTAAGGGAGTCATTCTCAATATTTCCTCTATAGGGGGGATTGCTGGGTCTCGAGCTGGCTTGGCCTACACCACCTCCAAGCATGCACTCATTGGGATGAGCAAAAACATTGGATTTATGTATGCCAAAAAAGGAATCCGCTGCAATGTCCTCGCTCCAGGAGGGGTAAATACCAACATCATGAAAGATGCGCATCCTGATCCCGAAGGAGCGGTACTGTGCAGCAGTGGTGCAGGCTCCATGCCAAGGATGGGCGAATCAGAGGAACTTGCCAAGGTGGCCTTGTTCCTCGTCTCCGAGGACGCCTCTTTTGTCAATGGAGAAACGCTCGTTGCCGATGGGGGATGGTTGGCATACTAAGCGATCACTGATTTAAGTGAATCACCCATTCGAATCGAAAATGGATGAGTTAAACCAGAAAATAAGAAATAAGTAAAATTCCCTTTCTATCTTAGAAGGGACAAGCATTCCTTAATTCTGGTAACTTCATCTTCTCCTATGTCTTATTTTTCCCTCCGCGCACTCACCAAATCCTACGACTCACATGTTGCCTTACAGGAATTTAGTCTGGAGCTGGCCAAGGGTGAGTTTGTTTCCATCATTGGGGAAAGTGGCTCGGGAAAAAGTACGCTACTCCGCATCGCTGCGGGCCTACTGACTCAGAGCGCTGGCGAGGTGCTTCTTGGGGGTAAGAAAATTGAAAATCCCGCGGAAAAATTGGTACCTGGTTACGACGAAATCAAACTCATCCACCAAGATTACCAGCTATTTCCAAATACCACAGTTGAAGAAAACATCACCCGCCCCTTGTTGAATTACGATGAAAACTACCGTAAACAACGGGTAGCACACTTGCTGGATCGACTTGGCTTGACGCCCTACAAAGATCGCCTTCCAAGACAACTCAGCGGAGGACAGCAGCAGAAGGTGGCTATTGCGCAAGCTTTGGCGGTGGAGCCGGAGGTATTGCTCCTGGATGAACCCTTCAGCCATCTGGATGCCATCCAAAAACGAAAATTGATCTACGAATTGAAGGAACTGCTTCGGGAGATGGAAACTACCGTGATCTTTGTGACCCATGACTTGGACGATGCACTTTGGCTCACGGATTCCTTGGTAGTCCTTCAAAAAGGGAAAGTCACTCAAAAGGGTAACTCCAAGGCGCTTTGTGAGCAACCCAAATCGAAGTATGTGGCGCGGCTTTTTTCGTCCATCAATGCCCTCCCAGATCGAGAGCAAGCCTTTATCCGACCAGCCGACATTCGTATTCGTACGCGTGGTGGTATCGTAGGGCATGTGGTCGAACAACGATTTTTAGTGCATTATAATAGCCTTCTGATTCGCTTAAAAGAAGGAGGGCAGCTGTGGGAGGTGGATGATCCAGCAAGAAAATACCAGATTGGGGACCGGGTTTACCTGCATATCCAAGAAGAAAAAGTATTGGTGCTGAAGTCTTAATGCACAAAAAAATCCCGCCAACAGATTCTATTGGCGGGATTTTTTGCTTTTAGGTTACTGTTTAGGCTTCAGTATCCGTGGCTCCTTCCACATGCCCTTGCTCCAGTTCCTTTTTGGTAGCCTTGCGTACTTCGATGACCTTACCCTCAAAGTGCAGGTCGAAGCCAACTAAAGGATGGTTGAAATCCAATAGCAATTCCTCTCCTAAATTTTTCAAAATCTTCGCCTGCATGGGGTAGCCATTTTCGTCGACTAGCGGAAGAAAGTTTCCCTCCTCTAGCATTTCAGTGCTAAACCCGCGCTCTTTGGAAAATTGCTCCACGGGAAGTGTAATCAACAACTCCTCGTCTGCTTCCCCATAGGCTTCTGCTGTAGTCAAGGTGAAGGAAAACTCATCTTCCAATTTCTTACCTTGAAGCAGTTCCTCAAATTTCTCTGGCAAGCCACTCTGACCAAAGAGGAAATAAAAAGGGTCATCCTCTTCTCGAACTTCCACACTGAAAGGTGCAGATTCAATTTCGTCTTCCTCCTTGCTTACCTTAAGTTCGTAGGTAAGCCCTACTACCGTACCGGCTTTGATATCCATCTGTGTAATGATTAACTGCTAATTCCGTATTTCAAACGGATAAGAATTCGTTCTTTAAGTACCTGCCATTTGTTTTTTGCGGTGGATTGCTCCACCGATTTTTTGGCACGGAATAAAAAATATTGGTAATCCTTTTCTTGGAAAAATAGGGCGTAAGTCTCCATTTTTTCTAGATAAAAACCAGCCACTCCCAAGGTCTGAACTAGGGTTCCAGTGTCTAGCGGCTGGTCAATTACCTGAAGTTTTTCAGGTTGATTCGCGATCATCCATTCCAAGTACCGAGGTGCAGGAATGTGAATCAGGACTACGGAGTCTGCATGCGCATGACGCTGAATGTTTTCAAATAAGCGTGCATGTTGGGCTACTGGAATGTGTTCCAATACGTCTGGAAACACAAAAAAATCGAAGGTTTCTCCGGGTAGATTGAAATCGGACATGTCCGACACGTCAAACTTTAGGTTGCCTTGCTTTTTCCAAAGCACTCGAGCTTTTTCGATACTTTCTGGAGAAATATCTACTGCAAGCACCTTTCCTTGGGGTACTTGGGTCGCCAAAAGATGGGAAACGGTACCGATGCCGCAGCCTACCTCCAAGATACGGTGATTAGCCTGAAGTCCAGCCAGCTTTGCCTTATCCAGGATACTCAAATGCCGGGAGTTGATGCCTGTTTTTTCTTGCTTCTCGGCAAATTGGTCGTAGAAGCGAACGACTTTCTCTTGTTCTTCAGCGGCTTGCATCTGATTTTTTGTAAGTGGTAACTAATCCAGCGATCAACAAAAGCACCAATGCATACTGAAAGAGGATCATGGGTGTTTTGGTTGCGGTGTAACTCGCAGGGGCAAAGGTAAAGACAATTTCGTGAGTTCCTGCAGGAAGCGAAAGGCCACGAAGCAGGTAGTTGGTTCGAAGGATAGGAGCTTCCTTGCCATCCACTTTTGCGGTCCAGCCTGCTGGGTAATAAATTTCAGAAAACACAGCCAATCCTGGCTTGGTCATTTCTGCACGGTAGCTCATTTCGTTTGGAGCATGCTTGGTCAGGGTAAGGGTACCTGCACCCGCAGACTGCTCACCAAACTCCTTGGTATTGATGGTTGCTTGCGCTTTGGTATCAATGGTGCCCAGTTTGTCCATTTCTTCTTTGTTGCTAGCTACTGGGACGAGTTGGCTTGGTACCCAAGCAGGACCATTTGCTTCCGGGTTTTCAAATACGGCTTTAGACTCCGCTCCAGCAATCAGGTACTTTGTGTTGAGCATGTTGATCGTGCTAATACCAGTCCAGTCAAAATTACCCTCCTGGGCTTTTTTGATGAAGTCTTGCAGTTCAAACTCCAGTCGGTAATCCACCAAATCCTGATAGCGTCGAAGTTTGGCGCCGTGGTATCCACCTAGGCTATTGAATCGGTAGCTAGTGCGTGCCCCTTGGGTGAGGCCTTCCGTGAGCGCAAGCACTCGGAAATAACCTTTGTCTGCAGCTATGGATTTTTCCGCAGGGGTTTCAGCAAAAAACTCGCGAGCCGGATTGCCTTTGAAGGAATCGCTATTCAGGTAGCGGCGGTTGATCGTCCAGACATCTAGCGTGACTAAGACAATCAAACCAATGCCTAGGATGCTTTCTGAGATTTTGCCTTTGAGGTAAAAGAAAATTGCACCCATAGCTAAGGCGACAAATGCAAAACTTTTCCAAGCGGAAGAAGCAAGTAGGTCCTTGCGGTCCGATTGCAAGGCAGTTACTAGCCAATCTGGATAATTCACGTCACCCGAACCCTCAAAACGGAAGAATGCACTCCCCATGACAGCCAGTAGTAAAGTAGTGCCGGTCACTATTCCTCCCGAAATCAACAGGGGCTTTAGTGCTTTAGCATGTGTGAGTTTTTCCAATGCAATCATGCCTAAGACAGGAATCGCAAAAAGCGTCATGCCTAAAGCCATGGACACGGCTCTAAACTTATTGTAGCCGGGCAAAATGTCAAAAAGGGTGTAGTTGAACCAAGCCAGGTTTTTGCCCCAACTGAGCATCAAAGAAAGTACAATAATGGATCCAAACGTGATCAGACTTGCGCGTGGCGCTACCCATATACCCAAGATGGCTAGGAATACTAGGATCACACTTCCATAGATAGGTCCTCCAGTAAAGGGTTGATCTCCCCAATAGGTTGGGGCACCTTTCACAAAATCATTGATTTGTGCGGGTTCCAGTCCTTGGGAGCGTAGCGCTTTTTCGGAAGCAGAGTCTTTTGGGAGTGGGGTAGTACTTCCTCCGCCATAAAAGTCAGGAACTAGGAGGGTCATGCTTTCTAGGATACCATTGGACCAACCAAAGGCATATTCTTTGTCGAGCCCTGCACCGGCTGTTTCGATGGTAGCCTTCCCTCTCGTGGAGTAAGGGCTATAGTCTAAGGCATTGGCGATTCTACCCAAATTTCCTCCTACACCCAGGATGGCTCCCAAAACCAATAAGGCGATGGTTTTGGATAAGCTCCCAAAACCTTCTTTTTTCCAATCATACCCAAGGCGGGTGATGACGTACACCACAGCAATGATCAGCGTGTAATAGGTGATTTGGAGGTGGTTAAATTTGAGTTGCAGCAGAAGTCCGAGTCCAAGAAGCGCTGCGCCGAGTAGCCGCTTGCGATCAAATGCAAGATGGATACCTGTTAAGATTAATGGGATCAAGCAAACGGCCCAGATTTTTGCATTGTGGCCGGCCTCTAGCGAAAGCAGGTTGTAGGTATTGAAGGAAAAAGCAATGGCTCCAGCAACGGAGAAAATTGGGCGCACCCCATAGCTGAGGAGCAAAAGGTACATGGCTAGCATTCCAAAAAATAGTCCGTTGATGGGGTGTGGAAGGCCTAGTGTCAAGATGGAGATCGCTAGGTTGGTGATGTCTCCTGCAAATTCCAAGCTGATGAAATAGGTAGGCATCCCACCAAACATGCGGTTGGTCCAGAGGGCTTGTTCTCCCGTAGCCGCTCGGTAGTCTAGCACTTCTTTGGCGGAGCCTTCCCATTGCAGGATGTCTCCTTGAAAGATGATTTGCCCATCAAATACGAGCGGAGAAAAGTACCCAACTACGAGCAAGTAGAAAAAGGCGATGCCGAGTAGGTGAGGGAGGATGTCTTTTTGAAATTGAATCTTCATGCAGGAGTTCAGCGATTTGGACTGCAAATTAAGTAATTCGAGGGAAAGGCCGTTAGGCTGCTGCTTACCTTTTTCGGCACGAGGTTCATAGAAATAGGGTAGCAAGCCCAAAGCCCCATTCTTGATCACTTAAATCCCGCGGAGAATTGTCGAGCAAAGCTTCAAATTCATTACTTTTGCAGGAAATAGCCGTGAAGCAGCATGTTTGATAATTTAAGTTTGAAGCTTGACCGGGCGTTCAAGACACTGAAAGGCACCGGAAAAATCACCGAAATCAACGTCGCATCTACTGTAAAGGAGATTCGTAGAGCCTTGATTGATGCCGACGTCAACTACAAAGTGGCCAAGGAAGTCACTGACAAAATCAAGGACGAGGCCATGGGTCGAGACGTCTTGATCTCGGTTTCCCCAGGACAGCTTTTAATTAAAATTACCCAGGAGGAGCTGACCAAATTGATGGGCAGCACCAAGGTGGACATCAAACTCAGTGGAGATCCTGCCGTGATCCTGATTGCAGGTCTTCAAGGTTCGGGTAAGACTACCTTTACGGGCAAACTTGGAAGTTTACTGAAGCGTCAAGGGCGTCAAGTGCTGCTTGTAGCTTGCGATATTTATCGACCGGCAGCGATTGACCAACTCAAGGTGTTGGGTGAGCAGATCGGGGTGGAGGTTTACGCAGAGCCTGAAAATAAAAATGCACTTCAAATCGCAAACAATGCCATTGCCTATGCCAAGAAAACTGGCAAGAAGACCGTTGTAGTCGATACTGCAGGTCGTTTGGCGGTGGATGAGGCGATGATGCAGGAGATTGAGCAACTCAAAAAAGCGCTCAACCCTTCCGAAACACTTTTTGTGGTGGATTCCATGACGGGTCAGGATGCGGTAAATACTGCGAAGACTTTTGACGAACGCCTCGACTTCGATGGAGTGGTCTTGACCAAATTGGATGGAGATACCCGAGGGGGTGCCGCCATTTCCATTCGCCACGTAGTCAATAAGCCGATCAAGTTTATCTCCACGGGGGAAAAGATGGAAAACCTAGATGTCTTCCATCCGGACCGTATGGCCCAGCGAATTTTGGGCATGGGGGACGTGATTTCCTTGGTAGAACGTGCGCAGCAGTCCTTTGACGAGGACGAAGCCAAGCGTTTGAATGCGAAAATGCGTCAAAACAACTTCAACTTTGACGACTTTCTTTCTCAGTTGGAGCAAGTGAAGAAGATGGGTAACATCAAGGACTTGATGGGAATGATTCCAGGTATGGGAAAAGCCATGAAGGGATTGGATATTGATGACGACTCCTTCAAGCCTGTGGAGGCGATCATTCGCAGCATGACTCCAAAGGAGCGGCAGAATCCCGATATCATCGATGGCAGACGAAGAAAACGAATTGCCGACGGTTCTGGAAGAAACATCACCGAAGTCAATAATTTGATGAAGCAGTTTGAGGACATGCGCAAGATGATGAAGCAAATGAATAAGATGGGTGGTGCCAAGGCAGCCATGGGTAAAATGATGCCTCCAGGGATGGGGAAGAGGTAACTAGTTTTCCCAATTCAACATTCTCCAATCGGCGTTGGACATTCGACATTAGAAAAAGTACCCTGTCTGCCGACAGGCAGGCAAGATCTTTGAATACCAGAACTTCAATCCCAATACGAATCCCTACTTTGTACTTTGTACTTGGTACATTGTACCACCCTTCAACATTCTTCAATCGGCGTTGGACATTCGGCATTCGAAAAAGTTGACGATTTAAATCCCTAACTCTTGCCGTGAAGCGCATTGCCTTAGACCTGCATTACTTTCCTTGCCTGGAGTACTTTACTGTACTGAGTGGGGTGCAGGAAGTATTTTTGTTTCCAGGGGATCGCTACACACGACAATCCTATTTCAATCGAACGGAGATTTTGCTAGCCAACAAGGTTCATACCTTGAGTGTACCCATTCAAGGTAGGCGACCTCGAATTCAACTGGCTGAAGTTCGGATTGATTCGGACCAAAAATGGGCAATGAACCACCTGCGTGGAATACAAAGCGGGTACGGGAAGGCTCCTTTCTTTGAATATTTCTTTCCTTATTTTGAAGAGGTGCTCAGTCGTGAGGAAACGCACCTTTGGTCCTTGAATCTGAATTTGCTGACAATCTGTCTGAAACTACTTCGTTGGCCTGTCAAACTAACCCTAGTGGATCAAGATGAGCTTCCGGAGGATGTAATTGACCTAAGGGGTCAAATTATGCCCTCAGGCAGCTATTTGGTCCGTCCCTTTTACCAGGAAGTTCCTTATGGGCAAATTTTTGGCCTAAACTTTGTCCCTAACCTTTCCATACTCGATTTATTGTTTTGCATGGGAACCGAGTCGGGCAGCTGGCTGGAGAAATCTCAAAAAAAACACGAACAATAACCGAAGCGATTGTGTTTTTAAAACAAATTCGGTATCATAGTACATCATTCATCATACAATCAGAAAAGGGTTAAATGGAAGCAAAATTTTCGAACAGAGTCAAGGAGGTAATCTCCCTCAGCCGCGAAGAAGCCCTTCGCTTGGGGCATGATTACATTGGCACGGAGCACCTCTTGTTGGGAATGATCCGCGAGGGAGAGGGGGTAGCGGTTTCCATTTTGAAGAAACTAGGGATACCCTTGGATGAATTACGAACTGCCATTGAGCGGGCGGTGAAGGGTACGGCCAATCACAATGTGAAAAATATGGCCAATATTCCCTTGACCAGACAGTCTGAAAAAGTACTGAAGATTACGTACCTAGAAGCAAAAATTTTCAAGAGTCAACTGATTGGCACGGAGCACTTGCTGCTTTCCATCCTTCGTGACGAGGACAATATTGCCACACAGATATTGAATAAGTTTGAAGTCAACTACGATAGCATCAAGGAAATGCTTGAAATGCAGTCGGACAGCAGTTCTTCTCCAAAGGCCCGTGCCGAGGCAGAAGATGGGGACGAGGATGGTTCCAAACTGTTTGGTTCTTCTTCTTCAGGAGGAGGATCCAACAAGCCAGGGGCAGAGAAGTCCCGTACTCCAGTTTTGGACAACTTTGGTCGCGACCTCACCAAAATGGCTGAGGACGACAAACTCGACCCGATCATTGGTCGAGAAAAAGAAATCGAACGTGTGGCCCAAATTCTTTCGCGTAGAAAGAAGAACAATCCGATTTTGATTGGTGAGCCAGGCGTGGGTAAAACAGCCATTGCAGAAGGCTTGGCCTTGCGCATTGTCCAGAAAAAAGTTTCCCGAATCTTGTTCAACAAGCGCGTAGTGACCTTGGATCTCGCATCCTTGGTAGCAGGCACCAAGTACAGAGGACAGTTTGAGGAGCGAATGAAGGCGGTAATGAATGAGTTGGAAAAATCACCAAACGTGATCCTTTTCATCGATGAATTGCACACGATTGTAGGCGCAGGTGGTGCTTCCGGTTCTTTGGATGCCTCCAACATGTTT
Organism: Cyclobacteriaceae bacterium; assembly: GCA_947457095.1. Classification (GTDB taxonomy): domain Bacteria; phylum Bacteroidota; class Bacteroidia; order Cytophagales; family Cyclobacteriaceae; genus Algoriphagus. The sequence goes on from CANGUK010000001.1 coordinate 58,012, forward strand.
AAGCCTGCCTTGGCACGTGGAGAAATCCAATGCATCGGCGCTACGACTTTGGACGAATACAGACAGTACATTGAAAAGGATGGCGCTTTGGCCCGTCGTTTCCAAATGGTGATGGTGGATGCCACCTCTCCAGAGGAGACGATTCAAATCCTAAACAATATCAAAGACAAATACGAGGATCACCACAACGTCATCTATACCGATGCTGCAATTGAGGGATGCGTGAAGCTTTCGGACCGTTACATTTCCGATCGTTTCCTTCCAGATAAGGCTATTGACGTCTTAGATGAAGCGGGTGCTCGTGTACACATCATGAATATCCATGTTCCTGAAGATATCTTGCGCTTGGAATCGGAAGTAGAGAATATCAAAGCCGAGAAAAATCGCGTAGTTAAATCTCAGAAATACGAAGAAGCCGCACAGCTTCGCGACAAAGAGAAGAAACTTTTGGAGCAGCTGGATGAGGCAAAAGTGAAGTGGGAAGAGGAAAGCAAGACCAAGCGCTTTACCGTGGATGAGGATCATGTAGCAGAAGTAATTGCGATGATGACCGGAATTCCAGCCAAGCGAGTAGCACAGAAAGAGGGCAACAAGCTCCTCAATATGGGCGAGGAGCTAAAGGGCAGAGTAATCGGTCAGGAAGAAGCAATTAAGAAATTAACCAAAGCAATCCAGCGTACGCGCGTAGGATTGAAAGATCCTAAGAAGCCGATCGGCTCCTTTATTTTCCTAGGTCCTACGGGAGTTGGAAAAACGGAGTTGGCCAAGACCTTAGCCACCTATCTCTTCGACAAGGAAGATTCTTTGATTCGAATCGATATGTCTGAGTACATGGAGAAATTCTCGGTATCTCGATTGGTAGGGGCACCTCCAGGCTATGTAGGTTACGAAGAAGGGGGACAGCTTACTGAGAAAGTTCGTAGAAAACCCTACTCGGTAATTCTCCTTGACGAAATCGAAAAAGCCCACCCGGATGTGTTCAATATCCTACTCCAAGTGTTGGACGATGGCATCTTGACAGATGGTCTTGGACGAAGAGTAGATTTCCGAAATACGATCATCATTATGACTTCCAATATTGGGGTACGTGACTTGAAGGACTTTGGTGCGGGCATTGGTTTTGCCAACCGTGCCAAGGCGGACAACATGGATGAAATCATGAAATCAACCATTCAGTCTGCCTTGAAGAAGGCCTTTAGTCCAGAGTTTTTGAATCGCTTGGACGATGTGGTGGTGTTTAACTCACTGAGCAAGGAAGATATTTTCAAAATTATCGACATCAGCTTGGGTAAGTTGTTTCACCGCATCACCGACTTGGGCTACAAAATCGAGCTCACGGAGAAGGCGAAAGAATTCTTAGCAAACAAAGGATATGACCAGCAGTATGGAGCAAGACCTTTGAATCGTGCCATCCAAAAGTATTTGGAAGACGCCATTGCGGAAGAAATCTTGAAAGGAGATCTGTCTGAAGGCGATGTGATTACGGCCGATTATACCGATGAAGCCACGGAGCTTTCACTATCTGTAACGAAGAAAGAAAAAGCAGACTAAAAGTTTGACTAATAGAAAAAGAGCCTTGGGAACATTCGTTCTCAAGGCTCTTTTTTTTGGTGAATTCGAGGAGTTAAATCCCTTCAAATAAGACAAAGGATTCCAGGTAATTGGGAAGGATAGTGTGCCAGCCCAGTTCCTGATTGAGTTTGTAGGCCAAAGCTTCTGCACTTGTGGGCTCCCCATGCACCACAAAGGTGAATTTTGGTTTTTCGGTAAATCCTTCAGCCCAATCCATCAGTTCCTCCTGGTCCGCATGGGCAGAAAGGCCTTCGATAGGATAGACCTTGGCACGAACAGGAACTTCCTCACCATAGATGCGGAGGCTAGGGTCTCCATCAAGGAGATGCCGACCGCGTGTTTCTTGGGCTTGGTATCCCACGATGATGACCCCATTTTTTTCATGGGGCAGGTGTTGCTTGAGGTGGTGCAGGATCCGACCACCGGTAGCCATCCCACTGGCTGAAATGATAATCGCCTTTCCAGAGAAGTTATTCAGCGACATGGATTCCTCCTTTTTCTGAAAATAATGCAGATGGGGGTGTTTAAAGGCATGTTCGTCTTCGAGTAGCATGGCACTCAGGCGATGGTCATTTCGATAATCCAGGTACAATTTGGTGGCATCGATCGCCATTGGACTATCACTAAAGATGGGCGCCTTTGGAATTTTCCCCTTTTCCATCAATTGGTAAAGGTGGTAGAGTAGGAGTTGGGTTCTACCGACTGCAAAGGCAGGGATAATCACCAGTCCTCCCCGATCAAATGTGTCTCGGATGGCACGAGCGAGTTCTTCTTCTGGTTTTGAGTTGGGGGATTTACGGTCTCCGTAAGTGGACTCTATCCACAAGACATCTGCTTTTGGAATACAGGCAGGGGGAAAAAGCAGCGGATCTTTGTATCGCCCCAAATCGCCTGAAAATACAAGTCTTTTAGTTTCCCGTTCTCCCTGGATTAGGAATTTAACGATGGAGGCTCCAAGAATGTGGCCTGCATGGAAAAAGGTCACCGTGACGGCTGGGTGTATGGAAAAAGGCTGTTCAAAGGGCTTAGGAACAAATAAGGGGAACACGGCTTCAGCATCTGCCTTGGTGTAGAGAGGTTGGGGATCCTCGTGGCGAGAATAGCCTTTTTTGCGGGCATATTCGGCTTCTTCCTCCTGCAATTTGCCGGAGTCGAGGAGTAAGATTTTTGCAAGGGCAGCGGTGGCTTCCGTGCAATAGATTGGACCATTAAATCCTTGTTGAACCAACCGAGGAAGGTAGCCGATGTGATCCAAGTGCGCATGGGTGAGGACTACTGCCTCCAAGTCTTCCAGCGGCATGGGAAATTTATCCCAGTTGAGTTCACGAAGTTTTCTTCCTCCTTGAAATAATCCACAATCGACAAGAAATTCAAAATCTCCTAGGTCAATTAGGTATTTGGAGCCGGTAACCACACCGGAACCCCCTAAAAATTTGGCAATGACATCCATTGTATAAAAGTTTGGCCAGAAGGTACAAAAAAAAAGTGGCCCCGCATGCAGGGCCACTTGTATCAACTAAAATATAACTAGGGAATACGAGTTAATTTTCCTTCAAGAAATAGGTATCCTTGAGTTTGGCACGGCTTAGGCTATCCTGTTGAATCTTAGTCAGGGAGTCCAGCTGGGCTTTTTCGGATTCAAAGGAATCCCAATCGCGTCGCTCTCCCTTTTTTTCAGGGCAAGTGAGGCAGGTAAGGCCTGATTCGTTGAAAACCCAAATCGCTTCTGGACGGACATCCTCTCGATCGTAGCCATTTTTATATAGCGTATTTTCTAGGATGTCTAATAAGCTGTCGTCCATGATAAAGGGTTTGTTGTAAGGAATCGCCAAGCTTAGGTTTAGTTTTTGGTCTCGGAAAGCACCCAAGGTTTTCATGTCAAATCCCCGTTCAAAGGTGATGACGGAATCCTTTACAGCATAGCTATAGGCTATCTTTTTGATATTTTCTTGCGCCTGCGTTTTGCTTTGGCCTCGCGAGAAATATTCTTGATTTAGGGTAAGGACACTGTCTTCGGTGCCTTTAAGTTCAAGGACTACGCGCTGGTAAAACTCATCATCTTCTTCATCTTCTACCTTCAAGAAGAGTACGCCTTGGCCTAAGGTGACTGGGGTGTTGGTAATCACTCGGTCTTCTGCTTTAAACTTGGCGATGACGCGTGGAATTTGAAATCCTAGGGTAGCGATGCACATCAGCCAGAGTGCAAGTGCCACTAAGCCAAACTTACTTCCTACCAAATTTTTCTTGGACAGCACACTCAATCCGAGCATCAAGATCACAATTCCAGGAATCGCGAGCACTCCTAGTCCGGCAGCTGCCAGTCCCGTAGGAACCAATTCAGTAATCATTTCCAATGGAAATGCAAATGCATCCCCTGGGCCATAGTATACTGGATCTATTATTCCCAAATAAAGAGCGAAGGTGACCAAGGGAGCCCCTACGAGCACCATGCCAAAGATAAATATGATCAATCCGAAAAAGAGGCGAAGAAGGGTGAGTAGGAATTTTCCTAAGGATCCGAGCGCAGAACCTAGGGCTTCAATCACCTGTCCTAATAATTGAAAAGGTTTCATTAGTACCATGACTGTATTTTTAACAGTAGACTCTGGCGTTGGAGGAGCTGGATTGATGGTTTCTTTGAGTGTGGAATCGATGTTATCCAAGGTGATCTCGCCCCCTTTCATTTTGATGCGTTCCGTGATGGAACTCGCCAATGGGGTAATGATCCATAGAATCAGGTAAATCACTATGCCAGACCCACCTGCAATAGCCAGGATGACAAAAGCCAACCGAACATAGAGTTCTTTGATACCGAAGTATGCGGCTAAGCCACTTGCTACCCCTCCAAGAGCTTTATCGTCCGGGTTTCGAAATAGTTTTTTGATTTCTTTATTTTCTTCATTGGCATAGGATACTGGAAGAATCACCCACAAGACGATGTAGGCGACCACTGCAAGTCCGGCAAACCCAAAATTGACCTTAACCTGCCCAAAAGGATTAAAATCGAAAAGGTCAAAGTTGATATTCCCACTAAAAAGCAGGAGAATGGCGATCAATCGAATCCAAAGCGCATCGATGGCGAAGTAATGCGCGATTCCGGCACAGACGCCACCCAAGATTTTCTTGTGCTCCATTCGCATGAGTTTTTTGTAACCTCCTGGCTCAGCATTGGGTGGTGTCACGTATTTGTAAAAATCATCGCTCGCAGGATCTACCGCTTCCTCTGCTTCTTCCTTCTCCTCCAAGGAGCTGAAGTCTGCAATGGTTCCCATTTTTTCAATGAGGCGAGTGACATTCTCGGCCGTGATGACTTGGTTGTTGTTTTTGAGGTAGGAAAGGAATATTTCTGCGATGCGATTTTCGATATCGGAAACAATTTCTTTGCTATCAGGGTAGCCAGAAAAGTGGGTATTGATGCTTTCTAGGTAGTTTTTGAGGGTATCGTATCCATCTTCTTCGATGTGAAATAAAATACCGCTGATGTTGATGCTCAATGTCTTTTTCATGAGTTGGTCGACGAAGGGATTACTTCTTTTTGGTGATTTGATTGATGGACTGCACCAAGGCCTTCCAGGTTTCGGCTAGGCTCTTCAAGGTAGCCTGCCCTTCCTCCGTAATGGAGTAGTATTTTCGAGGAGGGCCTGCCTCCGATTCTACCCAGCGGTAGCTAACTAATGCCGATGATTTGAGTCGGTTGAGTAGGGGATACAGGGTACCCTCTACGACGATCATCTGCGCTTGGGTGAGTTCTTCAATCAAGTCAGAGGTATAAACTTCCCCTCTGGAAATGATTTGCAATACGCAGTACTCCAGGAGTCCTTTGCGCATTTGTACTTGGGTGTTGGTTAGATTCATGGATGTGGTAATTGGCTTCTTAAGAAAGGAGTAGATTCACCTTCCTCGGTCTACTCTAAGAAAAAGTAGTACCAACTTTTAAGTAGAGTACCTTGTATAACCTAATTCTAGGTATTCAATTAAAAACAATTTCTAAATTGATTGATTAACCTATTGATAATGAGATAAATTCATGTAATTTCAATAGCTGTAAAAAATAAAAAAATTTTAGCATCCTTACTTTTTTCGGTTTTAGCGCCTCCTACGTTGTTCAACTTTAGGACAGGGAAGTGCCCGAAAATGTACATTTTTTTTGAGTCCTGATTCCGTGCGGTTTTGAAGTAATTTCATTTGTACCGATTTTAAAGCCCACCATACCCCACTTTATTTTTTCTGTCTTTTCAATTTTTTTAATCCTGAGCTCCCCTCAAATCCCCCATTTTTTCATGAGAACTCCCTTCGTTCTAATTCTCCTTAGTTGTGGCCTGTCCAGTTTTTCCTTGGCCCAAGATTCGGTTTGGTACAGCTATGACCTGATCCATTACAAAATTCAAACTGCTGTAGAAGGCATCTACCGGATTTACCCCGCAAGTTTGGAGGATGCTGGAATTTCGCTTCGAAGGGTAGATCCTCGATTTTTTCGACTCTACCACCGAGGGAGGGAAGTGGCTATTCAGGTAGCTGGTGAGCAGGATGGGCGACTGGATCCAGAGGATTACCTGGAATTTTTGGGGAAAAGAAACGAGGAGTGGAGGGATTCAGGGATTGCAATTCCAAATCCCTATGTCAATACCTACTCAGATACCACTGCCTTTTTTCTGGTCTATACCCCTGGGGAGCTGGGGAAGCGAATGCAATTCAAGGCTCCTCTTCCTGCCTCGGATCAGTTTGAAGCAGTGCAACTCCAGGTGTTTGCCGAGGAGTATTCCTTTGGAGAAACTTCCCGCTGGGGACTTCGCACTTCAACACCGAAAGAGGGACAGGGCTGGATGACTTCGGTGATTGTTCCCAGTCGGGATCTGAAGTTTCAACTGGATGCTGCCTTTAAAGAAGTGGATTCCCAATCTATTTCTCTGGAGCTGGGTTGGGTAGGGCGCTCGACTATGGACCATGCGCCCTTACTTTGGATTGGTACTTCTTCCAAGGTCCTTAGACCCCTTCCGAGTCCTCAATTTTCTGGACATGAATCGCTCAGGCAATCTTTGGTTCTTCAGCAAGAGGATTTCCAAGAAGATACCCTCAAGCTCCATTTGGCTGTAAATTCTGCTCGAAAAGGAGATTATTTTTCGTTGGCTTTTGCCCGACTTACCTACTTGCTGCCCATAGATAAGGCAAGTCCTGGACCCGATTCTCGCCGATTTACAGTGGAAGCAGTGCAAGCGGTCCGCTTTCGAGATTACCTGAGCCAGTCAGCCAACTACCTGATTGTGGGACATGGGCAACTCGAACGGCCAAGTCTTTCCTATCCAAATCCGCTTCATGCCTATGCTGCGTACAGGGCCTCTGAAGCTGGAGGGAGTTACGACACCTTGGTGCTTCGAATGGAGGACTTGTACGATCAATTTGCCTTTGGCGAAAAAAACCCATTGGCGCTACACGCATTTTTGAAATCCTACTGGCCGAAGCACCAACCCAAGTACCTCCTCCTTGCAGGCCGTGCACTTGTTCCCTATGCACAAAAGTGGGCGGAGAATCGTGCGGTTTACCAGCGAAACGTACCCAAGGCCTTTGCCTTTCAGGACCTTGTGCCCACAGGAGGATTTCCGCCCTCAGACTCCCAATTTATAAGGCAACTTCAAGTGGTTGATTCTACTTTTCCGGCTATGGCCGTGGGGAGAATTCCGGCCAAAAATGTGCAAGAGCTCTCCGATTACTTGGATAAAGTCAAGGAAAAAGAGCTTTTGAAAATTTCTGGGCCCCAAAAAATCCTTCATCTGGTGGGCGGGATGAACCCTGTAGAAATCGAGCGGCACCGTAGTTTTATGGAGGGCTTTGCTACTGTTGCAAAAAATGGAATTCCAGAAGTGGAAGTGATCAAGCAGGTAAAGGAAGATTCTGTTGAGGTGCAGCACCTGGATTTAAAAAATGAAATCAAGGAGGGCCTGGAACTGCTGACGTACTTTGGCCATGGATCCTTGCGGTACAACGAACTTGATTTTGGGTACGTTTCTGACCCCAGCCTGGGCTATGCCAATTCTGTATATCCCCTGCTACTCATCAATGGCTGCGAATACGGAAATGCTTTTGGTTCGAGCTACAGCCAAGGAGAGGATTGGCTGATCACTCCGAAAAAGGGAGCGATTGCTGTACTTTCTAACTCGGGCTTGGGAGTGGACCTGCTGCTCAAGCGCTCCACCGAATTGCTGTATCGAGGACTGTTTGACTGGAGGGAATCCTCTTGTCCACCGACGCTTGGCGAGGTCCTTCTGGGGGCTGAAAAAGAGTTTATTGTTCGCTATGGTAACCGTCTCGAGTACCAGGCCCATTGGGCGCAATTGATTCTGTTGGGAGATCCCGCGCTGCGGTTCTTTAACTGTAGAACTTCCACGAATTTATCGGAAGTGAAGAAATGAAATTGACTTTGGGCTTTTTTCGCATGAGTAGCCTATCCACTTTTAAGAAATTGACTGCCCAAAAGTCAATAGGTTGTGATCCGGATCTAGTAGCGAAAATTCACGCTGTCCCCAAGGTTTAGTTTCTAGTGGCCCATTCGGATGAATGGACACTTTTCGATCCAAAAAATACTGGTAAAGGTAGTCAATAGCCTCCGTTCTTAGATAAATCTGTCCGTAGTTTTGTAGAGGATCCAGTCCCGGAAATAGAAAAAAGTGGAGTTCAATTGCGTCCTTTTGAACCATCAGGTATTCGGGGTAGTCTTGTTTGCCCACGAGTTGAAATCCCAGTTGCTCCACATAATAAGCTTGGGTAATGGCTTTGTTGCGCATAGGCAACTTGGGGTGAACGGATAAAATCATAACTAGAAGATTTAGTTAGGCTAAGGTTCGATTTTTCAGTGATTCAAACTAGCTTTTTTTCTTGTTCCAGAAATGCCAAATTCCCCAGATGCTTCCAACAAGTAGTAGCCCAAGTACCAACCAATCATGCGGATCTTTCAGGGAGGCTTGTGCATCCAAAAAAGACTGAGCTGCCATCCCTGAAGCGAATGCTAGGATGGTTCTTGGGAGCATGCCTGGGAGTCCAAAGCGGATGATTTTAGAAAGAGGAATCCCCAAGGAGGCAAACAGAAAATTGGAAATCGCAAATGGAATCACCGGGCTGATCCGGACAAAAAACACGAGTCCGGCAGGCTGGTCTGTTCTTCGCTCTATTTCCTCTTGTAAGCTAGGGTGGCGTGCATAAAGGAGGGTTCGGAAATCCGCATTGAGCCACTTTCCCAAGGAGTAGCCCAATACATTCGCCAGGAGGTAGGCGATCACGAGGTGAGGAAATACAGTCCATCCCCAAAAGAAGCCTGATGCGAGCGCAGTAAAAGTGGTGGGGAGGAAGGCTAGCCCAACCAAAAGCGCCAGGATCAGAGTCAGTAGGATATGATCTCCAATTCCTGTCAAAACGATTTGTTCCAGTTGCTCGTAGCGAGTGCTGAGCAAGAGCGAACCCAGGAGCGGGACAAAGCTGACCCAAATCCAGCCGAGCGTCGTGCTGGGATGGCTTCGGAAGTAGCGCACCAAGTCCTTGAAAATGCTGTCCTTTTTTGTCATCTTTGACTCGCTTTTGAAGTA
>CANGUK010000002.1 GCA_947457095.1 Cyclobacteriaceae bacterium
CGTGCTGTATCTGTGCTTGTTCCTTTTGCTTCTTCTCCAAATCGCCCAAAGGCGAGTAATTTTTCCCAATTCATCATGCACAAAAGTACATCGAGCGCTAGAAATTTTACCTGCTTGGAGCAAAGAATCCTCCGCAATGCAGTAGATTTTTATACTTGATCCAATCATTGGAGCAAGCCAAACCCATATTTGTGAAGAATGAGAAGAATTGAGCTAAATTTGGACCGATGAATCCCTCTGTTTTCATGCAACGTGCTCTTGACCTCGCCGAACGAGGAAAAGGATCCGTACGTCCCAATCCATTGGTGGGATGTGTTCTTGTGCATGAGGGAAAAATCATCGGAGAAGGCTACCATCAACAGTATGGAGGTCCCCATGCGGAAGTCAATGCGATCACCTCCGTTATAGACAGCAAGTTACTCGCCAAGGCTACGGCCTATGTCAGTTTGGAACCTTGTTCCCACTATGGGAAAACTCCTCCTTGCGCTAATTTATTGATAGAAAAAGGAATCAAATCAGTAGTAGTTGCCACCTTAGATCCCAACCCATTAGTGGCGGGAAAGGGCGTGAAGCTACTTCAGGAAGCCGGTATATCTGTTCAAGTAGGACTCTTAGAACAAGAGGCGAGATGGCAAAACCGCCGGTTTTTTTGTCAGCAAGAAAAGCAGCGGCCCTACCTGATTCTCAAATGGGCCCAAACTCACGATGGGTTTATCGCCCGAGAAAACTTTGACTCCAAATGGATCAGTTGCGCACAAAGCAGGCAGCTCGTCCATCAATGGCGCGCAGAGGAGCAGGCCATCCTCGTTGGAAAAAATACAGCCCTCCACGACAACCCTCGATTGACTGTACGGGACTGGACCGGATCTGATCCCATTCGAGTGGTGCTGGATTCCAAGTTGGAACTACCCGCAGACCTGCATCTATTTGATCAGCAGATCCCCACCCTTTGCTACACTACCCTGAAAAGCGAAAAATTGCCGAACCTGGAGTGGGTGAAACTGCCCCAACTTTCCCTAGAGGCCTTGTTGGCGGATCTACATGCCCGCCAAATTCAAAGTGTCCTGATTGAAGGAGGAAGTCAAACTATCAATCAGTTTTTGGCAGCAGGTCTTTGGGATGAGGCCCGCGTATTTACTGCTCCCATTGAATTTGAACGCGGTATTGCCGCTCCAACACTTACACAAACTCCTGCCGAATCGCATGCGATTGGGGAGGATCAACTAGACATTTATTACCATGGCTGAAACCCTATTCCTTCCTCAAGCGGGAAGCAAAGAAGAAATTTACGAAGCGCTCATCCCTCAAGTAGAAGCATTGATTTCTGGCGAACAGGATTTGGTGGCCAATCTAGCCAATATCGCTGCTGCCCTTCGGGAGGCTTTTGGCTTTTTTTGGGTGGGGTTTTATGTAGTTCAAGGCCAGGAATTGGTGCTCGGCCCCTTTCAAGGTCCTATCGCCTGTACCCGAATTGCCTACGGGAGAGGTGTCTGTGGAACAGCCTGGAAGGAAAAGAAAACGCAGTTGGTCCCCGATGTAGAGGCATTTCCAGGTCACATCGCCTGTAGTTCGGCGTCCAAGTCCGAAATCGTCGTGCCTGCATTTCAGGATGGAGAAGTATTTCTCGTATTGGATGTGGATAGCGATACCTTGGATGATTTTGATGCGGTAGACCAGCGCTACATGGAGGATTTGATGGGTATTCTCGAAAAAACTAGAACTACTTAAGCGCCTCGCCAACAAAGTTCTGAACCACCGCTAAGGACTTTTCTTTTTCCTCCACCATTCCCAAATGCCCTACTCCATCGAGTTCGATGTAGTGGGTATAGGCCCCCTGCTGCGCACGGCTGGATTCAATTTTGACTGATCCATCCAAGGTCCCTGCTAGCAGCAACTTTGGTCCTGCAAACTGATGGAGTACTTCCATCCGATCTTTGCGGTCACGCATCGCCACCGTGTAGGCGAGTAATCCCTCTAAACTGGAACGCTTCCCGTCTTCAATGGCCTGTGCCATGGCGTCAGCTAGCTCGATTCGGCGGTGTTCAGGAAATAGCTGAGGAACAAAAGAAGTGACAAACTTGACTGCCCCATGCTTTTTCAAAAAGGTGAGCGTGCGGTTGCGCATCTCCTTTTTTTCCAAATCATCTCCAAAAGCCGTGGAGTGAAGTAGGCCTACGGCCTTGATCCGATCCCCCATGCGCTCGAGTAGGGCCAAGGCCAGATAGCCGCCTAGGGAATGTCCCAATACGATGGGATTTTGAATTTGTACCGCTTGCATCCAGCCTTCGAGTTGCTCAGCGACTTCCTCAAGACTATGGATGGGATGTGTAAGTGGTGAATTGCCAAATCCAGGTAAATCAGGGCAAATTACCCGGTATTGGGTAGACAATGAATCGGCAAAGTAGTGCCACATCTCTCCAGATTCACAAAAACCATGAAGAAAGAGCAGCGGATGACCTTGGCCTTTTTCAAAAAAATGCAGCATGGAATTGCTGTTTTTTAGGCGAATTGTTCTTGCTCGGTCAGTGCTTTCACTGCATTGGCGATGCCCTGAGGATCAAAGCCACAGTCGCGGTGCAGGTCCAATTGCTCCCCGTGTTCGATAATGTCATCGGGAATCCCCAAACGCTTCACCTGGGCATGATAGCCTTGGTCCACCATCCATTCAAGTACTGCAGATCCAAAACCTCCCATCAAGCATCCATCTTCCACGGTAATTACCTTTTTGAAAGTGGAGAAGATTTCGAGTAATAATTTTTCATCCAAAGGCTTCACAAAGCGCATGTCGTAATGGGCAGGGTTCAAGCCTTCTTTGGCAAGGGATTCGCAGGCCTCCACGGCATAATTGCCTATATGTCCAAGCGTCAAGATTGCCACCTCTTCACCGGATTTGATACATCTGCCTTGACCCACAGGGATCTCTTGCAAAGGTGTTTTCCAGTTAGGCATGACGCCATTTCCTCTTGGGTAACGAATGGAAAATGGCCCTCCGTAGTGGGATGCTGTATACATCAGGTTGCGCAATTCTTCCTCATTCATTGGTGATGAGACCACTAGGTTGGGAACGCAACGGAAATACGCGATATCGTAAGCTCCGTGGTGGGTAGGACCATCTGCACCGGCAAAGCCAGCACGATCCAAACAAAATACCACAGGCAAATTTTGAAGGCACACGTCATGTACCACTTGGTCATAGGCGCGCTGCATAAAGGAAGAGTAAATGTTGCAGAAAGGAACGAGTCCTTGAGTTGCCATCCCCGCAGAGAAGGTAACCGCATGCTGCTCTGCAATGCCTACATCAAAGGCACGGTCAGGCATGGCCGCCATCATCAAGTTCATCGAAGAACCCGAAGGCATGGCTGGGGTTACCCCCATGATGCGTGCATCTTTTTCTGCAAGTTCAATTAGGGTGTTTCCAAACACATCTTGGTATTTGGGAGGCTGCGGGCTGCTTGGTGTTTTTTTGTGAATCTCTCCAGTCAGCTTGTCAAATGTCCCTGGAGCATGCCAGGTAGTTTTGTTTCCACTTTCTGCCGGGCCATAACCCTTTCCTTTAACTGTAATGCAGTGGAGAATTTTTGGTCCTGGAATATCTTTGAGGTCGCGTAGAATCTCTACCAAGTGATCCACATCGTGCCCATCTACAGGCCCAAAGTACCGCAGGTTGAGGGATTCAAAGAGGTTGCTTTGCTTCAGCACTGCTGACTTGATTGCCCCTTCTACCTTGGAAATAATTTCTTGTGCACTGCTACCAAACTTACTCAGCTTACCCAACACATTCCATACCTCGTCTTTCACCTTGTTGTAGGTGTGCGAAGTAGTGATGTCTGTCAAGTAATCCTTCAAGGCGCCCACATTGGGATCGATAGACATGCAATTGTCGTTAAGGATAATGAGCAAGTTAGTTCCGCTCACACCTGCATGATTTAAGGCTTCAAAAGCCATACCTCCAGTTAGGGCTCCATCACCGATGACTGCTACATGTTGCAAGTCAGTTCCCTTGTATTTGGAGGCCATAGCCATGCCCAGTGCCGCAGAAATAGAGGTGCTGGAGTGACCTACGCCAAAGGTATCGTAGTTACTTTCCTTGCGCTTTGGAAACCCTGAAATACCTCCATACACACGATTCGTGTGAAAGACATCTCTTCTACCGGTCAAGATTTTATGCCCATAGGCTTGGTGTCCCACATCCCAGACCAACTGGTCTTCAGGGGTGTTGAGCACGTAATGGAGGGCTACTGAAAGCTCAACCACACCCAAGCTCGCCCCAAAATGGCCACCATACACCGATACATTATCGATGATAAATTGGCGAAGCTCCTGACTAATCTGAACTAAAGAATCTTTGGAAAAATTCTTCAAATCAGCAGGGCTATTGATTTGGGCTAGTAACGGACCGGGTTGTATGTGCATCGGCAAAGGGTTATAGTCAAAAAAGATTAACTTTTTAGCTGTCCTGTTTGTTTGAAAATACAGCAGAATCAAAGTGACTCTTTCCAAATTCTAGTCTTAAGAATTCGATGAATTGAATATCTTTGACTAGGAGTAAACAAAATTAATCCAATTAATTAAATATCCCGTGAGTTTCGAAATCAAATTACCCTTGTTCGAAGGTCCCTTCGATCTCATGCTCTTTTTTATAGAGCGGGACGAACTGGATATTTATGACATTCCCATTTCCAAGATCACCAATGATTTTTTGGATTACGTCCATCAATTGGAAACGTTAGAAATTGAGGTGGCCAGTGAATTTATCCTCTTTGCTGCCACGCTCATGAAGATTAAGTCTCGAATGCTGCTCCCTAGGCCGGAAGTCAATGAGCAGGGAGAAGTCATCGATCCTCGGGAAGAACTCGTGCGAAACCTTCTTGAGTACAAAAAATACAAGTCAGTCGTAGAAGAGCTTTCTGCGCTAGAGCAGGATCGCTTATCCAAAGAAAAGCGAGGAAACCTAGTAAAAGAACTTCAGGAATTGAGCAAGTTGGAAGATGTAGAAGGGGAATTGCAGCACTTGGATCTCTATAAACTACTCAATGTGTTTCAAAAATGTATGTCTCGCCATGCATTGCGGACAGATGAACCCAAACATACCATCATCCAATATCCTTACACCATTGAACAACAGAAGGAGTTTGTGCTTGAAAAAATCAGTTTCAAGAAGCAAGTTCCTTTTACCGAATTAATCGCCTACAAACCGGAAAAAATCTTTGTGATCTATACTTTTTTGGCCATTCTTGAGTTGCTACAGCTTTCGGCATTGACCCTGGTCCTAGGGGAAGGCTACAACAATTTTTGGGTAGAAAAAATCGAACCTGTCGCCACGGAAGTATGAAGTTAGACAACAAAAAGATTTTCCAAACCCTCAACCCAAATAAGGTTTGGTGGCCGATAATTATTGGATTGGGGATTGTTTTCGCCCTGTTTTATTTTGACCCAAACCTAACTTCAGAAAATTTGAAGGTGGTGGTGGACGCCTCCCCCCTATTTATTTTCCTATCTATCTTGGTCATCTTCTTTCGGGATTTTGGCTACGTCTACCGAATTCGTGAGATCACCGACCGGCAGCTCACCTGGACCCGATCCATCTATGTGATTATTCTCTGGGAATTTGCTTCCGCAGTGACACCATCGGTAGTTGGTGGTACAGCAGTGGCGATGTTTATCTTGAACAAGGAAGGAATCAAAATGGGAAAAGCTATTGCTTACGTGATGGTGACAGCTATTTTGGACAACCTCTTCTTCGTCATTGGCGCACCCATCATCTTGTATTTGGCACAGGATAATATTTTTCCCGAAAGCGCACTGCTAGAATCGCAACTCGGTAGTAGCCTTCAAGCCATTTTTTGGATCAGTTATTCGCTCTATGCCTCCTACAGTTTTGTGATGGCAGCAGCCTTGTTTTACAGACCTCGCGTATTCAAGTGGATCTTGATCAAACTATTTTCAATCCGATTTCTTCGGCGCTGGAAGCACGATGCACAGGATTATGGAGATCAAATTATCGAGGCCTCCAAACAGCTCGCTGGCAAGCATTATTCCTACTGGCTAAAAATTGTAGGTGCCACCATCTTCGTTTGGTCCTCTCGCTACCTAATGCTCAATGCGCTGATGGGTGCCTTTGTACCTTTGGATCTTTTTGACAACATCATCGTATTTGCCCGCCAGGTGATCATGTGGATTGTCATGATGATTTCCCCAACCCCAGGCAGCAGCGGAACAGCAGAGTTTTTCTTCGGCGTATTTTTCGAGCAGTTTTTGCAGAAATATACCTTTGTAACCAGCATCATTTGGAGATTGCTTTCCTACTATCCGTATTTGATTTTGGGGGCGATCTTCCTACCACGCTGGGTACGTCAAGTATTCTTTAACAAGAAAAAGGAGTTAAGCTAAATGTTGACCGTCCTCACACGATCCCTTTTAGAACAAATCACTGGAGGTAAGGGCCTGGGAAAGGATCCTGGCCAACCTATTGCACAAATCAGCATTGATTCGAGACAGGTTCTCCATCCCGAACAAACGTTATTTGTAGCTCTAAAAGGGGCCAAAGCAGATGGAATAGCATTTGTGTCAGAGCTATTGGACTTAGGAGTAGCGTATTTTTTGGTGGATCAACAAGCTAGTATTCCTTCTTCCTGGCTCGAAAAGGGCTATTTTATCCAAGTGAAGGATACACGAACCGCACTTCAATCTTTGGCCTCCTACCAACGTGCTCAATTCACCAAACCGGTGGTGGGCATCACGGGAAGCAATGGCAAAACCATCGTGAAGGAATGGCTTGGGCAGGTGCTCAGCCAACAGTTTGCGGTAGCAAAAAGCCCCAAAAGTTACAATTCCCAAGTGGGGGTACCCCTATCCATCTTCGGCATTCAATCCTACCACCAGGTGGCCATCTTGGAAGCAGGCGTATCCAAAACAGGTGATATGGATACCTTGGCAAAAATGATCCTACCTGGATTGGGGATTTTCACCAACATTGGTTCTGCGCATGAGGAAGGATTCCCTGGGATGAAAGAGAAGATTGCCGAGAAACTCAAACTATTTGCAGGAGTCAACTTCCTTCTCTATTGCAGAGATCATGACCTATTGGCTCAGGAAATTGAGCAACAGGTGCCCGCTGAAAATCGCATCTCTTGGTCCAAAAAAGCAGGGGCGGACTACAGCGTATCTTGGAAAAGCCAGGATACCAGCTCACGAATTGTGGTCATGAAAAGTGACCTTCAAACGCTAACCTTTCAGGTGCCCTTTACCGACCAGGCCTCTTTGGAAAACGTCACCCACGTAATCCTTGCTGCCCTGAGTTTGGGTCAGGAAATCCATGGAATACAAGAAGGACTGAGTCACCTCAAGCCTGTGGACATGCGTCTGACGCTCAAGCCAGGACTCAACGAGTCCCTCCTGATTGACGACACCTACAACAATGACCTGGCTGGACTGAAGGTAGCCCTTGAGTTTATGAGTCAGCAACGACCAAAACGCTCCAAAATCCTCATTATTTCAGACTTACTCCAGCAAGGGCTTCCCGAGAAAGTCTACAAAGAGGCAGCTGAATTGATTCGCTCCTACAGCATCGATCATGTGATTGGGGTGGGAACCCAGATTCAGCATCTGGAAACCTTCCTTGGAAAAGGAATGCGCACCTACTCCAACACAGAGCAGCTCCTGCAAGAACTACAGCCGGAGCAGTTTCAAAACGACCTCATCCTCATTACTGGGGCTCGGGAATATGCATTTGAGCGGGTAGTGAATCGACTTCAGCAACGCATCCACGGCACCACCTTGGAGATCAATTTGAATGCCCTGACCCATAATTTCAATTTTTACAAACGACAGCTTGCGCCAGGCACCCGAGTCATGGTGATGGTCAAAGCCTTTGCCTACGGGGGAGGCGCCGCAGAAATCGCGAACCACCTGCAGACCTTGGGAGCCGATTACTTAGCAGTAGCCTATACCGATGAGGGGGTAAGCCTCCGCAAACAAGGAATTCAGCTTCCCATCATGGTATTGAACCCAGTAGAAGAATCCTTCGATTTGCTGTACCAATACCAACTCGAGCCGGTGGTATTTAGCCCAGAATTTTTCAGGAAATTGGGGATTTTTTCACAGCATCAAGCCCTCCAACTTTCCATTCATTTGGATCTTGACACCGGCATGAACCGGCTAGGATTTGAGGCCGCTCAACTGGAAGAACTGAAGTCCTTAATCCAGCAGTACCCACAACTGCATCTTGCGAGTTTGTACACCCACTTGGTGGGCGCGGATGAGGAAGCGCATCATGATTTTTCGTTGCAGCAGCTGGAGCAGTTTATGAAAATGAGCGAATCTATTTGTTCCATCCTATCCTACCGCCCCCTGCGCCATGCACTCAACTCGGCGGGGATTGTGCGGTACCCAGACTACCAACTCGACCTCGTTCGTTTGGGAATTGGGTTGTATGGGGTAGAAGTAACAGGCAAGCACGACCGCTCGTTGAAGGCCGTCAGCACCTTGAAAACCACCATTTCCCAACTCAAAACCATCGCTCCAGGAGCTACTGTCGGCTATTCCAGAAAAGGGCGTTTGCCCGAAGGAGGTCGAATCGCCACCTTGGCCATCGGCTATGCAGATGGCTACGACCGGAGATTTTCCCAAGGAAAGGGCTATGTCCTGATCCATGGCAAGAAGGCGCCCGTCATTGGCAATGTCTGCATGGATATGGTCATGGTGGATGTCAGCGCTATTCCTGAAGCCAAGGCGGGAGATGAAGCCATCGTCTATGGAGAGCAGATTTCATTGAAGGAGCTGGCCGATCAAATTGGTACCATCCCCTACGAACTCCTCACCAATATCAGTGGACGCGTCAAGCGGGTGTATTATCTGGATTGAAAACTGCAGTTGACCTTAGGGTAGTGATTTTTTCCAACCCAGGTCTTGGGAAGCGTAAATGCTAGCCCTTCCACTAAAAATAAAGGCCACCAAACAGGCAAGCCCCAAGTAAATCCCTGCTTCCAGGCCAAACAATTCCATCCCCATCAAGGTACTGGCCAAAGGAGTATTTGTAGCTCCGGCAAACACCCCCACAAATCCACATCCCGCCAAAAGTGCTAATGGAAGCGGAATGTAGGCTGCCAGTGCATTGCCCAAGGTGGCGCCCGTGAAGAAAAGTGGTGTGACCTCTCCTCCTTTAAATCCTGAGCCTAGCGTCAAGGCTGTCAAACCTGTTTTTGCCAAAAAATCATACCAGGGGAGTGGCGTCTCGAAGGCCTCCACAATTCGTGGAATCCCCAAACCTATGTAAGTATATGCCCCGGTGATGTACACAATTCCAGCCACCAAAACTCCGCCTAGTAGTGGCCGAAGCGGGGGATACGAAATGCTGTTGAAGAGTCGACTTAGCCCATGACCCGCCTCCACAAATAGGCGGGCTGCCAAGCCAAAGGCAATCCCTGCTGGAATCATCCA
Organism: Cyclobacteriaceae bacterium; assembly: GCA_947457095.1. GTDB lineage: Bacteria > Bacteroidota > Bacteroidia > Cytophagales > Cyclobacteriaceae > Algoriphagus. Next base: position 9,439 of record CANGUK010000002.1, read on the forward strand.
GCCCAAGTTGATCAGGGTAAGAGGAGCCACCTCAGGAATGGCGTAGGCGGTATGTCCAATGCCCCAGACCCAATCGCAGACCCAATAGGCCGTAAACGCAGCCCAGAAAGCTGGAAAAATGGTATTTGGATCTATTTTTCGGCGAAATAACCATTCCAGAGAAAATACAGCTCCTGCCAGGGGAGTGCCAAACACGGAGGCAAATCCCCCAGCAACTCCACAAATCAGGAGCGTCCTTCCCGTCTGTGCATCAAGGGACCATCGCTTGCCTAATTGGGTGGCTAAAGAAGCACTCATCTGCACTGCTGTTCCTTCCCTGCCGGCCGAGCCCCCAAAAAGATGGGTGATCAAGGTGCCAAACAAAACAAAAGGAGCCATCCGCAAAGGCAGGACCGGCTGAGGACTGTATAGCCCCTCCAAGATCAAATTGTTTCCTTTTTCTATACCCGACCCGTAGCGGTGGTAGCAGTAGCCAATGGCAAATCCTGCAAGGGGTAAACCGCCCAAAAGCCAAAGGTGGGCGTCACGAACCTGACCTACCCAATCCAAGGAAAGCAAAAAAATAGCGGAGGCAGAGCCCGACAAGGTTCCGATGCAAGCGGCAATGGCAATCCAAAAAAGAAAGTATTTCAACAAGGTAATTGGGGTTGTAAAGCCTTTGCGTACAAAGAAAAGGGGATTTTAAAGAATTACAGGGACAAGAATTACTTTTTTAAGCCTGTTGTTCACATTTTTTGGACATAAGTTCCCCCGCGAGCAACCAATTGCTGCACAAATGAGTTATCCACAAAATACGCGTTCATGAAAAACATTCTAATCACTGGAGGCTCAGGACTGGTCGGGAAGCAACTTACCACCTTGCTGGAACAAAAAGGCTATGCTGTGGCTTGGCTTAGCAGAAAATCACAGCAGCGCAGCCATTTTCTCTGGGATGTAGCGCGTCAGGAAATAGATCCTCAAGCCCTGGAATGGGCTGATGCAGTGGTGCATTTGGCTGGTGAGGGGGTAGCAGAAAAGCGCTGGACGGCGGAACGAAAGCAGGCCATTCTTCGCTCACGTACAGAAAGTACCGCGCTATTGCATCGAGCCATACAGCAGGCAACTGATAAGCCGAGCACCTTTATTTCTGCATCAGCAGTGGGATTTTATGGATTTGATACCGGCGCTGCACTTGTGGATGAGAGCGGTACTTCTGGAAAAGATTTTTTGGCAGAGGTGGTCGTTGCCTGGGAAAAAGAGGTTAAAAAGATTGAAGCCTTGCCACTTCGATGTGTCATCCTCCGGATCGGCATCGTCTTGGATGCACAGGGAGGAGCCTTAGCCGAAATGCTCAAGCCCCCGGTGGCTGCACCTTTGGGTTCGGGTGCGCAGTGGATGAGTTGGATTCATGTAGAAGACTTGGTGCGTATGTTTGTTTTTGCACTTGAAAAAACCACACTTCAAGGCATTTACAATGCGGTGGGACCAAATCCCGCCACCAACCAGCAACTGACCAAGGAAGCGGCTGCGGCCAAGGGCAAACCCTATCTTGGGATCGGGGTGCCAGGATTTGCACTGAAGTTGGTTTTGGGAGAAATGGCCGCTATGGTCCTAGGCGGCAATCGCGTGTCTAGCCAAAAAATTCAAAAGGCAGGATTTGAGTTTGAGTTTCCAGAGTTGAAGAAGGCGCTAAAGGCTATTTTTTCAAATTGAATTTTCCATTTCAATTTTCACTGATTAGTACTGTTTGATGTTTTTTTTAACCATCAGTCCTAAATTGTTTTTTTTAATCTCAGGAATAAGGACTTTAGGGAAAGATTTACACCTGAAGTATGAAAAATATCATCGTTGTGCTACTGCTAGCACTAATCAGTCAATTTGGCTTTGCCCAAGACCTGAGCTACTACCTACCCAAAGGCTATACCTACAATCCAAAAGTTCCTACCCCCAAGCAGGTACTCGGCTATGAAGTAGGCGAGTGGCATGTGACCCACGACCAACTGGTCATGTACATGAAGGCCGTCGCTGCCTCTTCAGATCGAGTTAAATTTGAGGAAACAGGGCGCTCCTACGAAAAGCGACCACAGACCCTATTGACTATAAGCGCTCCCGCCAACCTGGCCAAGCTGGACCAAATCAAGGCAGAACGCGCCAAACTTCGGGACCCTGCAGCCTCGGTAAACATTGCCAACATGCCGGTGGTCCTTTTTATGGGCTACTCCGTCCATGGAAACGAACCGAGTGGAGCCAATGCAGCGCTACTTGCTGCCTATCACTTTGCTGCCGCCAATGAAATCGAAGCAGACCTTAAGGACATGGTGCTCCTTTTGGATCCAGCCATCAACCCGGATGGACTGAATCGCTTTGCTTCCTGGGTCAACTCCCACAAGGCGTATAACATGAATGGAGATCCAGCGCAGCGTGAACTCAACGAGGCATGGCCTCGAGGACGCACCAATCACTACTGGTTTGACCTTAATCGCGACTGGCTGCCTGTGCAGCATCCCGAATCCAGAAATCGCGTACGCGTATTCCAAAGCTGGTTGCCGAACGTGCATTTGGATTTCCATGAGATGGGCTCCAACAGCACCTTCTTTTTTCAGCCTGGCGTCCCATCACGAGTGCATCCCTTGACGCCCAAGAAAAATTTCGAGCTGACCGAGAAGATCGGTACCTACCATGCCAAAGCCTTGGACCAAATCGGCTCCTTGTACTACAATCAGGAAAACTACGACGACTTCTACTACGGCAAGGGATCCACTTATCCGGATGTGCAAGGATCCGTCGGCATCTTGTTTGAGCAGGCTAGTTCCAGAGGACACCTCCAAGAAACGGACAATGGCATGCTCAGCTTTCCGTTTACGATCCGCAACCAGTTTACCGCCAACCTATCCTCCTACCAGGCCACCAAAGAAATGCGGGTGGAGCTCAACCAATGGATGAAGGATTTCTACACAGACATCAAAAAAGAAACCGATGCGGACATCAACAAGGCCTATATTTTTGGTGCCGCGGAGGAAGATGCACGGAGCTATCACCTGGCAGACTTGATTCTTCAGCACGACATCAAACTCTTTTCCCTCAAGGAAGATCTTGTAATCAACGGCAAGCAATTCAAAAAAGGGAACTCTTACATCGTTCCTGCAGATCAGCCGCAGTACCGCTTGATCAAGGCCATGTTTGAAACGCGAACTACCTTCCAAGACAGCTTGTTTTACGACATTTCAGCTTGGACCTACCCCATGGCTTTTGGCGTGGACTTTATGGCCTTGAATAGCCGTATCGTCAACCTTGCCAACGTCAGCCCTGTGGATAAGTCCAGTTTTGCACAAGCTCCAGGCAAGGTGGTTGGATCCGCCGGCGCCTACCAATATGCGATGGAGTGGACCGATTACTATGCGCCAAAGGCGGCCTATCAGTTGCTGAAGGCTGGACTTCTGGTGCGTGTAGCCACCAAAGAATTCTCCACTGCAGCCGGAAAAACTTTTGGTAGAGGAACGGTATTGATTGACAAAGGCGAAAGTGGACTTGATCCTCAGGCCTTCTTCAAGAAGCTTGAGGAAATAGCCCGATTTGCACATGTGGATATCCACGCTTTGACGACCGGGTACACGCAGGGGGCAAACCTAGGTTCTACCTTTATGCTTCCCTTGAATACGCCTACCGTCGCTCTGTTGGTCGATGGGGGTGTGGATAGCGGGGAAGCTGGAGAAATCTGGCACCTGCTCGACCAGCGTATGCAAATGCCGGTAACCCTATTGCCTTTGGAATCCGTAAGCGGCAGCAACTTGGATCGCTATTCGGTCATCCTAATGGCAGATGGAAGCTACGGGCAACTGGGTCAGTCGGGTGCTGCGGCCCTTAAAACTTGGGTGAGCAAGGGCAATACCTTGGTGGCCAAAGGAGGAGCGCTTCGCTGGTTGGCTCAAAATGAAATCGGAAATTTCACCTTCCGCAAAGTGGATAACGCGGAAAAAGGTTTGCAGAAAAACTATGCAGATTTTGAAAATGCTACCGGAGCAAAGCAAACATTTGGAGCCATCTTCAAATCTACTTTGGACACCAGCCATCCAATCGGCTATGGCTATGTGAGCAAAGACCTTTTCACCTTCAGAAATGATAATTTCTTCCTAGAGCCCTCTGCAAATCCCTACGCCAACCCACTAGTCTATACTAAAGATCCTTTGGCATCGGGTTACCTGCACCCAAGCAACTTGCCTGGAGTACAGGAGAGTGCGGTGATCCGTGTAGCTGGCCAGGGCAGAGGAAGGATTATAGGCTTTGCCGACAACCCTAACTTCCGTGCCTTCTGGTTTGGTACCAACAAGTTGTTTATGAATTCCATTTTCTTTGGTCAAGTGATTGACGGAGGAACTGCCCGTTAACCCCTAAATCCCAGCCAAGTGCTGGGATTTTCTTTTCTATTCCTGATGCTATTCTTAGAATCTATGAAAAAAATTAGTCTTTTTCTTTTCGCTTTGCTGATGGGCGGAAGCACTCTAGTCGCTCAAGAAATGAGTTTTGAGTCCTACAATCCTCCGTCTACCCTCAAGGTGCCTCAGCATCCTGTCACACGGGCCAAATTTCCCTTTATCGATATCCACAGCCACCAAGGAGGCGTCAACAAATCCAAGATCGACCAGCTCTCCGGAGAAATGAAGGAGCTCAACATGGCCATTATGATCAACCTGAGTGGGCGTGGCTTTGGACAAGGCAATAGCAATGCACAGCAGGAATACATCAAGGGCATGATGCAAGAGTTTAAAACTCATGCTCCAGGAAAATTCATGGTGTTTACCAACTTGAATTTTAACGGTTTTGGTACGCCAGAATGGACCGCTTTGGCCGTAAAAGAGCTGCAGGAAGATGTGGCTGCAGGAGCAGTCGGATTGAAAATTTACAAGAGTTTGGGCTTGAACTCCAAGGACAATGCCGGAAAGCGAATTCCGGTGGATCATCCCGATTTGGATCCAGTTTGGGCGAAAGCGGGGGAGCTCGGAATTCCGGTACTCATCCACGCCGCAGATCCTGCCCAGTTTTGGCAGCCGATGGATTCTACCAACGAACGCTGGTTGGAGCTCAAGCTTCATCCGAATCGCCGTCGATCAGCTACCGATCCAGCACCTTTTGAGCAAATCATCGCAGAGCAGCACCGCGTATTTGCGAAGCATCCCAAGACCACCTTTATCAATGCCCACATGGGCTGGATGGCCAATGACTTGGATGCCGCAGGGGCACATTTGGATCGCTATCCCAATGTCAACTACGAGATTGGTGCCATCATTGCCGAGCTTGGACGTCAGCCTCGACGAGCCAAGGAATTTTTCACCAAGTACCAGGATCGAATTCTATTTGGCAAAGACGCCTATAATAAGGAGGAGTTTTACACCTACTTCCGCGTACTGGAAACCGAGGACGAGTATTTCCCATATTACAAAAAGTACCATGCCTTTTGGAGCATGTATGGCTTGGGCCTTTCAGACGAAGTCTTGAAAAAAGTATACTACAAAAACGCCCTTCGAATCGTTCCGGGATTGGATAAGACCCTTTTTCCGGAGTAGGAACCACATAGACACATAGGGGAAGATACTAGCTGAAATACCGTGGAAATAAGGTAGAAATACAATGGAAATAAATCGAGCCTGCAGAAGGCTGGCAGGCTCGGTGAAATAGTTAACCCTGCTGCTATTTCAACTTATTTCACGTAGCGAAGCCGAGTCTATTTCTACTCTATTTCCATTGTATTTCCTAGTCCAAACCTCGTACAATAACTTAAAACTTCATCTTCAGCCCCAACAAGAAATTAGTGCCGGCCTGAGGATAGTAGAAGTTTTCCGTCACCAACTCTCGTCCATTTCCTCCTGGCACAAAGTAGCTGAAGGTGTAGCCGTTTGGCTCATACATCTCATTGAAGATATTGTTGATCAATAAATTCACCTCTAGCCCCTTGAAGAAGCGAGGAGTGGACACATAGCTGATCCGCAAGTCATTCGTGAAGAAGGCATCCAAGGACCGGGCTTCATTGGCGGTGTTGTCCAGAAACTGTCGACCTACGTACTTGCTCATCCAGTTAAGGGACAGATTTTTGCTTGGCTTGTACTCGATGATCGCCGAGCCCACCACATTTGGAGAAAAGGCAATGTCCGTGTTGGTGAAAGTAGTTGTCTCCTGTCGGAACTCATCCACACTGTAGTCGTCGATGTACTCGGTAAATTCCCGGATTTTATTTTGGCTCAGCGCCAGGTTACCTCCCAAGGTCCAGGTTTTGGAAAGGATGTAGGACCCATCCAATTCAATCCCCGCACGATAGGAAGACGCCACATTTTCACGAATGTAAGCCCCCACATCATTGATCTGCCCAGTCAAGATCAGCTGGTCTTTGTAACCCATGTAGTAGAAGTTGGCATTATAACTCAAGTTACCAGATTTGGACCGTACACCGGCCTCCACATTGTTGAGGCGCTCGGGTCTAGGCACTTCGGTGATGGGGTTGTCCGTAAAGTCCGAACGGGTCGGTTCCCGGTTGGCCACTGCATAGCTCGCATACCAGGTTTGCTTTCCTTTTTCGTAGGAGAAGCCAAACTTAGGATTGAAGAAGGTATAGTTTGTCTGACCATCCACTATGCGTAGGTCGTCATTCACTCCATAGAAGGAGTAGGAGATGCCACGCAACTGCAGGTCACCGAAGAGATTCAGCCCAGGCTTGATCTCATAAGTGGCTTTGGTGTAGATATTCCGATCGTCCTTGACGGCATTGTTGTCATAGTATCTATCCCGAATGTTGCTTGGGCCAGCAATTCTCGCCCAGATGATCTCTCCAAAGTGTCCTCCATCGTAGCGATTGGCCCCTCCACCGATAATCCAATCGAGTCTACCATCGGGAGAGACGTAATTGGCCGATCCCACAAATCCATAAAAATCATTGTCTAACCAACGACGACGAATGATATCGGTGCGAGAAATTACCTGATTACCAATCAGCACGTTGGGTAAATTATAACGGGAAAGTCGGTCGTTTTCTCGAAACTGCTCGTAATATCCGCGACCATAAGTGTAATGCAGTGCAACGTTGGTTTTCCAGTTGGAGCCTACCTTACTCGTATAGATCAACTGGTAATGATCCTGCTGGTAGTTGTCCGTTTCGTTGTCGTAGGTATAAGAATTATAGGTACGATCGGCGGTTAATTTGTCTTGGGGAAGACCTGCCCAACTTTGGTAGGTTTGTTCTTTTCCAGAGAAGGCAATCAATTTGATGACGCTCTTTTCCCCGTAATAGCCCCCAGAAATAAACCAGCTGCCCAGGTCCGAAAAGGCACGGTCCACAAAGCCATCGGAAGTAATCTTGGACAGTCGTGCATCAAACGCAAAACGGTTGTTGAGTAGGCCTGTTCCTGCTTTGACGGTATGCCTCCAGGTGTTGAAGGATCCGAATCCATTGTCTACTTCGGCATAGGCCTCGTCTCGACGTGTATCCGTCTGGAAGTTGAGGCTAGCACCAAAAGCTGCCGCTCCATTGGTAGAAGTTCCCACCCCCCGCTGAATTTGGATATTTTCCACAGAGGAAGCAAAGTCCGGCATATTGACCCAAAAGACCCCATGAGCCTCCGCATCGTTGAGCGGAATGCCGTTGATGGTGGCATTGATGCGGGTTTGGTCGGATCCTCGGATGCGGATACCGGTGTAGCCCACCCCAGCTCCTGCGTCAGAATGGCTGACTACAGAGGGGGAAAAGTTGAGGAGGATAGGAATGTCCTGCCCCAAATTTCGCTTGGCGATTTCTGACTTATCCACCGTAGTGAAGGTAGTCGGCGTGCTCTCTGAGGCACGAGTGGCGGACACAATGAATTCCTCGCTCAAGAAATCCTTGGACTCCAAGCCCAGCTCTAGGGAGGCTGCCATTGGAAGTTCAACCGACTTCCGTACGGTTTCGTAGCCCACATAAGAAACTCGGATTTCCTGCTTCCCATTGGGCACCCGTGCTATTGTAAAATTTCCGTCGGCATCCGTGACGGCACCTTTTCCCAAACTTTCAATCCATACAGAAGCGCCTACCAAAGGCGCGGTTGTTTTGGCATCGAAAATTCGGCCACTTAGGCTAGATTGGGCCCAAGCGTGTAGACTGAATAGTACACACAGTCCTACAAGTACTAACTTTTTCATAATTTCTCCCTTTCGGGTATTTGAGTGAAACATGAGAAAACCTAGGGGAGGTTTTCCGTGATTGTTTACCCCTTTTGCGACGCAAAAACACATATGTCGGAAGGCTAGCACTCCCTAGATTGCATTCAATTTTTTACTCCGCATGTTCATTTCCCTTCGCCGGCATTACCCGGATCAGGTGGTATGGGTATGATCTCAGCCCGTTGTATTTAAGGCACCCCTTATGATCTGACAACAAAGTTAAATGGGAAAAGTTTTTTTCCAAAAGTCAGTTCTTCCCGTCTTTTTTTTAACTTGAAGCATCCACCCCAACCCCTTATGCAATGCGACTGTACAAATTGATTTCAGGAACCCTTTTGGAACTTAATGGCATCTATTTTTTAGGTCCCGAACTCGATTGGGATCAGTTGCTCGGTAGGGAGCAGCTACCCAAATTGCTGGCTTCAGAGGCCAGCCATTGGGAAAAAATAAGCAGCGAAAAAGCGAAGGAAGCCATCGCTGAAGGACTGCTAGCCCCCATGGGAACTCAGGAAGTTTGGGCTGCTGGGGTGACTTATTTTCGCAGCAGGACCGCTCGAATGGAAGAGTCCAGTGATGCCGGTGGAGCTACATTTTACGACAAAGTTTACGTTGCCGATCGTCCTGAGCTCTTCTTCAAAGCCACTGCCAGCCGGGTATCGAATCCCGGAGACGCCGTCAAGATCCGAACCGACTCCAGTTGGGATGTACCCGAGCCTGAGCTGACACTTTTGCTCTCCCCTTCGGGAAAAATCCAAGGATACACCATCGGCAACGACATGAGCAGCCGCAGCATCGAAGGGGAAAATCCGCTTTACCTCCCTCAGGCTAAGGTGTACCAAGGCTGTGCTTCACTTGGACCGTGCCTTTTGATTCAAGAAGACCCGCTGCCTACTTCCACCAAAATCAGTTTGGAGGTACATCGTCAAGGGAGCCTAGCCGCCTCGGGGGAAACCACCTTGGCACAATTGAAGCGAAGCCCTGAAGAACTTGCCAGCTGGCTATTTCGAGCCAACTCCTTTCCAACTGGTTGTTTTCTGATGACCGGAACGGGCGTAGTGCCAGATAATTTTTCCTTGGCAAAAGGAGATGCCGTGAGCATCAGCATCGAAGGAATAGGTACCCTGCAAAATGGGGTAGGGATGATTTAGAAGAGGTTTTTTTCAAAGTCCAATGATGAGTAGTTAAAACTAATTTTCCCATTTACAGGGCCCACTTGACCATTGGTAAAAATCCAAAGCACCCCCAACGGCAAAAGCCCTATGTTTGTATTCTCGGAAAGTCCCTTATGAAACGTTTCTTTTTCTTTTTAACCCTAGTAGGAGTAATCAGTTTTTTTCAAGCGGAAGCACAAGCTCCCGCTCAGCAAAGTGCCTTTGTATTTAAACTGAAAGAACCCATCACCTTGGATGGTGTGTTGGATGAGGCCATTTGGAAGGATGCCGAAGGATGGAATGGCAACTTTATGCAGTACTTCCCCTCAGACACCTCCTTGAGCAAAGTTCCCACCCGCGTGAAAATTGCTTTCGATGAGAACAATCTCTATTTGGCAGCCATCATGGAGAATACGGGGCCACGGAAATACGTATCTACCTCTTTAAGAAGGGACTACCGAGGAGAACAAAACGATGGGATAACCTTCGTTTTTGACACCTTCAATGACGGTACCAATGCCTTTCATTTTGGAGTGAACCCTTATGGTGTACAGCGGGAAGCCTTACTCGCCAATGGAGGCTCTCGCCCCGATGACCTCAACCAGGCTTGGGACAATAAATGGTATTCTGAGGCCAAAATTTTGGAAAATCAGTGGCAGGTGGAAGCAATTATTCCGCTATCTACGGTGCGATTTAAGGAAGGTACTGAAAACTGGAATGTCAACTTTTACCGAGTGGATAGCCATACAGGTGAGCGATCTACTTGGGCGCCCATTCCAAGAAATATTTCCATCATTTCCACGGCATTTCTTCGGAAATTGGTGTTCGAGGAGCCCCTGGAGAAAAAAGGGGCCAATGTCTCCCTCATCCCCTATGTAGCGGGACGAACATCCAGAAACTTCCTAGAAAAAAGCAGCGAACCCCTTAAACCTGCCATCGGTGGAGATGCCAAAATCGGCATCGGGCCAGCCATGAACCTCGATCTGACCTTCAACCCGGATTTTTCGCAAGTTGAGGTAGATCAACAGGTAACGAACTTAGATCGTTTTGAAATCTTTTTCCCTGAGCGAAGACAATTTTTCCTTGAAAATGGAGACCTCTTTGACAGCTTTGGTCAGCCTCGATCCCGTCCCTTCTTCTCTAGACGAATCGGGGTGGATATAGACTCCGCTACAGGACAAAATGTGCAAAGTAAAATCATCTATGGTGCTCGCCTGAGTGGAAAATTGAACGAGAACTGGCGTGTAGGAGCCATGAATATGCAAACTGCCACAGATGATGCGGCGGGAATTGTAGGCAAAAATTTTACAGTACTCGCACTCCAGCGAAAGGTATTTGAACGATCAAACATCGGCTTGATCTATGTCAATAAAGAATCCTTGGCGCTAGACGAATCCCAACAACTATTTGATCCTACCGCCTACAATCGCCTCTTGGGAGTAGATTACAACCTCAACTCTTCCGATGGCAAGTGGACAGGAAAAGTATTTTACCACCGCACCTTTGAATCGGTTAAGGCAGATAAACCATACTCCTTTAATGCCTACCTTTTGTATTCGAGTTTACATTGGAATTGGACTTTTAGCCTGCAAGATGTGGGGAAATCTTTCAATCCCGAAGTTGGCTTTCTACCTCGATCGGACTTCAAACGCATCAACCCAGACCTTACCTACCTATTTTATCCCAAGTCAAAACTCATCAATCGACATGGTCCAAAACTAGAGTTTGAAGGATTGTGGAACGAAACCTTGGGGACTACCGATCGGGATGTCAACCTAGGCTATCTTGTTCGATTCAACTCCTTGGCTGAAGTGGAAGTCACCCAGCGAAACAGATACGTCTACTTATTTAGCAGTTTCGATCCTACCCGATCGGGTGGAGCACCCTTAGCGGCAGGCACAGATTATTCTTACCAAAATGTCCTGGTAGAATTCCGAAGCAACCCCCGCAAAAAGCTGAATTTGAACTTGATTGGGGAGTTTGGGGAATACTTTACTGGCAATATACAGCGCATCACCACACAAACAGGTTTGCGCCTTGGATACCTCGCCAATATCTCCATGAACTTCAACTATGCGCGTATCCGCTTGCCTCAACCCCAGCGGGATGCAGATTTGATCCTAGTAGGACCAAGAATTGATTTGACGCTAACCAAGGAGTTGTTCTGGACCACCTTTGTCCAGTACAATAGCCAGATCGACAACATGAACATCAATACCCGTATCCAGTGGCGCTATGCTCCTGCATCCGACTTTTTCTTGGTGTACACGGACAACTACTTCCCGGGCGACTTCCTGCCGAAGCAGCGCTCGCTGGTATTTAAGTTGAACTACTGGTTGAATTTGTAAGCCTAATCCACTCGTTTGGCATCAGGGATAGTGCTGGAATTTCTATTCCTAAGACTTTTCTATCAGAGCTAGATTCTTTAGTGCCTAAAAAATCTATTGACTACCCTAAATAATTTTTAGTAAAGCAACGAAACACTTTAATTAAACAGCCTGTTAGCCCTAGATGAAGCACGACAGGATTGTAGTTTGGTTTAGAAATGATTTGAGGCTGGAGGATAACGAAACCTTAACCCGTGCCCTTCAACAAGGAAAAGAAATCATCCCGGTTTACTGCTTTGATTCCAGACATTTTGAAAGCACTTCCTTAGGATTTCCCAAAACCGGAGCTTTTCGAGCTCAATTCCTGCTAGAAAGCGTGGCTGACCTCCGGCAATCCTTTCAAAAAATCGGGGGTGACTTGGTGACTTTACATGGGAGCCCCGAGGAGATGGTGCCGAAATTTGCCAAACAAGTTGGCGCCACTGCCATCTATTTCTCGAAGGAGGTAACGTCAGAAGAAAGAGAAGTAAACAAGGCCCTAGAGGAAATTGCCTTTTCTCAAGGGATCGCCTGCGAAAGTTTCTGGCAGAGCACCCTTTACCACAAGGATGATTTGCCTTTTCCAATTCGGCAAACACCTGAAGTGTTTACCCAATTCCGAAAAGAGGTTGAAAAGGGTTGTAAAATCCGTACTTCATTTCCCTCACCTAAACAAATTTCATATCCTGGGAAAGCAGTAATTCCTGATGCAGGAGAATTGCTACCCTTAACCACATATGGACTGGAGTACCGCAAGCAAGCGCAACAATCGTGGTTGGACGTTCGCGGGGGAGAATCTGCTGCGCAAGAGCGGCTCCAGTCCTATTTTTGGGAAAAAGACCTCCTCAAAAACTACAAGCAAACACGCAACGGGCTTATCGGCATGGATTACAGTTCCAAACTTTCTCCATCGCTTGCGCTCGGCTGCATTTCCCCTCGCAGCATCTATGAAGAAGTGAACCGGTACGAGAAAGAGCGTGTCAAAAACGACAGCACCTATTGGCTGGTCTTTGAGTTGATATGGAGAGATTACTTCCGGTTTATAGCAAAAAAACATGGGGTAAAAATATTTCAAGTAAGCGGCATCCGAAATCAAATGGACTCCTGGCGAAGGGATAAGGCGCAATTCCAGCGCTGGGCAGAGGGGTTGACAGGAGTACCATTTGTGGATGCCAACATGCGAGAGCTGAATGCTACTGGGTTTATGTCCAATCGAGGCCGACAGCTTGTAGCTAGCTTTTTGGTCAATGACCTCGGTATCGACTGGACCTGGGGTGCGCGATATTTTGAAAGCATGCTTGTGGATTACGATGTCTGCTCCAACTGGGGCAACTGGATGTATGTGGGCGGGGTAGGCAATGATCCCAGAGAAAATCGCTACTTCAACATCCTACGTCAAGCCAGCACCTATGATAAAAAAGGAGACTTTGTACGACTCTGGATTCCTGAATTACAGGCCATTACGGGATTTGACATCCACCAGCCTTGGGAGTTATCCACAGCCGAATTGCGCAATTTAAAAATTCAATTGGGGCATAGTTATCCACATGCTTTGGGAAAAATCCCTGCCTTAGAAAAGGCGTATTGAAAATGGCAGCATTGAATTGCTGCCATTTTTTTGTGCTCACCAAACTGATCCGCTTTCGGTAGGTCAACCCGCCGTTGCGGGTTGTGAGGGATGCTCTAATCATTTTACCCCAGGTTCACCTGCCGTTGGCAAGTAAACCTGGGGCTATGCAAGATTCGATCCGCCTTGGCGGATCCTTACTCGATACAATTTTGATGCAAATAGGTTGTTCAAAATTTTTACAAAAAATGGTTTTTGCTTATATTAAATAAGATCCGCCGTGACGGATCTAACTTCGAATAGCCGCGGGTTTACCTACCTCGGTAGGTAAACTCGTGGTATTAAAAATAGATTGATGTTCACGATCCGCCGCGGCGGATCGAACCATTTTATCCTTATTATTAAATTTCGAGGATGTTCCAAATGCCTTCGGTAGGTCAACCCGCCGCAGCGGCTCTGGTTTAGATACAATTTTTACCATCCGCTGACTCCAGAAATTGCCCATTAACTCCTAGTAGGATATCTTAAGTCTACTCAAATCCGGCAGGAGCTGCTTTTTTCGTTTCAATTCCCGTTGGTACAGGTACTCTCCCAACTCTGCAAAGAAGGGCAATCCCACCTCATCCGTCTCGTACTTGTCGTCGTTGAGAATTTCATCTTCATTGACATAGACGATCGCGGACACGAAAAACTCCACCCCAGTTTCAAAGTCCACAAAATACCCTCCATCAATCAGGTGACCATAGGACCAGCCGGTCTTGTTGAACAATCGGAAGCGAGCAGGAATTGGTTCCTTGTCTGTTCCAAACTTGAAAAATTTGGAGAAGCTGTCGTAAAATTCAGTGGTGTCGTAGGTCGGGAACTTACTTTCTCGAGGCAACATACTCATGTACTTGAGTACAAAATTCCGGTGCTCCTCATTGAGGTTAAAGCGCTCCATCCCAACAAAGGCCTCTGGAAAAATGGTCCGCTGCACCACGCCATGTAAGTCTGTAAGGGAAAATTTGTTCTTGTAGGAGAAGTCCATCCCCCCCTGAATCAAGGTATCATTTTTGTAGTAGGCCTTGCCCAACTTGGGAAAGGCCGGTACCACGTAAGCGCTATCCGCCTGCCGAGCAGGAATTTCTAGAAGAGTCTTCCCAGACTTATCCACAAATCGGATTGGGTTAAACTGTCGATTTTCCTCCGGAGAAATGGGAAAACTCAATCGCTGCGTAATCACGGTATTTGCAAGCCCTTTTTCCCCCAACTTTCGATTGATGTAATCCATACCGAGCAACTCATACAGGCGGTTGGAGGCATCGTTATCGGAGACAAGCAGTATTTTTTTGATGTACTGTCCAATGCTAGGCAGACCATTTTCAGCAGTTGAATCCTTCCAAGCAGGCAACTGCGACGGGCGAACCGAGTCGGTTAGCATGGTGGTCTCCAAAGTTAATCCTTCCACCTGCTGCTGCTCCAACCACTCCAACGCAAGGAGCGCAATGGGCAACTTTACCGTGGAAGCCGGATAGTAGTAGCGGGAATCATCCACATTGAAGGGGTAGGTAGTAAATAGCGGATTTCCGTGTTCATTGCGGTCGATCTGCGTGTAAAGGATTTGGACCTGGTACTTAGCAGTATCGGCAAGCACCTTTTGCAAGGTTGGATACGCTTCCAATCCCTCCACAAAGGGTACAGGGGGCTCCGATTTACAAGAAACTAGAAAAGAAAAGACGAGTAGAGAAAACAAGTAATTTTTCATAGAGACCCAGAAAGATGAGCTAGAAATTGGGATAATGCATGTACTTCTTCCTTGGTATGACTGGCAGAAAGAACTATGCGATTGACTTTGGGGCTACTTGCCGTAGGGTAAGAAAAAGAAGAAGTGATGTACCCCAGCTCCTGTAAGTTGTCGGCCCAAGAATCGGGTGAATACACAAATACTGGAAAGTTGGGGGTCCCTTTAACTTGCGGAAGGGCCCTGCTTTCTTGGTGAAAAAAGAAAGTAAGCTCCTGCAACTTTCGATGCTGCTCTTGTACTAGTTCCTGTGCATCCAAAAAGCTTTGAAGCAAGGCTGGAGCTGGTGGAGAGGCCCCAACAAAAATGGATTGGGATTTAATCCCTTGAATCATTTCCTCTGCACCCAACACAATTCCTCCGGGAGTGGCCAAGCCTTTGCCCAAGGAGCCAGAAACCAGGAGTTGAATACGGCCCTGCTTCCATTGGGAATAGGTGCCAAAAAGAGAATCTCCCAATACACCAAAAGCATGGCTATCGTCAATAAGTAGCGTGACCTCGTGCTTTTCAGCAATTGAGGCTATCCAATCGTACCCATGAATTTCTGCTTTGAGCGGATCTACTGCATTGCCAAGGATCAGAATCTTCTGGGAAGGCAGCTGGGATGCCCGCTCCACGCAGGCATGCATCCATTGGAAAAAACTCAGAGAGGAATCCGCTTTAACGCCCGAAGGTAATATCGCTGGATGAGTATCTGGCGCCGCCCAGCATTGATCTGCTTTTGGGTAAAGGTATTGGCTAGCAGCTATGCCTGCCAAGTAGCCCGAACTGAATAGCGCAGCTCTTTCTGCCCCCGCCTGATTTGAAAAGAATTCCTCAAATGCATCGTAGATCGAAAGGCGCACATTGTTGGTACGGCTGAGCCCATGGTGAGTTCCCCACTTTTGCAGGTTGCCATCCACAATTCGCCTGTATGCCTCCAAGCTATCCAAGCCTAGGTAAGAGGTTCCGTTAAAGAAAAGGTATTCCTTTCCTTCCAGCAGAAGCTTTTTTCCAAGGCGAGCAGATAGAGAAAGCGGGTTCACAAAATTTACTTGGCAAAAATCTGGGTAGGATCTTGGAAAGACTTAAACTCAAGGGCATTGCCACAAGGGTCCAAGAAAAACATGGTGGCTTGCTCGCCTACCTCACCCTTGAATCGAATGTAGGGCTCAATGACAAATTCAATGCCGTGAGCTTTTAGCTTGTCCGCTAGGTCGTGCCATTCCTCCCAACCGAGAATAGCTCCAAAATGACGAACAGGGACATTTTTTCCATCTACCTCGTTAGTTTTGGCGTTGGCAAGCTCATCCGGCTTGATGTGTGCCGATAGCTGGTGACCAAAGAAGTTGAAGTCAATCCATTTGTCGGTGCTGCGACCAATGTCACAACCAAGCAGATCTCCATAAAACTGGCGGGTTTCTTCGATATCACGAATAGGAAAAGCGAGGTGAAAAGGTTTAAATTCAGCCATAATGATTAGTTTCGTGGGGTGATGTGTTCAGGGCATGTTGATTTTTCTCCCCTAATATATGGCAAAAAAGAAAACAGTTTCATTGGTTTTGAGCAGCGGCGGCGCAAGAGGTCTGGCGCATGTAGGCGTAATCGAGGAGCTGGAGCATAGAGGCTATGTGATTGCCGAGATTGCGGGTTGCTCCGCAGGAGCCTTAGTAGGAGGCATGTATGCCGCAGGAAAGCTCCCCGAATTCAAAGATTGGATCTGCAATTTGGACCGCGTGGATGTGTTTTCGTTGATGGATTTTACATTTTCAAGCCGAGGTTTTATTAAGGGAGAAAAGGTTTACCAAGCCCTAAAACGAGTCGTTCCAGACCAAAACATTGAAGAATTGTCCATCCGATTTTCCTGCAATGCGGTGGATGTCAATTCTGGAAAGGAGCATGTTTTTACCCAAGGTAGTTTGTACAAAGCAATCCGCGCATCAGGTAGCATCCCCTCCGTTTTTATCCCTGCCAAGGCAGAAAAGCAGCACTTTATTGATGGGGGCGTATTGAATCCCGTACCCATTTCCCTGATTTCAGATCCACATGCCCATGCCATAGTTGTGGTAGATACAAATGCATTGGAGGAACATTTCCTAGAACCAGTCACCAAGTCCTCCAGCAGGCCCCAAGGACTTGCATTACCGAGCTGGGTAAAGGACTATCAAGGCAAAATGAAAGCCTATTTTCCGGAACACCAAAAGAAAGAAAACCAGCGCAGCTATTCGGCTTTGGAGCTCGTCACCCGCTCCTTTGACCTGCTGCAAGATCGCTACTGCCAATTGCTTTTGGAAAACTATCCGGTAGATGCCCAAATAAAAATTGCTAGAAAGCAATGCGGAACGCTGGAATTCCACCGTGCTGCCGAATTGATTGAAGTCGGCCGAAGCAAGACTGCAGCAGCCCTAGACCGTATGGAACATGGAAATTGAGGAACTCAACCGCCTCCTAGGCAATGTGGATAACTACCTTTTGGATCAAATCCTAAAAGGGCGATTTACCAAGGACATGAAAATCTTGGATGTGGGCTGTGGTGAGGGCCGAAATGCAGTTTACTTCCTTCAAAAAAACTATCCGATTTTTGGCATCGACCCGAATGAGGTAGCGATACAGTACTGCCGCTACTTGGCAAAAACAATAAATCCCGAAACAGACATCCACCGCTTTCAAGTTGGCGATGGAGCTGCGATTCCTTTCCATGCAGCTGCCTTTGATGCGGTCATCAGTTCAGCCGTCCTCCACTTTGCGGAGGGCCATGCACATTTTTGGAAGATGATTTTCGAAATCCATCGGGTACTCAAGCCAGGAGGAATTTTCTGGATGCGGATGTGTACTGGTTTTGGAAAAATCCTAGAAGAAAGTCAGGATCTAGGGGAGGGCAGATATGCCTTACCGGACGGATCCGAGCGCTATGTATTGCTCCCTGAAGGGCTGCAGCAACTAGAGCACGTGGGATTCAGATTTCTTGAAGCCCCCAAGACAGTTCTTGTCTATGGGCAACGGGAAATGGGGGTATTGCTGATGGAGAAAATCGGGTAAAAACATCCTTTTTTGGTTCTATTTCCCCTGTACCGCCTTCACAATCAAGTCAAATACGGAAGTTGGGGCGATGCGATCTGCAGTAGAAAGTGATGCCTCGCATACCAATAGGGGCTTGTCCAAATCCGATTCTGGAATGCGTCCATGGGCTCCCTTGACCAAGGTGGCATCCAAGGGAATTACATCCATCAAGTAGCGAAAGCCGAGTTTTTTCTTGATGAGCTTGCTGCCCACTTTCAGCAAAGGAATGGGGATCGCAGGATCCATGATCAGTTCCACAGGATCGTAACCTGGCTTGCGGTGGATGTCCACGCAGCGGGCGTAGTCTGGGGCTTTAGTATCGTCTAGCCAGAAGTAGTAGGTAAACCAGGAATCGGCATCCGCTATGACCACCAAATCACCGGAGCGCGCATGATCCAAATGCGCTTCTTTTTTCCCTTTGGCATCCAAGACCTTTTCCACCCCTGGAAGCCCTTCGAGAAGGGCTTTCACCTCAGAAAGTAATGACTGATCCTGCACATGCACATGGGCTACCTGATGATCTGCTACCGCAAAAACGGGCGAGGTACCTGCATCGAGGGTTTCTAGACCCAGTTCATTTTTCACTTGAATCCATCCCTTCTCCCGGAAAATACGGTTGAGGTGGATCGGCTGAGACACAGAAGTGATGCCATATTCAGAAAGGAGCAGCACCTGCGTTCCTTGACTTTCAAAGTAAGTGATCAGGTCCTTTGCTAGGTCGTCAATTTCCCTCAGGTCTTTGCCAATCTTCGCAAAGTCAATGCCGTATTTCTGCAAGGCATAATCCAGGTGGGGGAGGTAAATTAAGTTCAGCGTGGGAGAATGCCATTCGTCTACCTTCTTGGCCGCCTCGGCTATCCAACGGCTGGATGCAATCGTCGTGGCAGGTCCCCAAAAACTAAAGAGAGGAAAGGGGCCCAGTTCCGCTTGCAGGCGGTCCCGCAATTCCATGGGTTGGCTGTGACAATCTGGCAACTTGCGCCCGTCAGCTGGATAGAGTGGTCTTGGGGTCACCGCAAAATCCGCCGAAGAATACATATTGTACCACCAGAAAAGGTTCGCCACGGTAAAATTCGGATCTTCTTTGCGCAGCAGGTCCCAGACTTTTTCGCCTTGTACGAGTTTGTTGGACTGCCGCCAAAACTTGATTTCACACTCCTCCTCGAAGTACCAGCCGTTGCCTACAATCCCGTTTTCAGACGGCCACTTCCCCGTCAAATACACCGACTGGGCAGAGCAAGTCACTGCCGGAAGCACGGGCTCCACCACTGCTTGGTGCTTGGATGCTATCCATTGTTTCAAAAATGGAGTTTGCTCTCCAATCACTCTGGGTGATAGGGCAACAATATCGAGGACAACGGTTTTTTTCATAGGTAAAAATGGATAATCCCTCGTTCAATCACTTGAATTGCTCCCTGACCCAGGCCAACTCTCGGGAGATCGCCTCACCCAATGTAAGGTGTGTGTCCTCAGGAAGGACTTCCCAGGTATAGGTTTCCACTTCCAAATGCTTGGTCATGCTTGAGTCTGCTTTGACTAATTTCAATACCTCCACAATATCTTCTTGGGTGGACTGGAAGGTCCCGTAATTTTCAAGAAAGATGGGCACATGAAAATGTACGCGCCACTCCAAATCCTGGGTGTCTCCAAGTTGGGCAAGGGCCTGCGGCAAATCGGGATAGGATTTCAACCCTTCTTCTTTTGTCCTTCCCACTACTTGGTGGAGGTAGGTGGTATCTGCAAACTCCTCCAATCTTTTTCCAATGCTAAATCGCTCGAATGGCGAATCTGGAATTAACAGTTTTAGGGCCGCAGAAAGTTGAATTTTTCCAATTCCAATTCCTGCTTTTTTCAACTTTTGGAAAGTTTCCTTGGGCTTTTCGTAGCCAATGGCAAAGTGACACACATCGTAACAAACCTGGAGATGGTCCAAAATCAAGGCTGCAGCTTCCTTCTCCACAATCCCCAATTTCTTTGCAAGTTCGGCCTTACCTTTGGTCAGGAGCCAGTCTTTGAAATAGCAAATCAGTTCCTCAGAATTTTCTAGCAGCCCATCCGGCTCTGGTTCAATGTCTAAGTGCAGCAGTTTCCCGGTTTCACGACGAAGGCGTACCAACTCTTCCACTACCTCTATCAGGTGAGCCGTTGCTTGCGCAAAAGCTTCCTCCTTCTCCACATCCGTACTAAACCAGTGTCTGTAGGTTAGGGGAGAAGTGGATATGCCGCCTTCCATTCCCTCGGGAAGGAGCTGGGCTAAAATCCGAAAACAGCGGATCGTGTAATCGCGTCTGGCTTCGGTAGTCCAATCTGGTGCATGCACCTGTTCTTTTACCTTGGTACGGTGAAATCCTCCGTAAGGGAAGCAATTCAAGGTATAGACGTAAGCATTGCTTTTTTTCAACCAATCCCGAAACTCTTGCAAGTGCTCGGGGCGTTCTAAAATCAAAGAAGCTTCATGAGATAGTCGAAGACCAATTCCAAAAGCACCTTTCTGGGCCAAGCGTTTCTTGACTTCAGGGATATAAATTTTCAGATTTTGAAAGGTGGCATCCCAAGTTTCCCCTGCATGGATGTTGCTGCAATAACTTAAGTGGAAGTTGGTGATGTTCATAGGCAAAATAGCTTATCCACGGATGGTGCCCTGCTCTTCCCAGTGCTTAAGGAGGTGCATTGCTTTCACAATCAATTGCGGGTCCATTTCATGCACTTCCACGCCTTTTCCCAACTTTTCCAAAAGCATGATCGTCAGCTTGCCACCCAAGTGCTCTTGAAATTCTTTGAGCCCTTGAAGTAAGGCATCCTCTTGAAGTTCGGGCGCATATAGAGCAAGCCCCAAGGTGCGAAACAAGTTGAAAATACGGAGTAAATCGGCTTCCGCGATTCGTCCTTGCAAAAAAGAATAGGCCGAATCCAGGGCTATTCCTATGGCAACCGCTTCTCCGTGGCGAATTCGAAACTGACTCAATTTCTCCAATTTGTGTGCAGCCCAATGCCCAAAATCCAAGGGCCTGCTTGAGCCAAACTCAAAAGGATCTGCCCCCGCAATGTGTGCCATGTGGTGCTGTGCACTGCGGATAATGTGTTCCTTCATTGGGTCCATCTCTCGACGAGCAAGTGCCGGGCCTTCTTTTTCCAGCCACTCAAAAAAATCAAGGTCCTTGATCAGCGCCACTTTGATCGCCTCCGAAATGCCCGAACTCCAATCTCGGTCTTCTAAACTTTCCAAAAAGGTAAAGTCATTGAGCACCGCAAAAGGCGGAGTAAAGGTGCCCAGGTAATTTTTTTTGCCGAAGGCATTGATGCTGTTTTTGACTCCGACGGCGGAATCGTTCTGAGACAGGACCGTCGTAGGAATGCGGACGAGGCGAATACCCCGATGGGAAATCGCTGCCGCGAAGCCCACCATGTCCAGCACGGCTCCGCCACCCAGGGCTACCAAGTAGGAATGTCGATCAATCCCGAAGGTATTCGTCGCCTCCACCACTTGCATATAGGCTTCAGGCTCATTTTTGCAAGCTTCTCCCCCAGCTACTACCATCGGTTCAGCCACCAAATCTAACCGGGAAGAGTAGGCGGCGATGTAGGTTTTGATTTGAGAAATTAGCCCAGGATGATGGGCTACTACCCCTGAGTCCAACACAAAAAATACCCGAGCGAGCTGCCCTTCTGGGAAGGTCTCCGCAAACAAGGCTTGACTTTCCGCAAACAAATGCTCCGTGAACGCAACCTGGTAGCGAAAGGGTACCGAGAAAGACTGTTGGAGAATCGTAGGCATTTTGAATGGGGATAATTCGTCTTGATAGGCAAGATGTGAAAGAAATTGAATTTAATCGCGCTTAGGTCACTGCAAATTTTTTGGCCAAGCCCAAGGAGATGGGAAGCAAAAGCAAAATAACGAGCCCGATGGGCCAGCCAGAGAAGGCTGTGGCTAAGGTAGCATTTACCAATATCAAGGAAAGTACGGCCGCTTTGACAGACTTGCCGATGTACTTGGGTTCCTGTGTTTGGATCGCTTTAAAGAGGGGTGGAAATAAGCGAAAGCCCAACAAGGCTAAAAAAGGCAAAATTTGGAGGTATCCCGGACTCTTTTGGTAAGCGAGGAAAAAAAGGGCCAAGAAAATTGACGCATACATGGCACCTCCTAAAAACAGGGCGCTTCTGTTTTTTCCATGCACCTCTCCTCTACTAATGATGGTGATCGCCGCCACATAGACTAGGGGAAGTAGCCCAAGGTACCAGTTGCTCTCCAGCAAAGCCGGCGCTACAGCGATGCCCAACAGGAGATTCCCTGTGCGACACAAACCCATATTGATCGGTCCAAAAAAGAACTGATGCTTGCCCCAGTAATCGTAGAGCAAGGCACATCCCGCCACGCCAACAGCAAGTACCCCGGCAAGCTGATTTACTTGAAAAGCACAGACTATCCCCGCTAAAAGTAAAATCGATGCCATTGCTATTGCCCCTTTTTTGGAAACTCGTCCACTAGGAATTGGGCGCTCGGGACGCTCAATTGCATCCAATTCCGCATCGGCGATGTCATTAAAGGCCACTCCTCCACCATACAAGCCGATGGTGCTTAGGGAAAGCCAGAGCAGGTTCCACCAGTAGGTTTGATCTCCATAAATCCAATTGGTGGCCATCCCATCCCAAGCTCCAGCGATGGCAAAGCCTGCCCAGATATCCGCTACCGCCGTCACTACATTGGCAGGTCGGGTGAGTTGGAAATAGGAAAAAAGTTTACTCGCCATGGGTTAGTTTTCTACACGGTCATCAGGACCCTCCACGCGGGGCACCTGCCCACCGCGAAGAACTGAGTTGCCTCCCAGTTTTTTGGTTTGATCAATCGGCGCAGCCTTGAGCCAATCGTCCTCATGCATTTGTCCACTCAGGCCAAAGACAGTGAGTGCATTTTGGTAGGTAGTCAGGCGAACATGCTCCTCCGGCACTCCCATTTTGCGCATCAGCGCGGCAGTCTTCGGCACGGCAATCGGATCCGAAATCCCCCAATCTGCCGCCGAATTCACAATGATGCGTTCGGGACCATACTGCTTGACGATCTCCACCATCCGCTCGGAACCCATTTTGGTATGTGGATAAATGGTAAATGCTGCCCAAAAGCCGCGATCCAAAACCTCTTTGACTGTTTCTTCATTGTTGTGGTCTACTACGACCCAATAGGGATCCATTTTGTGCTCCACCGCCACATCCATGGAGCGAGTCGTTCCCTTTTTCTTATCGCGGTGAGGGGTATGAATCAATACAGGCAGCTCCACTTCCTTGGCCAGCTCAAGCTGCAGGCGGTAAAAACGATCCTCTGCTTCGGTTTGGTCGTCGTAGCCAATTTCCCCGATGGCGACCACCCCTTCCTTGCCCGCGTAGAGCGGTAGAAGTTCCATCACTTGTTCGGCCAAAGCCACATTGTTGGCTTCCTTGGAATTGAGCCCCATAGTGCAGTAGTGGACGATCCCAAACTGGCTTGCACGGAATCGCTCCCAGCCTACTAGCGTAGAAAAATAGTCCTTGAAGGAGCCCACCTCGGTACGGGGCTGCCCCAACCAGAATGCGGGTTCAATCGTGGCCACAATGCCCGCTTTGCGCATGGCTTCGTAGTCGTCAGTAGTCCTGGAAACCAGGTGAATGTGGGGATCTATGTACATTTCCATGGGTAGATGCTGCGGTAATTGGGTGAATTTAGCGGTTGATGGGCGATTAAACTCGATTTTTTTGAAAATCTATTCCTAGGTCTTCCCAGCGGTAGGCATCGGTAGCGCAGGCTTCATGAAGCAAGGGATAGGCAGTCAAGAGTTCTTTGGCAGGAGCGTAGCTACTCTGGTAAGCAGCCAAAGCACCGGCTTTTTGCTCCGTGGCATCCGTCGCCGCCAGCACTTTTTTGAGGTCATCCAGATACTGGGGGCCCATAAATGGCACGAGCAGGCGCCATACTTCTGGCATCACTGCCCTGCCGGCCGCCCAGCGCTCGTGGGCAAAGTCAGTGGCCATGGCAGCAAGCGCCGCATTGCGTCGGCGATCCAGATCTTGGATAAGGTAGAGCGGGCGCTGCATAAAGATGGCTTTGAGAACCAGCTGATTCCAGTTGGCCTCCGGGAAAAAGCGTGCCGGGAAAGGATTGCGCAGCGCGATGGCATCAAAGATCAAGGACATATTCGTGCGGCAACCTTCAATGGCGCGAGGCAATAGCCCCTCCGCGTTCGGAAACAGTGGCAAGGCCGCATAGAGGGCCTGCTGCTCGTACATATCGCCCGTTTCAAAGAGTTGCTGGAGGATGGCCTGCCAGGCTTCATTCTGGAAGGGCAACTGGAGGACTAGGTAAATCCGAGCCACTTGAAGGCTGTCCCAGCCACTGGGATCTACTCCCTCAGGAAGGGGCATCGTTGATCCCTTCTTCCAGGAAACTGCCTCTTTTTTAAAATACCGAGAGGCACGAGAAAAGGCAAGAAAGAAGGAGTTTGGGGAAGTGGAGGCCTTGATTTTTTCGGCTTGCTCCTCCAGCCAAGTGAGGGAAGCAGGTTCCGCATTACCATCTAAGGCCTTTTTTAAAAATTCTTGAATCGGAACTGTTGCCATGGGGAGAGAGATTAAACAAACTTCTACGTAAAGAAACTGGATGCCGGAGAAAAATCCATCTTGTTTTAGACAAATGGAAGAAAAATAATCCGGTCAACGGATAATTGTCAACGGTCCACGGGCGACAGCAATTTGGAATTCAAATGGATGAGGTTATCCACAGCAAATTGTGATGGAGGGATTGGATCAGCGGTGGACCGTGGTCCGTGGTCCATCGACGAATTTATCCACCAATGGATTCAGGATAATTGAAGTTAATTCCTAGTTTTAGGAATTAAATACACTCGCTATGAAAATCCGCAACAGCTGGTACCTAGGTCTTGTGTTTTTTGTTTCTGTACAGTTACAGGCACAAAACCAAGTCATCGATGCCATTATCAAAGAAGCAACAGAAAATTCTAAACTAGAAGTTCTTGCTCATGAAATCATGGATGGAGTAGGACCAAGATTGGTTGGCTCCCCACAAATGCAAAAGGCCCATGACTTGGCCGTCACCACCTACCAGACTTGGGGCATTCCTGCCCGCAACGAAAAGTGGGGAGAATGGAGAGGCTGGGAAAGAGGCACCACCCACATCGATATGATCGCCCCTTGGACCAGGTCCTTGGCCGGCACTCAATTGGCTTGGAGCCCCTCTTCCCCTCAGGGAGGCGTAAAAGGTGAGGTAGTGATCCTTCCTGAATTTGCCGACTCACTGGCATTTCAAAAGTGGCTCCCTTCTGTAAAAGGCAAGTACGTGATGATCTCCGTGCCTCAGCCTACTGGACGCCCGGACTACAACTGGGAGGAGCATGGCACGCCTGCTTCCTTTGAAAAAATGAAAGCCGAGCGCACTGCCATCAATGCCTCTTGGACCAAGCGTCTTCAGGCTACGGGTAAAAACCGCAACCAGCTTCCACTAGCGCTTGAAAACGCAGGCGCAGCAGGTATCCTCACCTCCAACTGGTCCAACGCCTTTGGTGCCAACAAGATTTTCTCTGCCTCCACCAAAAAAGTGCCGACCGTAGACATTTCCCTAGAAGACTATGGCTTACTTTATCGCTTGGCAGAAAGCGGCAAAAAACCACAGCTACACCTCAATGCCCAGTCCAAAGAAACAGGCATGCAGCCAACCTACAATACCGTTGCCGAAATCAAGGGCAGCACAAAACCAGATGAATACGTGATGCTTTCCGCACACTTTGACTCTTGGGATGGCGGTACAGGTGCTACAGACAACGGAACAGGCACCATCCTAATGATGGAAGTGATGCGCGTCTTGAAGCAAGTGTATCCCAATCCAAAGCGTACCATCTTGGTTGGGCACTGGGGATCCGAGGAGCAGGGACTAAACGGCTCCAGAGCATTTGTGGAAGATCATCCAGAGATGGCTGGCAAAATCCAAGCCCTCTTCAACCAAGACAACGGAACCGGCCGCATCGCCAATATCTCCGGACAGGGCTATGTGGATAGCTACGAGTACTTGGGTCGCTGGCTCAACAAGGTACCTCGCAACATCACCCAGGACTTGAAAACTGAGTTTCCTGGCAACCCAGGGGCTGGAGGAACAGACCACGTGTCCTTTGTGGCAGCGGGTGTTCCGGCCTTTAACTTGAGTGCCTTGCCCTGGAACTACTTCAACTATACTTGGCATACCAACTTGGACACTTACGACAAGATCGTGTTTGACGATGTGCGCCAGAATGTAATCCTCACTGCCATCTTGGTATACATGGCCTGCGAAGAAGAAGGACTTGTGTCCCGCAAGCAGCGTATTCCGATCAATGCGCGCACAGGTGAGCCGGCCGAATGGCCTGGCAAACGATCTCCAACTAGAAAAGGCGGGGTGAATTAAATAGTTCCTCTTTCAAAAAAAAGGCTGTTCTGATTAGGGGCAGCCTTTTTTTTAATTTGTTTTTAGGGGTTAATTGACCTACCGAAGGTAGGTTGACCTATCGCGGTAGGTCAACCCGCCTTTGCGGGTTGTGCGAAATTTGTAAACGATTTAATAAAAAAATAAATAGATGTTCACGATCCGCCGCGGCGGATCGAACCAAATAGTTTCCCCGACACCCTCCACGTGTTTGCCGAATGGTATTTTCCCACCACAAGCACCTTGAAGAAGGACTTTTTTCCCAATTCAGGAGGGAGCGCATACTGCTTCGCATCGGAAGGCACCTCTCCTAAGAAAAAATACTCATCCGAGCCTCCTTCCCCAAAGTGATCAGTAGGACTCCAGTAGACTGAAAGAGTTTCGGGTTCTGCTCCAGGAATCCAGGTAAGCAGTTGGTTTTTTCCCCTACCGACCAAAGTCAAGTTGCTCAGGGAAAGAGGTCCCGTCAGGGACACACCATCCAATTCACGTTCTTGCTGCTCCGGCACCACGAGATTAAAAAAGCGAATCATGGATGGAAGTAGATCAACCATTGCGGCCCGTCCCGATTCAAACCGGGTATTGAGTTCCTTGGCATTGGTGCTGATCCAGATTTCTCGTTCGGCATCGCTCTGCCCTCCGTGATCCTTTCCATCGGGCTCCTTGCGCCCATGATCGGTCGTAACCCAGAGCTGCCAGTCCTCGCCTTTTTGTTGCCGCTGCTGAATGGCCTGCCAAATTAATCCCACTTGCGCATCCGCTTTTTGGATGGCGGCATCAAGCTCCGTACTTCTTCCATGCCGATGCCCCATGTCATCCGTGTATTGGAGATACACCCAGGTGAGGTCAGGTCCTTGCGTAGTGAGATAGGCTGCGGCTTCCTCGGCCACTTTTTGGTCAATGTGGGAGATGTAGTGGTGCTCCGGATCATGTGGATAGCGCAGCGTATCCAATTCCAGACCATCCAGAGACTGGTTCAACCGGAGGAAGTTTGTTTGCGGGAGATTTTCTCCCAGGAGCTTGGTGCGGTTGTCCTGCCAGGTGGAGAAAATAGCCAACTTCGCATCTGGGCGAGCCTCGCGCAGGTAGCGGAAAATCGTCCAGTACTGGTAATTGGGAGATTCGATGCCATTACCCCATACCTGATGCTTGTGTGCCCAAGTACCCGTTAGGAGGGTGTTGTAGCCTACCGCGGAAATCGTAGGGGATTCGGAAAAGCCTTCTGCCTCACCTCCTGTATAGGCGCGTGCATAGCCTCCATGACTGGCAATTTGATCCAAGTTGGGGGTAGCTACCCGCTCTAGGTCTTGGGCGGGAATCCCATCTAGAATAATGAAAACAAGCTTTTTTTGTTGGGCCTCCACTGCGGTGCTCCACACTACTAGGATAGAAACTAAGGCTAAAGCCAGCTGTCGCATCTCGGTTTTTTTTGGAAATAAAAGAGAATTTGTACCTTTTACCAAAACCTGCTCCCATGAAAAATTATATTCTTCTCTTTTCACTTCTTTTTTGCTCCTTCGAGGGTATGGCCCAGCAACTAGGGGACTACTTGTCGGCCGCATTTCCTACTCACATGACTGCATCTGCAGATGGCAAGGCCTTGGCCTGGATGTTCAACGACAAGGGGGAGCGCAATGTGTTTTATGCCAAAGCCCCAGCTTATGAGGCGCAACAGCTGACGCAGTACATTGGAGATCAAGGAGTGGATCTAGGGCCTTTGGTTTTTTCTCCCGATGGGAACACCTTGCTGGTAGTTCGCGGAAATCCCAAAAACTCCTCGGGCTATGCAGCCAATCCTGCGCAACTTCAGGAAAACACTCAAAAGAAAATTCATGTGGTCCACCTCCAAACTGGAAAAAGTCGGGAATTTTCCTTGGGAGCATCCCCCGTATTTAGCCCAGACGGCAAGCAGGTCGCTTTTTTGCAGGGAGGGGAAGTATACTTAAAGGCACTTTCCGACAGCAGTGGGCAAATAGGCAAGCCCCTATTTGTAGCTAGAGGTACTTCCTCTAACCTGGCCTTTTCTCCAGATGGAAACTACCTAGCCTTTGTGTCAGCACGCACCGACCATTCTTTTGTGGGCCTTTGGAATTTTGCAAAAAAGAGCCTCCACTTTCCAGAAGCCAGTTTGGACCACGACAGCTACCCCGCCTGGAGCCCGGATGGAACCCAACTCGCCTACTTGCGTGTACCAAACGTCCTAAATCAACTCCCCTTCACCTCGCTGACGGAAGCCAATCCCTGGAGTATCCGCGTCCTTCAGCTCGCAACTATGGCGGCAGTGGAAGTGTGGAGGGCAGATCAAGGCGACGGCTCAGTGATGGTAGACGACCTCCCAGCGTCCTCTGAGCGCCTCTGGTGGACGCCCGATGGGCAACTCGTCTTTCCTTGGGAAAAAAATAACTGGATGCAGCTCTATGCCGTCCACCCAAAAACAAAGCAGGTAAAGCATCTCAGTCCTGGAGAAGGGCAAGTCGAATGGGTGCAAACTTCCTACACCAAGAAAGACCTGCTCGTGACTCATAACATTGGAAATATTGACCGACGTCAGGTGTCGCTGCTCAACTTATCCACACTGGAGATGCAACTACTTTCTAATCCAGAAAGCATCTCATGGGCTCCCGTAGCGGTAGAAAAGGGTTGGGCATGTTTCGAGTCCAACTGGAATCAGCCAGGCTGGCCTACACTTCACCTATCGGGAAAAAGCAAACTACTTGCAGAAGCTCGCTTCCCAAAGGATTTTCCAAAGACCTTCAGCAAGCCAGAAGCAATCACCCTTACCGCAAAAGATGGTTTCAAAACTTCCGCTCAGTTGTTTTTACCGCCAAACTACGATCCCAAGAAAAAATATCCTGCCGTCATTTTTATGCATGGAGGTAGCCGCAGGCAGATGCTTTTGGGCTACAACTATGGCCTGTACTATTCCCACACCTATGGCGCTCAACAGTATTTTGCATCCCAGGGCTACATTGCCTTGACGCTCAATTACCGCAGTGGCATCGGCTATGGAATGGACTTTAGGGAGGAGAAAAACTTCGGAGCAGGAGGTGCTAGCGAGGTACAGGATGTCTTGGCAGCAGCAGACTATTTGGCTTCCCGATCCGATGTGGATGCAGGCAGAATTGCTCCATGGGGTGGAAGTTATGGAGGATACTTGACCGCCCATGCACTGACACAGGCCCCCGAAAAGTTCCACGTAGGCGTCGACATCCATGGCGTCCACAATTGGAACAACGACATTCCCGTTTTTGCTTCGTGGTATGCCCCTGAGAAATTTCCAGAAATGGCCGATCTGGCCTTTCGCTCCTCTCCTATGGCTCGTGTGGAAAACTGGAAGGATCCCGTATTGCTTATCCATGGGGATGACGACCGCAACGTGCTCTTTTCCGAAAGTGTGGAACTGGCAGAAGTGTTGCGGAAGCAGGGAGTGGAAGTAGAGCAACTGGTCTTCCCGGATGAGGTGCATGCATTTTTACTTCACCAAAACTGGGTCAAGGCCTTTGAGGCAACCTTCCGATTTATCACCAAACATTCTTCGGAAAAATAAACGGTTATCCACAGGCAGGTAAAGCGATTTTACTCTTTTTTCAAAGACCTTACCGACTGGATGGCAGTGCTCAGCCTTTTGGCAGTATCTCCGGAAACAAGAATCCAAGGAAATCCACTCGCTTCAGTGAGTTGTTGGTAGATTTCAAAAAATTGCTGCCGCATTTCGAGATCAGGATGCTCCCGCAAAGGGTCTGCTTGCCAGGGCAAGTCAGGTGCGCACAAGAGGATCAAGTCGTAAGTTCGACGCTCCAATTCCTCCAGCACCCAGGGATCTACTTTCCCATAGCGGTGCTGGGACCAGACCTGAATCACCCGCAAGTCGGTGTCACAGAAGAGGTAGCTTTTTGCATTTACAGCAAGTTCATCCTCCATCTGCATTTGTTGCTTGCCGATTTGAAGGAGGTCTTCGTAGGCATAGGGACGGTCTAGTTTTTCCAAGTACTCCCTTGCTACTTCAGGCACCCAGGGCTCTTGGAAGTAGGCCGCCAAAGCCGATGCCAGCGTACTTTTTCCAGTAGACTCAGGCCCCAAAATCAGGATGCGCTTAGGCTTTTGCATGGGTTCGGGTGGCTTGAATCCAAGAAAAAAGCCCCGCTATCGCCAAGGCGGTGAAGAACAAATACTGAAAAGACGTCAGCACAAGTCCTTTGTGGAAATAGAGCGGAATGGAAACGACATCGGTCAAGATCCAAAAAATCCAACTTTCCACCTTTTTTTTCGCCATCAACCACATGGCCACAAAAGCCGAAGCCGTGGTGAAGGAATCCCAATAGGGTACCGTGCTGTCCGTAAACTGAAGTAAGGACCAGGCCAATAGCGGAAAGGAACACCCAAAAATTAGAAGTGAAAAAAACCAACCCTTGCCATCTAGCCAGGTGACGGGAAGGGTATCCTGCTTTTCTTGGGGATGTGTCCACAAGTACCAGCCATAGACGGACATGCCAAAGTAATAGGCATTGATGCCCATGTCCGCATAGAGCCCATAGTCAAAACATATCCACACGTAGATGAGCACGGATACGATGCCTGTGGGGTACACCAAAATGTGTTGCTTCGTGGAAAAATACACCGAGGTAATCCCCATCAAGACGGCAAACGCTTCCAGCCAACTGAGTTGCTGCAGCCCTTCTGCCAATCCGGTACGGAGTAGTTCGAAATCCATGATGCGAAGAAAAGGATAAATTTGAGAGCGAAAACCTAAGCCGCTGGTTAATTTAGGTTCCTTCCCCTCAAATTTGTAGCAAAGAGTTAACTTTTCCTGCAGTTGCCAGGTTTGATTGCTAAATTGCGCTTTATGAAGTTGCCCAGTACCCCGGTCACCCAAGACATTGATTCCCTCGATCCGAAGGACTTTATTTTGATTAAAAATGCGCAGGTCAATAACCTGAAGCACCTCAGTGTGGCCATTCCCAGAAATGCCTTTGTGGTCATCACGGGTTTGTCTGGCTCGGGCAAGTCTTCCTTGGCCTTTGATACGCTTTTTGCCGAAGGGCAACGCATGTATGTGGAGAGCTTGAGCTCCTATGCACGACAGTTTTTGGGGAGGATGGAAAAGCCCGAGGTGGAATACATCAAAGGGGTGGCTCCGGCCATTGCCATCCAGCAAAAGGTAAGCACCAAAAATCCCCGCTCTACCGTAGGCACCACTACCGAAATCTACGATTACCTGAAACTTCTCTTTGCCCGTGTGGGCAAAACCTATTCTCCGATTTCTGAAAAAGAGGTCAAGCACCATACCGTGAGTGACATCGTGGATTTTGTGCATTCCTTCGAGGAGGAGTCCAAAGTGATGATCTCTTGCCCCCTGCAGCCCTCGGGAGATCGAAAACTCGAAAAGGAACTCGAACTCTTGCTTCAAAAAGGCTATACCCGCGTATTGCGAGATGGAGAAGTGCTGGTCCTGGAGGAGATTTTGGCGCTGCCAAAAATCGAAAAAGGAAACTATGAAATTTTAATCGACCGCTTGACGGTACAGAAAGAAGTAGAAGACAACCAATTTCGGTTGGCCGACTCCATCCAAACTGCGCTTTTTGAAGGGCATGGAAACTGTAAAATCACACTTCCTGGACAGGAGACCCGTACTTTTTCGGACCGATTTGAGTTGGACGGGATGTCCTTTGAACTCCCTTCTGTCAATTTCTTCTCCTTCAACAATCCTTACGGAGCCTGCAAGCGCTGCGAAGGCTTTGGAACAGTCTTGGGCATCGACCAGGATTTGGTCATTCCAGACAAGGAGCTATCGGTGTACGAGGGGGCGATTGCGCCTTGGAGAGGGGAAAGCGGGAAAGGCTGGTTGGAACCGCTATTGAAAAAAGGAATCGACTTCGATTTTCCCATTCACCGTGCCTACCAAGACCTGACCGAGAAAGAACAATCCCTGCTTTGGAAGGGAAATGCATATTTCCGTGGACTCCATGAGTTTTTTGAAGACCTGGAGTCCAAAACCTACAAAATCCAATACCGCGTCATGCTTTCCCGATTCCGGGGACGTACTGCTTGCCCGGATTGCCGAGGCACGCGTTTGCGAAAAGATGCTTCCTACGTGCAGCTTGGAGGTAAATCCATCACAGACCTGGTGTTGATGCCCATTGAAGATGCGCTTCAATTTTTCCAAACCATAAAGCTTTCTACCCACGAAGCGAAGTTAGCCAGCCGATTGCTTAAGGAAATTACCAGTCGATTGGAGTTTATGAACCAGGTGGGACTGGGCTATTTGACCCTCAACCGCCTCACCTCTAGCTTATCCGGGGGCGAATACCAACGGATTAAGTTGGCCACCTCACTGGGATCTGCTTTGGTAGGCTCCATGTACATTCTGGATGAGCCCAGCATTGGACTTCACCCACGGGATACCGATCGACTGATCGAAGTACTGAAGGCCTTGAAAAACTTGGGCAACACGGTCATTGTTGTGGAGCACGAGGAAAAAGTGATGCGGGCGGCCGACCAATTGATTGACATAGGACTAGAGGCAGGCATAAAAGGAGGAGAATTGCTTTTCCAAGGAAGCATCGAGGACCTCATTTCGCATGGCACTACCTACACCGCCAAATACCTACGTGGTGAAGAGAAGATATTCACCAAAGCAGGCAACCGCAGCTGGAAAGATTCCATCTGGATCAAAGGTGCTCGAGAAAACAACCTTAAAAATTTAGCGGTACAGTTTCCCCTCCACACGCTCACCGTTGTGACCGGAGTCTCTGGTTCGGGCAAGTCAACTTTGGTGAAGAAGATCCTTTACCCAGCGCTTGGAAGACTGCTGGGCACAGTGATGGACGAAGCCGGAAAGTACGATAAGCTCGAGGGGGATTACAAGAAGGTCACCCAAGTGGAGTTTGTGGATCAAAACCCGATTGGCAAGTCATCCCGCTCCAACCCAGTCACTTATGTGAAGGCTTATGACGTCATTCGAACCCTCTTTTCAGAGCAGCCGCTCTCGAAGCAGCGGGGCTACAAGCCTGCCTTTTTCTCCTTCAATGTAGATGGCGGTCGCTGTGAAGCCTGCCAAGGGGAGGGCAATGTAACCGTAGAAATGCAGTTTATGGCGGACATCCACCTCACCTGCGAGTCATGCAAAGGGAAGCGCTTCAAAAATGAAATCTTGGAAGTCACCTACAAGGACAAAAACATTTCCGAGGTGCTGGACATGACCATTGACGAAGCCATCGAATTTTTCAAGGAAAAGTCTCAGTTGATCAATCGCCTCCTTCCTCTGCAAGAAGTTGGCTTGGGCTACATTGGCATGGGCCAGAGTTCGAATACCCTCTCGGGTGGAGAGGCCCAGCGAGTCAAGCTGGCTTCCTTCTTAGGCAAGGGCGGCACCAAAACCGGAGATCACATCCTCTTTATCTTTGATGAACCGACTACGGGCTTGCATTTTCACGACATCAGCAAGCTTTTGCACAGCATCAATGCGCTCATTGACCAGGGACACTCCGTAATCATCATCGAACACAACACCGAGGTGATCAAATGTGCGGATTGGGTGATTGACTTGGGACCAGAAGGGGGAAATAAAGGGGGTCAACTGACCTTTGCCGGTACTCCTGAGGATTTGGCGAAGGAGAAGGGGAATTTTACGGGAATGTATTTATAGAAGGTTGTACGAAGTACCATGTTCCAAGTACAATGTAGGGATTCGAATTAGACTACAATTCTGCTATTTAAGGTTCTTGGTACATTGTACTTGGTACTTCGTACAATCTTGATACTAGCGACTTGATACTCCTTAAATATCGAATGTCTAACGCTGATTGAAGAATGTCGAGTTGTTTAGTAGGTTGTTCCCTGGGAGACAGACCATGCACCGCCAGTAAATATTGCAGTAACTAGGGAAGGAACTGATTTTTTAGAACCTCCAAAAAGAAAGGGTTGCCAATTTGCGTCTTTAACTACAGATGCATCAGTTAGTCTAAGTTGCCATACGATGACCGTTATGTCTTCAGGACTTCCGCCTGTATTCAGTACAAAATAACAGATCTTCCCTTCTTTGGCTTCCGGTAAGTACCAATGACCATCCCCAAAAGTAAATACTTGCTTGCTCATGTCTAAGGTTTCGTAGGGGCTTTGGTTGCCATCTTGGGAACCAATTTCCAGAATATCTGCAATAGGTCCCGTATCCCCTTTATCTCCCTTCGGACCCACTGAACCTGTACCTCCGGTTTCTCCCTTAGGACCAGTTAAGCCTGTGGCTCCAGTGAGTCCAATCGGGCCCGTAGCACCAGTATCTCCCTTCAAGCCGGTAGGGCCCGTTAATCCTGTATCTCCTTTAGGACCAATCGAGCCCGGATCTCCCGTGTCTCCTTTGGCACCTGCGGCACCGGTGGCACCTGTGTCTCCCTTGGCACCAGTTAACCCAGTAGCGCCGGTGAGTCCAATCGGGCCCGCAGCACCAGTATCTCCCTTCAAGCCGGTAGGACCCGTTAGTCCTGTATCCCCTTTCAGACCAACTGGACCTGGCTCACCCGTGTCTCCTTTCCGGCCAATCGGACCAGTAGCACCCGTATCTCCCTTGGGGCCAGTGGGACCTACATTTCCTTGAGTTCCAATCGCGCCTGGATCACCTTTGGGACCCGCAGGACCTGTGGCCCCTGTGTCTCCTTTTAGACCAGTGGGGCCTGGAGCACCTGGATCACCTTTCGGACCCGTAGCGCCTTGAAGAAGGGCTGGCTTATTGCGGATTTCAGCAAGTCCTCCCACTGCATTCCAGTCTGCATTTATTGGAGCGGTAAACTGTCTACTTCCATCTTGAAAAATGAGGGTCTTTCGTTCCCCAATGACGATATTTCGATTTAAAACCAAGTTGGCAGAAGATTCTAAAACTCCAATTTGAATGTCCGTGGAAAGCTCTGTGGATTCAATGGTATTGTTGACAAATTTTAGTTGCCCTACCTGGAGTTGATTGGCCCCATTTATCCTGAGCACTCCGTTATTTACAGTTAGTTCCGCGTCGGTTCCCAAGGTAATGTCTGTAATGTAAAGGGTTCCAGGGCCCACATGAATTCCTTTCCATCGCTTATCAAAGGAGCCCAGTGTATACTGATTGTCTGATTCTGGAAGTAAATCGCTTCTAATCTTTAAAAAATCAAGGGTATCTCCCTTGGGATTAAGTGCCACTTGAAGCGCTAAAATATCCTCTTTTATAGTGGTTTGTTCGGAGGCCAGCTGCGTAAGTGTATTCAAGGCTTCCTCATTAATCGGGTGAGGCATGTAGGTGAGGAGCTGCTCACTGAGGATGGTAAACTCAGGTCGCACCGAAAAATTGATCTCCACTCTCAATTTTTTGATCCGCCCATTCCAATTGATGTCCTTAAAAACTTGTTGCTTTGGGCTAGACCCCTGTCCGATTACCAAATTAATCATGCCGTAGCCATCGGTGCGGGTAGTATGGACTTCTTGGAATTCCTCCTCATTTTTTTCGTTTAAAACGGTAAATTGAATAGTTACCACCTGATTGACCAATACCCCGCCTTGTGCATCACCTGTGTTGGATTGGGGTTTTTCTGGGTCGATGATGACAGCCTGGTAGCTTATTCCTAGGGTTTGTGAAAATCCATTGGAACACAAAAAAACGAGGAGCAGAAATGAGAAAAATAGTTTCATGTGATGGCGTGCTAAGAATTCCAAAAAATTCAGTTTTTAGAGATTTTTTTCAGATAGACTTGATTCTTATGGATTACTTTTAAAATATAGGTGGCGTGGGAGAGTGGATTAAAGCTAACCTCTAGTAATTGCGCTGCGATATAGATTTTTGAAAACACCGATCTACCCAACATATCAACTACCTCTACCTCCACGTCACCATTGATTGGTTTGGAAAAGGAAATCGTAAGCGCATCGGAGAACGGATTCGGAAAAACCGTTACCAATAAATTGGAAAAAGGAAGCGGCTCCTTCAAGGTAGAGACGGTATACGGCTGGATAAACCCTTGAATCGCGCTGTATTTAACTCCATAATAGGTCCCAATTACACCTGATTGTCCCACACTTGCTTCAACGACATAAGTTCTCCCCTCAATGGAGGCCCTTACAGATGCCCCCGCCTCTCCCAATGTTGATCGGATCAAATAGGGACTCTTTACCTCTTGTGCCCATGAAAGAGAACTAAAAACCAAAGCGTACAGAAAAAAGAAAGCTGACTTCATATACTATTCAAAAAACTCGTTCGTAACTGGACTCAGAGAGGTTGGAGCGACCAACTTTCTCTTATGCTCTAATAAATCCCCTTTTTTGAGAAAGGGGTGCACTACCCAAAGCAGCATAAAGGATGTCTAATGCCGTTTTTGGTGATAAAAGAAATTGAAAACAGAGAACTACGAAAGAGAAAAACTTGCCAATAATTACACTAAACAGCTGGCTTTTAAAGGTAAAAATGCCTCTTTTTGAAGGAAGGGACTGGAATAAGTTTAAGATAAGCCAAAAGTAGATACGTTTGAAATTATGGGGGAGATAATCAGAAAAAAAGGAGTTGGATTTCTGATGAACTGCCCTAAAATTGGAGGGTGAATTCCAAAAAGAACTAGTTGAAGCAAAAGCACAAAAGTCAGTATTCATAAACAAAAATTTAAAGATTAAACAATAATTCTTAAATATAAATAAATTATACTTTAAACTATGTTTTGTGTAGTTTTTTCTGTTTCTAAAAAGTAAAAAGGAGAACTAAAAAGTGGGGGATAGGGGACAATGCAGAGAGATCCCTGCGCGGTAGGCTTCTCAAAATCTTACAACAGAAGTTTTAAAAAAACCACATAGACACATAGAAAAGATCCTATGTGTCTATGTGGTTTAAAGCATCTTGCCTGCCTGTCGGCAGACGGGCCTGCCTTCCGCAGGTAGGCTTGCCTGCCAAAGGCAGGGTACTTCGTATAATCTTGATACTTGCTACTAGATACTTGCTACTAATAAAACCACTCCCTTCCCCAGCATTCTACGATCCATCAGATCCTGCAAAGCCTGAGGAGCCTCAGCCAAACTATACCTTTTCCCCACATGCTGCCGAATCTTTCCTTCCTGAATCCAAGCAAGCAGCTGTCGGGTATTTTGAAGACTAGCCCTCGGTTCTAGCTTAGCAAACTGGCCCCAAAACACGCCGACCACCGAACAGCCCTTCAAAAGGGGAAGGTTCATCGGGAGCTGCGGGATTTCTCCATTTGCAAAGCCAACCACCAAATAGCGCCCTTTCCAGGCCATGCCTCGCAAGGCGGCTTCGGAAAATTTTCCTCCCACCGGATCGTAGACCACATCCACACCCCGTCCTCCAGTCAACTCTTTGATTCGCGTTTTCAGGTCCTCCGTTTCGTAATTGATCGTTTCCACTGCCCCCTTCTCTCGGCAAAGGGCAAGCTTTTCTTCCGTAGATGCTGCTGCAATTACGCGAGCCCCCATCAAGGTGCCCAGTTCCACCGCCGCCAAACCCACTCCTCCTGCGGCACCCAGTACAAGCAGCGTTTCCCCTGCCTGCAGTTGAGCACGATCTTTCAGCGCATGGTAGGAAGTGCCATAGGTGTACAGTGTGGTCGCCGCTACCTCAGGTGAAATCCCTTCTGGCAAGGGAAATACCCGATCTGCATCTACCGCCACCTTTTCGGCAAAGCCTCCCCAGCCACAAAGAGCAAGAACAGGCTGCCCCAATTCCAGGCCTTGAACCTCGTCCCCCAGTTCGGACAAGATCCCCGCCACCTCTCCTCCAGGTGAAAAGGGGAGCTCTGGCTTAAACTGGTACTTGTTCTGAATGATCAGCACATCCGGAAAATTTACCCCACAGGCCGCTACGGTGATGACCACCTGCTTGGGCCCGGCGACAGGAGTGGAAACCTCCTGCACCTGCAAGGTGTCGGGAAGTCCAAATTGGGTACAAAGAACTGCTTTCATGGAGCTTGATTTTTGCCGAAGGCGTGTAAACACAAAAGAAGGAAAAAAGAAGGAAAATCGGCTCGAAAGGGATAATTTTGAGACCAATTCACCCCAAAGACTTTCTTACATGTCTGTAGCATCCTACCTCGAAAAAAATAAAGCCCGCTTTCTTCAAGAACTCTTTGACCTCCTCCGCATTCCTTCGGTGAGCGCAGATCCCAAATTCAAGGGAGACGTAGTGGCGGCAGCCAATTTTGTCAAAAACTCCCTGGAAAAAGCGGGTGCAGATCGGGTGGAAATCTGTGAAACCCCTGGTTTCCCGATTGTATACGGAGAAAAAATAATTGATCCAAAACTACCTACCGTATTGGTTTACGGCCACTACGACGTGCAGCCTGCGGATCCCTACGAACTCTGGGATTCCCCACCTTTTGAGCCGGTATTGAAGAAAACGGCTATCCATCCCGAAGGAGCTATTTTTGCCCGAGGAGCAGCAGACGACAAGGGGCAGTTCTACATGCACATCAAGGCCTTTGAAGCAATGATGGCCACAAGCGACCTCCCTTGCAATGTCAAGTTTATGATCGAAGGGGAAGAGGAAATCGGCTCGGACAACTTGGATAAGTTTGTGCTGGCCAACAAGGAGCGTCTCCGGGCAGATGTCATCTTGATCTCCGACACGCACATGATCGGCATGCAAGACCCTTCCATCACAGTAGGTCTGCGCGGCATGGCCTACATGGAAGTAGAGGTGACAGGCTCCAACCGAGACCTGCACTCCGGTACCTATGGAGGCGCTGTAGCAAACCCTATCAATGTCCTTTGCAAAATGATCGCGTCCCTCAAGGACGAAAATGAGCACATCACCATCCCTGGGTTTTACGAGAAAGTGCAGGAACTCAGCGCAGCACAGCGTCAGCGCCTCAACGAAGCTCCTTTTGATCTTTCAGAATACAAAGGCAAGCTAGATATCCAAGAAGTGCATGGGGAAAAAGGCTACACCACCATCGAGCGCATTGGCATCCGTCCTACGCTAGATGTGAATGGGATCTGGGGAGGGTACACCGGTGAGGGAGCCAAGACCGTACTTCCTTCCAAGGCCTTTGCCAAGATTTCCATGCGCTTGGTCCCTGACCAGGACTGGCACGAAATCGCCACCCTTTTTGAAACTCATTTCAAGGCCATCGCCCCAGCGTCGGTAACCGTCAAGGTAAAAGCACACCACGGTGGCGCTCCTGCAGTGGTGTCAGACTCTTCCCTAGGCTACCAAGCGGCAGAAGCTGCCATGGAGGAGACCTTCGGCAAACGACCGATTCCTACCCGAGAAGGGGGGTCCATTCCTATCGTAGCCCTCTTTCAAAAAGAGTTGGGTTCCGATCCCATCCTATTTGGTTTTGGACTAGACACGGACGCCTTGCACTCACCCAACGAGCACTATGGGGTGAAAAACTACCTGATTGGCATCGAAACCATCGCCGCCTTTTTCAGGCACTTTAGCACCCTGAACGGAAAATAAGTATGGCTCATCCTTTGACTCCCCAAACCACGAAAAACTTTAGCCCTTTAGTTATAGTTTCCTCTAGGTAAACCCTGTATTTCATGACTCGCTTCCAAAAAAATTGCCTCCTCCTCCTTGCGCTTGTGCTGCTCATCAGCCCATGGGCGCAGGCTCAGTTGGTCAAGCCCCCAGTTTGGAACGTCCGCCTAGAAGGCAAGGAGCTCATGGTAGGGAAGCAGGCCACAGTTGTGCTGGAAGCACAAATTCCCATGGGATGGTATGTGTATTCCAATGATTTCGATAAAAATCTAGGTCCCTTATTGACCGAATTTGTTCCTACCAGCTCAACTGATTATTCGGTGGCAGGAAAGCTTCAGGCGATCCAACCCAAAAAGAAGTATGACGAGGTTTGGGAAGGGGACATAACCTACTTTATGGGAAAAGGGCGCTTTGAGCAGCCCGTCAAGCTACTCAGCACCACGGGAAAAGTCACCGGCTCCTTGGAGTACCAAATGTGTACGGACCTGACCGGGCAGTGCATCAACTACGAGTTGGACATCGAGATTCCATTTACCGCAAAAGAAAATCCTGCAGCTACCGAAGACCTCCAAAAAGAAGCCGCCACCTTGGAAGAGGCTCCACTTGAAGAAGCAACTAGCGCTTCCCCTACCACAGCAGAACCTGATTCCACTCTAGCCGGAACAGCCGACTCCGCTTCTGCTGCCGCCTCCACAACGGATGAGTTTGCAGGGGAAGAAGAAACGGCATCCCTTTGGGGCTTTATGGTACTGGCCTTTTTGGCTGGCTTAGCCGCCTTGCTGACCCCATGTGTGTTTCCGATGCTCCCGATGACGGTGAGCTTCTTTACTGGGAGATCCAAAAAACGATCCGAAGGCATTCGCCAGGCATTTATCTACGGCATTTCTATTATCGGCATCTATACAATTGCCGGCACCGCTGTTGCGGCCATTCAAGGACCTGAGTTTGCAAACTGGCTCGCCACCCACTGGATTCCCAATGTCTTTTTCTTTGGCATATTTGTAGTGTTTGCATTGGCCTTTTTGGGAATGTTTGAACTGACACTCCCTTCCAGCTTTGTCAACAAAATAGATGCAAAAGCTGAAAAAGGAGGGCTTGGGGGCGTGTTCTTCATGGCCTTTACCTTGGTTCTGGTTTCTTTTTCTTGTACTGGTCCGATTGTCGGTTCAATTTTGATTTCCTCCGCAGGAGGCGAATTAGTGAAGCCCGTCTTGGGCATGTTTTCCTTCGGTCTCGCCTTTGCCATTCCCTTTACGCTATTTGCCATTTTCCCCGAGTGGATGCAGCGCCTTCCCAAATCTGGGGGCTGGCTGAATACCGTGAAGGTGGTCTTGGGATTTTTGGAATTGGCCTTGGCCTTCAAATTCCTCTCCATTGCGGACTTGGTCTACCACTGGGGGATCTTGGACCGAGATATCTTCCTAGCCATTTGGATTGTGATTTTCTCCGCTCTAGGATTATACTTATTGGGGAAAATCAGACTTCCACACGACTCCAAGCTGGAGCAGTTGGGCGTGCCTCGCTTGCTACTGGCTTTGATCACTTTTGCCTTCGTGGTGTACATGATCCCAGGACTATGGGGAGCACCGCTCAAGGCATTGAGCGGGTACTTGCCTCCCTTGACTACCCAGCAGTTTAGCCTGAATGGATCCGGAAACAGTGACCCTACAAACGCCTCCACAGAAGTGGTCCTGTACGGAGACTTGCTTAAAATTCCGCACGGGATTCCTGGTTATTTTGATTACGAGCAAGCCCTTGCCGCCGCCAAGCGAGAAGGAAAGCC
Source organism: Cyclobacteriaceae bacterium (assembly GCA_947457095.1). GTDB lineage: Bacteria > Bacteroidota > Bacteroidia > Cytophagales > Cyclobacteriaceae > Algoriphagus. The sequence continues at coordinate 51,160 of CANGUK010000002.1, forward strand.
ACTATTGATTGACTTCACAGGGCATGGCTGCGTCAACTGCCGTAAGATGGAAGAAAATGTATGGGTAGATCCACAGGTGTTGAAACGCCTGAAGGAAGACTATGTGATGGTGGCCTTGTACATTGACGAGCGACTGGAGCTCCCCGAAAGCAAGTGGTACACTTCTAGCTACGATGGCAAGGAAAAAAAGACCCTGGGCAAGCAAAATGCCGACTTCCAGATCACCCGATTCAACAATAACGCACAGCCCTACTATGTCATCCTGGACCACCAGGAAAAACTCCTAGCCGCTCCAAGAAGCTATAACACGGACATTGCTGCATTTGTGGAATTTTTGGATGGGGCAAAGGCCAAGTTTCAGGCCACACAAAAGTAATCAGACCCCAAAAAATCGCGGATCGAAGGGAAAATCTACCCTGCTCTTGACTTGAATCTGAGCAAAATCTCGATGCATGGGATTTAGCAAGTAATTGAAATCGCCAGGCACTACTGCCGAAGGTACTTGCAGCACGCAACTTTTCTCCGCTGCCACAAACTCATCCCCGAGCTGCTGCGTCTGAAGTAGGTGGGGAAAACTATTCCAGCCCTCCGGCAAAGCCTCCAAAGCAAGCGTCTTGATGCTCACCTTGCTCGGAATTTCCAGTTCGACCATCTCGTAATCCTTGGGCAAAAGTCCTAAGGAAAGGTGCACTGCTACCTCAGCCATGGCCAAGGCCCGACTTGCCGCACAGTAAATGAGGGATGTCCCCTTGGAATTCCATCGGTTTCCAGATCGAGATGCCCCTTCCCCAGATAGGGGATTGGCATACTTTTTCCGCACCAAGCGATAGATATGCATCAGACAAAGATCCCTTGGTCGATGCGGTGCAACTCCTGGATGACCAGCTCTTGGCCGTAGGAATCCTTCAACAACTCCAATGGCATCTTGCCGCCAAGCGCGGGACTGGGTGCATTGAGCCAGGCTCCAAAATCGGCGGCGCTATCAAATACCTCCAGGCCCATCACCGTTACTTCTGCCAGCTCAATGATTTTTTCGGAATGGATAGATTTGAAAAGGTAGTCCGGTTCTTTTTTGTAGCGCTGCAAAGACTTCAGCGAAATATCCAAAAAATCCGACCACTCCTCGTCTGAAAATGGTGCTATTTCTTTGATCGTCAAAAAAAGTGAGGTAGGAATCCCTTTGCGAATCAACTCCACCAACAACATGCGGTCTGAAAAAAACTGGGCTGAACGAAGGCCTTCGCCTAGCGTGGATCTGCTTGCCTGCCGCCCATACCGAGGGAGGCTGGTCGCATAGGACTCCATTTCATTCACAACCGAAATGAGATTTGAGGAAGGGACGACGGGATACATATTAGGACATTTGTCTATGAATTTAAGACAAATTTCTAAAAAATAAAACTTTATCCCCTTTTATTACGGATAAATCTCCTCCAAAACCTGGGCGAGACGCACGCTAGCAGCAATCAAACGCTCCTCGGCAATACGGAAATTCTCGTAGAGGTAGGGGTAACTGATCCGCTTGTTTTCCGGCAGGTTGTACACTTGCGAACGGTAGCTTACCGCCTCTTTCAACCAGTCCTGCATCGTAGCAGCACGGTAAGAAGCCTGCATTTGAGGTGTCATGCGACGGTACAATTCTTCCGCCAGCTCCGTATAGCTCATTCCCTGTCGATCGATCATTCCACTATCCCAAAGGGCATGTAAGTTGGTGGGCTGACCAAAAAATTCAATTTTCACATCATTGCCTCCCTTGTCGGTTCCGGTCCCCACATGCAGTGGCTGGTGGATATCCTCGATCATGTGGATGAGCATTTTCAATTTTTCAGCCTCCGTTTTTGGGTCCAAGCCTCCTTTTTTCAACTCCGCCTTGATGCGCTGAATGGCCTCGTAGGCGTCCCCTGTTTTTTCCTGGTTGCTCGGATCGTATTCCCCGCTTTTACTGTTCAGGTAATGCCATGTGGTCGCGTAATCGTAGTTTTTGTCCGAACGGATGTCATCCATCCAAGTTCCGCTTTTGCTGAGGGAAGTGGGATAAATCAATGCCTCCACCTTCTTCAATGTGGACTTCTTGAGTTGCTTTTCTGCAAGGTAGCCAATCAGGTAATGTCCCAATTGTCCCCAAGCAAAGGCTTGAGAAACCAGCAAGGTGAATGCAAGGGTAAGGACGAAAGAGAAGATTCTTTTCATAGCAAGAGGTTATTTATTTGGAGGCCAATTCGGATACGGCCAACCAGGCCATTAGGCCCGCGCCGATTTCCAAGGCTTCTTCTTCAATATCAAAAGTGGAGGTATGCACGCCTGAGGTAATGCCTCTGGCTTCGTTGCGCGTGCCCAATCGGTAAAAGCAGCCATCCACCTCTTGCGAGAAAAAGGCAAAGTCTTCGGCAGCCATCCAGATGTCCAAGTCAAGGACATTTTCTGCTCCCAAATAGGCACGGGCAGCCTCCACAGAGCGAGCCGTCAAGGCGGGTTCATTTTTTAGAAAAGGGTATCCCTTCCGGATTTCAAAGTCCAGCTGGCCCCCCATCCCTTCCACGATGCCCTGGGCGATCAGCCGCATCTTCTCGTGCGCTTTGGCTCTCCAGGCTTCGTCTAGGGTACGGAAAGTCCCCTGAATCTTGACCTCATTGGGAATGATGTTCGTTGCTCCAAGTGCCTCCACGCGTCCAAAGGAAAGTACCGATGGAATCTTGGGATTGGCTACTCGGCTGACAATTTGCTGCAGGGCCACCAGTAAGTGCGCAGAGATCAATACCGGGTCGATGAAGGTTTCAGGCATCGCACCATGCCCTCCTTTTCCTTTGATAGTCAGGTACAATTCATCTGTGCTGGCCATGTAGAGGCCGGAACGGAAGCCTACCTTGCCGGCAGGAATCATCGGCATCACGTGTTGGCCTAGAATGGCATTGGGTCTTGGATTTTCGAGAACCTTGTCTTTAATCATGAGCGACGCCCCTCCTGGAATGATTTCCTCTCCAGGCTGAAAGATCAACTTGATGGTTCCCTCAAACTGATCTCGGACTTCATTCAAAATTTTTGCAGCTCCCAAAAGAGAGGCCGTGTGTGCATCGTGACCACAGGCATGCATGACGCCAGGGTTTTGGGACTTGTACGGCACCTCATTTGCCTCAATGATTGGCAAAGCATCCATGTCCGCACGAAGAGCCACGGTCTTTTTTTCAGGATTTTTTCCCCGGATCAGCGCAGACCAGCCGGTAGTTGCTTTAGATTCGATCTCGGTGATACCGATTTCTTTCAATTTCTCCGCCACAAAGGCTGCCGTTTCATATTCCTTAAACGAAAGCTCTGGATGGGAATGCAAGTGACGGCGATTCGCAATCACCTCCTGCTTATAGGCCTGAGCCAGGGATTTAATTCTGTCCTTGAGCATTCGAAGATTCGGTAGCAGGTGGAGGAGTATATTCTTTTCTTAGAAATCTATCCTGAATGATTCGCGCGGTAGGAAACTGGGTTTTCAATTTATAAAACACCGGCTGCGCTTCAATTTTATAGCCATACCGGCCCACCTTCACCAAATAGCGCGGCTGCTGGTATTGCATTTCTGTTTTTACCTCCGGAAAAAATAGGGCCAGATTGTCTCGGGTTCTAAAGGCCTCGTTTCGGTCAACACCCGAATAAACTAGCACCGTAAACCCACTGAAATAGGGTTCTCCTTTTGTCTTTTCGTATCCACTCCGCATCCGTTCCTCCAATTGCACGTCCACGGATTGGGAAGAGGCCGGCAATGAAGTATTCAGTTGCTGCAAGGCCTGGCTGTAATCCGGAAAATCGGTAAGTCCCTCACTCAAGTTTTCTTGGTATCCGGAAAAAGTGGACGCATCCACTTGGGGAAGTGCGGCGCTAGATTTACAGCCCCACACAACGAGTACAATTCCTAAGATCCAAAAATTCTTCATGGGCATCAATTTTCTATCACCACACAATTTCCTTGTTCGATGTCTTGTTCCACACTCTTGTACTTGACGTCGAGTTTGGTACTTCCATCTCGGTACTGTACGGAGACCTTGTCATTTCTTCCATACACCTTCTCCACTTTTCGAGGGGCAACCGGCTGAGGAGCAGGTCTGCCTGCAGATGCAGCCGCTGCAGAGGCGCGATTGGCTCCTGGATTCAGTGTATTGCCTACTTCTTCCTTAGATGCCTGCAATTTGGGTTCGGCAGTGCGTCTGGGCTGCGCTTGCTGTACTTGAGCAGGATCCTGCTTCGGAAGATCTGCTCGAGTGAGGAAGGAGGTCATGTCCTCGTTCAACTTGCCGATAAAGCGCTTGAACAATTCAAAGGCCTCAAACTTGTAGATCAACAGCGGATCTTTCTGTTCGTACACCGCATTCTGCACCGACTGCTTCAAGTCGTCCATATCGCGCAAGTGCTCTTTCCAGTTCTGGTCAATGATTGCCAAGGACACATTCTTTTCAATGGCACGAACTAGCTCCTGACCGTTGTTTTGCAAGGTCTTTTCCAAGTTGCAGACCACGCCAATTTGTTTCATGCCATCCGTAATCGGAACCAGGATATCCTTTACCGTCGCTCCACGCTCTTCCTGTACATTTTTGAATACCGGAAGGGCTGTATGTGCGATTTGGGCATTTTTCTTTTGGTAAAAATCAAAAGCCAAGGCATACAGTTCCTGAGTCAGTTTATTGGAATCCTTGGATTTCAAGTCATCATTGGTCACCGAAAAGTCCACCCCTAGGGTCGTGAATACGGACATACGCAAGTTTTCTGCATCGGCAGTGGACTTGCCCATTTCGATTAGATTTTCGCAGACATCGAATAGGATGTTGAGGATATCGAGCTCTAGGCGATCTCCTTTCAGTGCATTTCTTCTTCGCTTGTAGACCACTTCGCGCTGAGAGTTCATCACATCATCATACTCGAGCAAGCGCTTACGCGTGCCGAAGTTGTTTTCCTCCACCTTTTTCTGCGCCCGTTCGATGGACTTGGAAATCATGCTGTGCTGGATCACTTCCCCTTCTTCCAAGCCCATGCGGTCCATGAGTTTGGCGATGCGGTCCGATCCAAATAGGCGCATCAAACTGTCTTCCAGGGAGACAAAAAACTGGGATGAACCCACGTCCCCTTGACGACCAGAACGTCCACGAAGCTGACGGTCTACGCGACGAGATTCGTGACGCTCCGTACCGATGATGGCCAATCCTCCTGCCTTTCGGGATTCCGGGGTCAACTTGATATCTGTTCCTCTACCCGCCATGTTGGTGGCAATGGTCACGGTACCTGGCTTACCAGCTTCGGCCACAATTTCAGCTTCACGGGCATGCTGCTTCGCGTTCAAAACCTGGTGATTGATTTTTTTCAAGGTCAGCATGCGGCTGAGTACCTCGGAGATTTCAACCGAAGTGGTACCCACAAGTACCGGTCTGCCCTGTGCTACGAGCTCGTTGATCTCGTCCGTCACCGCGTTGAACTTTTCGCGTACGGTTTTGTAAACTTTGTCATCCCGGTCTTGACGGATGATTCCTTTGTTGGTAGGGATGACCACCACATCCAACTTGTAGATCTCCCAGAATTCTCCTGCCTCGGTTTCTGCCGTTCCCGTCATGCCCGCTAGCTTGTGGTACATGCGGAAATAGTTTTGCAGTGTGATTGTGGCGTAGGTCTGGGTAGCATCCTCCACTTTTACATTTTCCTTGGCTTCAATAGCTTGGTGTAGTCCGTCGGAATAGCGTCTGCCTTCCATAACACGGCCTGTTTGCTCGTCTACAATCTTTACTTTTCCATCAACTAGGATGTATTCCGTGTCACGCTCAAACATGCAATAGGCCTTGAGCAACTGGTTGACAGTGTGGATTCGCTGCGCTTTTATGCTGTAATCCTTGATCACTTCTTCCTTGCGCACTAGTTTTTCGGTGTCGTCCAAGGAACTGTCTTTTTCCAATGCGTCTAGGGAAATTCCGATATCTGGAAGGATAAAGAAGTTGGGATCCTCGTTTTTGGAGGTCATCGCTTCAATTCCACGGTCGGTCAAATCGATCACATTGGTCTTTTCGTCAATGGTAAACAAAAGCGGCTCGTCTGCCTCAGGCATGTTGCGCTTGTTGTCTTGAAGGTAGAAGTTCTCCGTCTTCTGAAGAATCACTCGGATTCCTGGTTCAGAAAGGTACTTGATCACAGGCTTGTACTTGGGAATGCCTCGGTAGGCTCTGAAGAGCGCTAGCCCTCCTTCTTTGTCGTTGCCGTCTGCTATCGCTTTTTTCGCAGTAGTCAAAAATCCCTGCACCAACTTGCGCTGTTCTTCTACCAAGGCAGCAACGCGGGGCTTCATTTGGTCAAATTCATGCACATCTCCTCGAGGAACAGGTCCTGAAATGATCAAGGGGGTACGTGCATCGTCAATTAGGACGGAGTCCACCTCATCCACCATCGCAAAATGGTGCTTGCCTTGTACGAGGTCTTCCGCCTCACGGGCCATGTTGTCCCGGAGGTAATCGAAGCCAAACTCATTGTTGGTTCCGTACACAATGTCGCTTTCGTAGGCACGCTTTCGGCCTGGAGAATTGGGCTGGTACTTGTCGATGCAGTCTACCGTCAGCCCGTGAAACTCAAATAAGGGCGCATTCCATTCCGAATCTCGCTTGGCGAGGTAGTCGTTGACCGTCACTAGGTGTACACCACGGCCGGACAAGGCGTTCAAAAATGCAGGAAGGGTGGAAACGAGGGTTTTTCCTTCCCCAGTAGCCATTTCGGAGATTTTTCCTTTGTGAAGCACCATGCCACCGATCAGCTGCACGTCGTAGTGGACCATGTCCCAAACCACTTCGGTTCCCGCTGCCAGCCACTTGTTGTGCCAGACGGCCACCTCTCCTTGAATCTGTACGTTGGCCTTCGTAGCAGCTAGTTCTCGGTCTCGAGGACTTGCTTTCACTTCCAGCTTGCCTACTTCTTTGAATCTGCGCGCGGTCTCCTTCACGATCGCAAAAGCCGTTGGCATCACCTCTTCCAATACCTTTTCCAACTCCGTGTCTCTCTCCTTTTCTAGGGCATCGATCTGGTTAAAAAGTTCGTCCTTCTCGTGAACTGCTTCGGCAGGGAGCTCTTCAATTTTTGCTTTGGTGGCGGCAATTTTATCGTCAATGACTTTGAGGTGCTCCTGAATTCGAGCACGAAGAGACTGGGTCTTCTCCCGAAGTTGATCATCGGAAAGTGCCGCAAAGCCTGAAAAAATCTGGTTGATTTCTGCCACTTTGGGCAGCAATTCTTTGATATCTCGGTCGGATTTGGTTCCAAAAATCTTGGCCAATCCTTTGGCAATAAAATCTAGCATGGTCTGGTCTGTCCCTATTTGGGGACTTAAAAATACCACCTTTTTTTAGAATTGGTACTCCTTTGGGTCGGGTAATTCGATGGGCTTAGCGAAAGTCTTCGAGGCGGAATTGTCCGGAGAAAACTTGCTGTGCTGGCCCAATTAACCAAATGTTTGTAAATCCTGTGTGGGCATTCCCTTCAAAAGTCACTCGCAAATCCCCCCCAAGGGTATGGATTTGGATGTCTTTTTGATGGGTGAGGGCTCCACAAACAAGGGCTGCGGCGGTTACGCCCGTGCCACAGGAGAGCGTTTCATTTTCTACCCCGCGCTCAAAGGTGCGGACGAAAATTTCGGCATCCCCTAGTTTCTGTACGAAGTTGACATTGCTGCCTCCAGGAGCATAGCAAGGGTCGTGGCGTAGGAGTTGCCCTTGCTCCAGCACCGGATAATCTTCCAATTGCTCCACCCAGCGCACGTGATGCGGGGATCCTGTATGTACAAAGGCATCGCCTAAACTTTCGGATATTCTGGAAACATCTCCCATCTTTAAAGCCACTAGTCCGTCGGTGATGCTTGCCTCATGGGGTCCATCGATGGCTAGGAATCGGGTATGCTGGGCAATGATTCCGAGAAAAGATGCGAAAGCTACTGCGCAGCGAGCCCCATTTCCACAGAAACTTTGGCTGCCGTCGGCATTGAAATAGACTACTTCAAAGTCGTAATCTACATGGGAGCGAATCAGGATCAGCCCATCGGCACCAATCCCAAACTTCCGGTGGCAGAGGGCCTGCACCAGCTCGATATTGCCTAAGTCCCAGTGGGCAGCCCGATCATCGAGCATCACGAAGTCATTGCCCGTGCCTTGGTACTTGTAAAATCGCATGTCCTGGGGTAGGGCCATCAGTTTGAGTGCTTTGGAAAAAAATTATTCCGAATGAACTACAAACTTACGCAATTGTTGGGAAAGGAAAATCCTTTCTCATGGGTCTGGGAAAATGCATTTTCGAAACCAAAAATTCTCAAAATAGTGTAGATTCGTGTATCCAAACCAAAAGCCATGAAGACGAATCCAAGCAGCCCAAGCCGAAGAACTTTTATCGCCAATTCAGCCAAAGCAGGGCTTACAGTCGGCCTCCTAGGAACCGGTATTTCTGATCTTTTTGGACAGGAAAGCCTGCCGACATTTTCCACAGGATTTACTCAGCAGCCCTTGCCCTACGGATACGCCGCCCTAGAGCCGCACATCGACGCGCGAACCATGGAGATTCACTATACCAAGCATGCAGCAGCTTATGCGAGCAACCTTCGGGATGCAGCCAAGGAAGAAGGCGTGGATACTGCCCAGCCCTTGGAGCAGGTACTCGCTTCCATTTCCAAGTACTCCACCAAAATGCGTAACAATGGGGGAGGACATTACAACCACGAACTATTCTGGAGTATACTTCAACCTATGGGTGGCACAGGGCCTGTAGGACCGTTATTATCCGCCATACAAGCGTCATTTGGCAGCTATGATGCATTTGTTGCGCAGTTTGAAACTGCTGCCAAGACACGATTTGGTTCAGGCTGGGCTTGGCTGCTTGTAGATGCCAGCGGTAAGCTCGTCGTAAGTTCGACACCTAACCAAGACAATCCCTTGATGGACATCGCCGAAGTGAAGGGAACTCCTATTTTGGGATTGGATGTCTGGGAGCATGCCTACTACTTGCACTACCAAAATCGCCGTCCCGATTACGTGGCTGCCTTTTGGAAGGTAGTCAATTGGAACGCAGTAGCGGCACGCTTTGCGGCAGCCACTGCCTAATTTGTTGAATTTTCTTACTACTATTTTCTTTAGTTACTATCTATTTCCATGCAAGATCCCAAGTCCCTCAGTTCCGTTGCGCTCTTTCACGAGACCTTCAAGCACCCCATTCTACCTGAGCCTACCATTCCTTCCGAGACCCGCTGTGCATTGCGTGTGTCTTTGCTCGCTGAAGAGTTGAAAGAATTGGAGGAGGCCATTGAAAACAAAGATTTGGTTGAGATTGCGGACGCCCTGTGTGACTTGCAGTACGTGCTTTCCGGTGCCATCTTGGAATTTGGTTTGGGGGAAAAGTTTAAGGCGCTTTTTGACGAAGTGCAGCGCTCCAACATGAGTAAGGCCTGCAAAACGGAGGAGGAGGCGAAGTCAACCGTGGCACATTACGAAGCCAAGGGCACGCCTTGTTTCTACGAAAAAGAGGGGGATTTGTATTTGGTCTTCCGCGAGGGGGATCACAAGACCTTGAAGTCGGTTGGGTATTCGCCTGCTGATTTGAAGGGGATTATGAAGTCCTAAAAAGGGGTTTGCGCGCAAAGACGCAGAGCCTGCCTACCGCAGGCAGGTACTTCGTAGTTTTTACCAAATATCCGCTTCTCCCCCAAACAATCTATAGCTTACCATAAACTCATGCGTTTGGTTTGGGAGCAGGTAGCTTTTGAGCATCGGCCATTCGTACACGTAGCCAAGGCGTAGGTTGCCTAGGAGTACGCCCAGCTGTGCATTGTTTGCATAGTCTACGCGGTGGCCTCCACCTACCCAGAACTTGTCCTTGAACAAGAACTTCAAGTTAAACTCCACGTTCGCCGGCAAGTCCGACTGCGTTCTCCACATCGCATTGGTGATGACCGTCATGTTCTCGCTGAAGCGATTGCGGTAGCCTGCCTGGGCGATGCCCACGCGTGGTTTTTTGGTCATAAATACCTCACCACTGTTGATGTTTCCTTGGTTGATATTGTGTACCCCATAGGATATGTAGTAGTTGGGGTGCATCACGGACATCCCCATGTTGACATCCACGATGTTCATGTTGGTAAAACCGCCCACATACTGCGCAAGGATAGGGTCGTTTGATTGCTCGGTTGATAGCCTTGATCCGTCCAGACGGATGCTGTTGAAATTGACACCTGCTCCCAAACGAAGGCTTGTCTTATCTCTTAAATGAATACGCGTCGCGTAGCTAAAAATTAGTTCTGTTTCTTTAAAAGCACCGTATTCATCGCTGAGGAGATTCACGCCTATGGCGTTCTTGCCTAGATCAGAGTTACCTCCCAGATTCGCAAAGTCGAGTTCCGCAGAGACAAAGTTCATCTTCGGGGTTCCTTCCCAGCCTGCCCACTGGTTGCGAACCAGGCCTTTGACCATGGATCCTTCATATGCTGTCAAAGCCGGATTCAAGTAGCCCTGCAGGTGGCTAAACTGGGACATGTATTTTCTGGACTGCGCAAATGTTCCTACTGAGAGTAGCAGGGCAAGGAGTAGTATGGATATCTTTTTCATATTTTTTTGTAATCAAGAAATACAATGGAAATAAAGTTGAAATAGACTGCGCTTCGCCTGCCTGCGGAAGGCAGGCTCCGTGAAATAAGGTTAACTAGTACCAGAGTTTACTATTTCACCGAGTCAGCCTGCACCAGGCTGGCTCGGTTTATTTCCATCATATTTCTACTTTATACATTCTTTTATTTTCGTATTAAATTCAACATCCCTCTTCTCAACTCTCCAGTTTCGATCACCTCAATTGTCCAGAAATACGATCCCGCTGGCATTTCTTTACCATTGTAGGTTCCGTCCCAACGGATATCTGGATTTTCGGTATAGAAAACCCGTCCTCCACCTCTCTCGTAGACTGAGACACGTACGCCTTCGTAGAAGCGCAACTCTGGAACTCCCCAGGCATCGTTGAAGCGATCCCCATTTGGCGTATAGGAATTGTTGATGGTTAAAGAAGAGAAGTCTAGTCTTGTTCTCTTGATTTCAAAGAGCTTATCAAGGGTATTGCCATCTCGGTCAGTAACACGCACGACAATAGTAAACTTCGTCTTACCTGGCGCACGCTCTGCACTGTTCCAGTACAGAACATTGTCCTTAATAAAGAAGAACTTGTTGTCGTAACCATCTCCTAGGAAGCTCACCACATGGGTCTTATCCACTGGGTCAGTGATTACAAAGGCCCCAACAGGAATGAAGAAGACAGAAGTGCTTCCTACAAAGGTGCTATTGTCGATCGTCACCTCGCGAGGAGCTGGTTTTGGAAGTACCTGAACCTTTATTTTGGCAAGGACTTGATCGGGGTTTTCTATTCCAGCAGGAAGTAGTAGCGTGCCGGTAAGGGAGTAAGTGCCTCGTGCATGTAGGTTCAATTTGCTTTTGTCCCATTTCACTTCTACTTGGAAATACTGCCCATGAGTAGCCAACAGGTTGACTGTAGCTGGTAGCACCGCTTCCTTGGACCAGTCCGTGGTCACCAGGGCTAATTCAGCCACAGATAAGGCTCTCGCTTTCAAAATCTGCAGATTTGCTTCCGTCACCGAAAGGGTATAGTTTGCTCCTGCGGAAATCGTTCCTGAAGCGATGCGGTAAGTTCCCGGCTCTTCCCCTGCTTCTCTACTCAATCCGCCACGAAGAATGGATTCGGAATAGGATGCTTTTAGCCCCTGCAAACTGAAAGTAAATTCTGGGTCCTCCTGTCCATAGATTTTTGTAGCAGCATTAACTATCAACACTAACTTGGCTGGCGTAATTTCCAATACCCCTTCCACTCGGGTCAAGCTGTAGTTTGGATCCGATCCCCCCGATAGGATAATCTGGTAAGTCCCTACTCCCGAGGTAGTGGTAGCGGAGGTGCTGATACTTGGAAGCTGGTCAATCTCAGTGTCTCCTTCTACCAATCCGCTGTACATGAAGCTGAGGCTTGGATTGGCATCGCCGTAGACTTTTGTGGCATTTACTGCCCGAATAGTTAGGGCCTTCGGCTGAATAGTAAAAGTTTGCGTCTTCGTTCCCGAATAGTTGCCTGCTCCGGTGATCGTCACCGTGGCCGTGCCTGCATTCATATTTGCCGTGTAAGCTACCGTGTAGTCGGTCGTTGCAGTCAGCGCCGTATTGCCATCCTTCACTACCACCGCAGGAGTCAGGGCTGAGCCGGTGTAGGTTTGGTTGGTGATCGCCTCGATCGTTAGCGTACTGGTAGCCTTGGCAACGATACTGAAGGTTTGCGTCTTCGTGCCCGTATAGTTCCCCGCGCCTGTGATCGTCACCGTGGCTGTGCCCACATTCGTATTTGCCGTGTACGTTACCGTGTAGTCTGTTGTGGCGGTCAGTGTCGTGCTCCCGTCCTTTACCACTACCGCTGGAGTCAGGGCTGAGCCTGTATAGGTTTGGGTGGCAATCGCATCGATGCTCAGCGTGCTGGCAGCCTTAGCTACGATGGCAAAGGTCTGGGTCTTGGTGCCTGTGTAATTGCCTACTCCCGTGATGGTCACCGTAGCTGTGCCCACATTTGTATTTGCCGTGTACGTTACCGTGTAGTCTGTTGTGGCGGTCAGTGTCCTGCTCCCGTCCTTTACCACTACCGCTGGAGTCAAGGCTGAGCCTGTATAGGTTTGGGTGGCAATCGCCTCAATGGTCAAAGTACTCGCTGCCTTGGCGACAATGCTAAAGGCCTGCGTCTTCGTGCCCGAATAGTTCCCCGCTCCCGAGATTGTCACCGTGGCCGTGCCGACATTAACATTATTGGTATACGCGGCGGTATAATCGGTGCCAAGAGTCAAGGTAGTGCTGCCGTCCTTCACTACTATTGCTGGAGTCAAGGCTGCTCCCGTGTAGGTTTGATTCGCGATCGCATCAATGGTCAAGGCGCTCGCTGCCTTCGATACGATGCTAAAGGTTTGCGTCTTCGCGCCTGTATAGTTCCCAGCGCCCGTGATGGTCACCGTGGCTGTGCCGACATTGATGTTGTCCGCATAGGAGGTTATCGTGTAGTCCGTCGTTGGTGCTAACGTCGTATTGCCGTCCTTCACTACTATTGCTGGGCTCAAGGCTGAGCCCGTGTAGGTTTGATTGGCAATGGCATCAATAGTCAGCGTACTTGCCGCCTTGGCTACGATTGTGAATGTTTGCGTCTTCGTGCCTGTATAGTTACCTGCTCCTGTGATCGTCACCGTGGCTGTGCCGACATTGATGTTGTCCGCATAGGAGGTTATCGTGTAGTCTGTCGTTGGTGCTAACGTCGTGTTGCCATCTTTCACTACTATTGCTGGAGTCAGGGCTGATCCGGTGTAGGTTTGGTTGGCGATGGGGTCTACTGTAATGGATGGATTCGTCAGTGGAATTACGCTATTCACAGAAATTGCAGCGCTTGCTGCTCCCTGCCCTGCAACATTCACTGCTCGAATTTTTACCGGATAGGTTGTTCCATTGGTGAGGCCTGTAATCGTGATAGGTGAACTGGTATCCACCGGATTGAGAGCGGTCCAGGTAGTTCCATTGTCCAAGCTGTATTCGTAATTCGTAATCGCCGAGCCCCCGTCGTATCCTGGGGTAAAGGAAAGGGAAACTTGTCCGTTGCCTGGAGTATAGCTGAGATTGGTAGGCGCCGAAGGAAGCACTGCGGTGGCTGTAGCCGTGATGGTCAGCGGGGAGCCCGACAAACTTGCGTTGGTGACTACCAATTCCTGCGTGCCCGCACGATCTCCCAGTACCCAGGAGCCTAGCGCCGCGGTGCCGTTGGCGTTGGTAGAAATTGTTTTAGTAGAAGCAAAATTTGCAGTTTCGCTTAAAATAAAAGCGTTATTAACTCCAGAATTAGACCAAGAAGCCCCGCCATTAAGCGTGCTAACAGAAGAAACATTCGATAAATCACTTTGTGGTGCTTGACCAGGTGTAACATTTGCCCATCTTACTCCAATAGAGTTTGACTTAAGAACCAAGGCATAACTAGTTGAGGGGTTTAATTCTATCGGAGTTGAAAAATTCAACGTGGCCCAAGTAGCAGTTCCTGGTAAAACAAAAGATTGTAGACCAGAAGTACCAATCTCCACACTTGGAAAGCCATTGACTACCGTATACAAGGCTGCCTCCACTTGAATAGATGGAGGAGTGGGGCCATAAGACCCATCCATAGAATTTAACACAATTGATACCTTATCGGAAACAATAATGGAATTGCCAGTGGTGAAAAGAAAGGCTTTCCATTCGGTGGATTTAAGCTCAAAGCCACCACTAGTATAGTTCACAGAGGTGTTGCTAAGAACAGGTAAATTAACCTGGCCTGCAGATGCCGTAACCGTAAGGGTGGCACTGGCAAGGGGAGTTCCATTCGCATTCATCACTTTTACCACAGGCCCGATGGGCAGCGCCTGATTGACTGGGCCAGATTGGTTATTGCCAGAGACAATCGACAAGGTTGGTAGTGCTATTGAAAAAGTTTGGCTTTTCGTTCCTGTATAGTTGCCCATCCCCGTGATCGTCACCGAGGCCGTACCCACATTCGTGTTGTTGCTGTAAGCAACTGAATAGTGGGTGCCGAGAGTCAAGGTAGTGTTGTCATCCTTCACTACAAGTACTGGAGTCAAAGGAGAACCCGTATAAGTTTGACTCGCAATGGCATCTATCGTCAGCCTGCTGACCGCCGCATTTGAAGTCATTACTCGATTACCTGTTCCCGAGCCGGCAACGGCAACAAATAACCCATTCCCATAGGTTATGCCGTTCCATGAATTATCTACCGTGGATGTTTGGTTAGTCCAAGTAATCCCATCTGGGCTGGTCATTACTCGATTTCCTGATCCAGAGCCGGCAACAGCAACAAATAACTCATTCCCATAGGTTATGCTATTCCATGAATTATCTGCCGCGGATGTTTGGGTAGTCCAAGTAATCCCATCGGGGCTCGTCATTACTCGGTTTCCTGATCCAGAGCCGGCAACAGCAACAAATAACTCATTCCCATAGGTTATGCTATTCCATGAATTATCTGCCGCGGATGTTTGGGTAGTCCAAGTAATCCCATCGGGGCTCGTCATTACTCGGTTTCCTGATCCAG
>CANGUK010000003.1 GCA_947457095.1 Cyclobacteriaceae bacterium
ATTTTAGGAAAACCAAAATTTTGGTATCTTAAAACAATCTTAGCACGACCGAATGACCGGAGATCACGACCACGACTGGGAAGAAGACAAAAAACTCGTTGAGCGATTTGAGGACTCCCTAAAGTCCAACATGGACCTGTATTTCGAAGAGGAGGAATTGGAGGACATCATCCGATTTTACTTTGACCAGCAAAAATTTTTAAAGGCACTTCGTGCTTCAGAATATGCTTTAGAAAAGTTTCCCTTTTCTGTGGAAATCCGTCTCCAAAAGGCCCAGTGCCTTATTTTCAACGATGAGCTGGATGAGGGATTGGAGATTTTGGAGCAGCTCAACAACCTTTCACCCAACAACGAAGACATTGTATTGGCCTTAGCCAATGCTCAGATTTTGGCGGGCAATTTTCAAGAGGGCATCGACTTACTCGAAAATTACCTTCCTATGGCGGAGGACAAGGCCGAGGTGTATTATTCCTTGGGCAACTTGTTTCGTGCCAAAGGAGACAATACCAAGGCTAGTTTTTACTTCAAAGAGGCTGTAAAGAACCGGATCAACCACGAGGATGCCTTGTTCCAGTTGGCCATGATTACCGAAGAAGAAGGGTCATTTGATGAGATTTTGGACTTTTACCAGGAATTTATCGATCAAGATCCCTACTCTGCAGGTGCTTGGTACAACCTTGGCGTGGTATACAATCGCTTGGGTAGATTTGAAGAGGCGATCAAAGCCTACGAATATGCGTTGATTATTGACGATGCCTTTGCGTCAGCGTATTTCAATATGGGGAATTCCCTGATGAATACCCAGGATTTTGAAGGAGCGTTGGAAGCCTACCAAAATACGATCAACTGTGAGGGAGCCAATGCAGAAAACTGCTGTTACATGGGCGCCGCTTACGAGAAGTTGGGCAAGGTAGATGAGGCATTTAAGTACTTTAAAAAGTCCGCCAAGCTGGATGAGGAATACGACGATGCGTGGTTTGGATTAGGAATGTGCATGTTGAAGAAAGAGAAATTCTTTGAGGCCATTCATTATTTCAAGAAAGCAATCCACCTCAACAAGGACAATGCTAACTATTGGGTTGGCTTGGCAGATGCAGAGTTCAACCTGGGCAACATGCAGGCTAGTTCTGATGCCTATGAGGAGGCCATTAACCTGGAACCAGGGATCATGGAGGCTTATGTGAACTTGTCCATTATTTATTTTGAGCAAAATAGGTTTGAAGAAGCCATCGATGTAATCCGTGAAGGGATTGAAGAATTGCCCGAGGAGGCCGAGTTGTACTACCGTCTAGTGGTCTACTTGATCAAAATGGGGAAATACAAGGAAGCCTTCACATATTTGGAAAATGCATTAACTTTGGACTTTGATAGGCATACGATATTGTATGAGTTGATGCCAGAATTGCAAAAGCAAAAGGCCGTCTACAAAATCATTGCCCAGTTTCGGGATGAAAATCCCCGCTCAACACCTTAAAACCTAGCAAATGAATTACGTGCTGAAGAATCTCCCTGTACGGACTGAAAAGCCTCGTAACACGGGATTTACCATGGCCATGGACAAAGGGCTTAGCCTAAGGGAAACAGAGGACTTTGTAGACAGTTGTGCCGACTTTGTAGATATTGTAAAGTTTGGATGGGCCACTTCTTATGTGACCAAGCGCTTGAAAGAAAAAATTGCCGTTTATGAGGCAGCTGGAATCCCAGTTTATTTTGGAGGCACCTTGTTTGAGGCCTTTATCGTGCGCGGACAATTTGACGATTACCGGAGAGTATTGGACACCTTTGGACTTCGCTATGCAGAGGTATCGGATGGATCAATTTCCCTCAACCACGATAAAAAATGTGAATACATCCAGGAGCTAGCGAAGCAGGTGACTGTACTTTCTGAAGTAGGATCCAAGGATGCTGCCAAAATCATCCCTCCTTACAAGTGGATCGAGCAGATGCAAACGGAACTTAGCGCAGGGGCTTGGAAGGTGATTGGAGAAGCGCGTGAAGGAGGAAATGTAGGCCTCTTCCGTGATTCGGGAGAAGTACGCCAAGGACTTGTGGAAGAAATTTTGACTCAAGTTCCGGAAGATAAAATCATCTGGGAGGCACCCCAAAAATCACAGCAAGTGTGGTTTATCAAATTGCTTGGAGCCAATGTGAACTTGGGCAATATAAGCCCTGCTGAAGTAATTCCTTTGGAGACCATTCGACTAGGACTTCGCGGCGATACCTTCGACCACTTCTTGGGAGAAATTAAAATTTAATCTACAAACTAACCCATAAAGGCTGACCGATTCTTCTCTCAGCCTTTCTTTTTTACGATGAATCCCCTCAAAAAATACGGACTAAATTACCTTAAAGGCATGGCCATGGGCGCTGCGGATATTGTTCCCGGGGTATCTGGAGGATCGATTGCCCTGATTGCGGGGATTTATCAAGAGCTGCTCGATAGTATAAATTCCTTTAATTGGAACAACCTCCTCTTGTTGAAATCTTTCCGAATCAAGGAATTCTATCTCCGATTGAATGGCAATTTCTTGCTCAGTTTAGTGCTAGGGATTATGACGAGCATTTTCGCCCTTTCTCGGGTGATTACCTACCTGATGGATGAGCATCCCATTCCTTTGTGGTCCTTCTTTAGCGGCTTGATTTTGGTGAGCGCCTTTTTGATTTTGAAAGAAACCAAAAAATGGAATTTTGTGATTATTGTTTCCATTGCCATCGGTACCGCCTTTGCTTGGTGGGTGACCAATTTGCCCCCAACCACTACCCCAGATGCCCCTTGGTTTACTTTCGTGGCGGGAGCTATCGCGATTTGTGCCATGATTTTGCCGGGAATCAGTGGGAGCTTTGTGTTGTTGATTCTAGGACAATACGAGCGCATACTTCAGGCAGTAATGGATAAAGACTTTTTTACCTTAGCCCTTTTTGCCTCAGGCTGTTTGGTAGGGATTCTCTCCTTCAGTAGAGTGGTTGCCTTCTTGTTGCGCCGCTTTCATGCTGCTACGATTGGCTTGCTTTCCGGATTTATGCTTGGTTCTGTCAATGAATTGTGGCCTTGGAAGCTAGTTACCTCCTGGAGAACTTCCTCAAGTGGAAAAGAAGTCCCTTTTCTTACCGAAAACATTCTCCCAGGGGATTATTTAGCACAGGTTGGATTGCAACCACAACTAGGATGGGCCATTGGCGCATTCTTTTTCGGAATTGGCTTGGTCCTATTTATTGAATGGTTGGCTAGTAAGTTGCAGCAAGCGTGAGAAAATTTGGCTTGATCGGCTTTCCCTTAGGACACTCTTTTTCCAAGAAGTATTTTATAGAAAAGTTTGCCCGTGAAGGGCGAAACGATTGCCAGTTTGAGCTGTACGAATTTCCACAAGTAGCCGATTTTTCCGCCCTAATTCAGCAAGAAACCACATTGGAAGGGCTTTCGGTGACCATTCCTTACAAGGAACAAATTATCACCTACCTGGATGCGCTAGATCCAGCTTGCAAGCGGATTGGGGCCGTCAACTGCATTCGTATCCGAGATGGGAAAAAGGTGGGGTTCAACACGGATTACCTCGGCTTTAAGCAATCCCTGCAATCTTGGCTTGGGGATACCATCCCGGATGCTTTGGTACTGGGTACTGGTGGTGCGGCAAAGGCCGTACAGCAGGCGCTCCGTGACCTAGGAGTTTCCTACCAGCTTGTTTCTAGAACGAAGCAAGAAGGCCAACTGACTTATCAAGATCTTTCCGAGAATAAGGCATGGTTACAAAGCCATCCCCTCGTGATTAATACCACCCCATTGGGTACTTTTCCTAAAGTCGAGGGAATGCCAGAATTGCCTCTGGAGCAACTGGACACCAGTAACCTTGTTTATGACTTGGTGTACAATCCTCCCATTACTCGGCTGATGCAGGAGTGCATGGCTCGTGGTGGGAAAGCAAAAAATGGGCAAGACATGCTCGAATTGCAAGCTGAGGCAGCTTGGAGTATCTGGAATAGCTCCTTGTAAACAGGGGATTTTCAATTTTTTGAGGGAATAGAAATTCCTTCTCCCATTGATTTTCCTACTTGCTTGTTGCCCCTAAAATGTGGAGGTTTGGCCCATGGATACTTTGCAAAAATCACGCTGCCCCTGGTGTTTGGGTTTTCCCGAATACATCGCCTACCACGATCAAGAATGGGGTGTGCCTGTTTATGAAGACCGCATTCATTTTGAATTTTTGATTTTGGAAAGTGCTCAAGCGGGGCTCAGCTGGGCTACTGTGTTGAGGAAGCGCGATGGGTATCGGCGGGCTTTTGCAGAATTTGACTACAAGCAAGTAGCCCTTTTTCCCGAATCCTATGTAGAAGAATTGCTTCAAGACAAAGGCATTATTCGCAATGGGATGAAGATTCGTGCTGCCATCAACAATGCGCAACGGTTTCAAGAAGTGCAAGCTGAGTTTGGCACCTTCACAAATTACATCTGGGGATTTGTGGAGGGCAAGCCTATCCGTAATTCCATCGCCCCTGGAGCTCCTTATCCCGCCACTTCTCTAGAATCTGATTTGCTAGCAAAGGACTTGAAGAAGCGAGGGTTCAAGTTTCTGGGGAGCACGGTACTCTATGCCCACATGCAAGCTACTGGGCTGGTAAACGATCATTTGGATACCTGCTTTCGTAAACACGAAATCTAGCAGGCATAAAAAAAGGGAGGCAAAGCCTCCCTTTTTCGTGTAAGTCTGGGTGATGCTTAAAGCTGAGCCATCAGTAAATACACCCCTGCACCAGCAAAATAGCCAAGTGCTGCAAGGAATGAGATGCGTTTCAAGTACCAGCCGAATTCGATTTTTTCCATACCCATTGCCGCTACACCTGCAGCAGAGCCAATGATCAAGATACTTCCTCCGGTACCCGCACAATAGGCGAGGTAAGTCCAGATAAAGTCATCCATTGGGTAAGCCTCCAAGCTGTACATCCCCATGCTGGCAGCTACCAACGGCACATTATCCACAATGGCAGAAAGTAATCCAATAAGCGTGATGATGATTCGGTTGTCACCAATGGTGGTATTCAGGTAACCAGCAAAGTTGGCCAAGGTACCCATAGACTGTAGGGAACCTACAGCTAGCAAAATACCCAAGAAGAACAAGACGCTCGGCATATCGATTTTAGCCAAGGCATGACTAGCAGTGTAATTCTTTCGCTCTGCCTCGTCCATATCTGGATTGATCAATTCAGATACTACCCAAAGGACTCCTAGGCCAAGAAGCATCCCCATGTAAGGAGGGAGGTGGGTTAAAGTTTTGAAGATAGGAACAGAAATCAAGGCACCTACTCCTAGAATAAGCATCAGGTTACCCGTTTTGACTGAAGATCCGGAAGATTCACCTTCCTCTTTGAATTCCCCTAAGGTACCCTTCATGGTGAAAGTGAGGAAAATCAAGGGAACGAGTGTACAAACAATGCTTGGGATAAAAAGGCTTTTCATGATGGAGACTGCAGAAATCTGACCGCCGATCCACAACATGGTCGTTGTCACGTCACCAATTGGGGACCAGGCTCCACCTGCATTGGCAGCGATCACAATCATCCCCGCAAAGAACAGACGCATTTCCTTGTCTGGAATCAATTTGCGAACCAAGGAAACCATCACAATGGTGGTGGTCAGGTTGTCCAATACAGAAGATAGGAAGAAAGCAACAATACAAACTACCCAAAGTAGGGCAATAGGATTCTTGGTTTTGATGCGGTCGGTGATGAATTTGAAGCCATGGTGTGCATCCACCAATTCAACAATGGTCATTGCTCCCATTAAGAAGAATAGGATTTGTGCAATTTCATTGAGGTGGTGACCCAGTTGCTCCACCACATATTCCAAATGCAATTCTCCGGCACTTAGGGTAGCGGCCTTCTCTCCAAGTTCATGGACAAAATGAAGGTAACGCTCACTGTTTAACATGGTTTCTGGAGATCCTGAAACGGTAAAAATGGTCCAACAAATCACTGCGGTCAGCAAAGCAGAGGCAGTTTTATTGATCTTGATGGGGTGCTCTAGCGCGATGGCTAGGTAGCCGACCACAAAGATGATGATAATTAATAACTCCATTTTTCTGGGTTTTTTTGGTGATGAACTAGGTTTAATCTATGGGTTTGATTCATTCTAATAAGCGATTCTAGTCCCTTTATCCTAAAATTCCTAACTGTAGGGGAAGAAATTGACTCAAAAATCTGATTTGATGGCATTTTTTGAATGGAACGAGTACTCCAAATCGCAAGTGGAGATGAATTGGAGGTCAAAATATCCGTTCTGGATGCTACTCCCGCTATTTTTTACATGAGCTGCGCTAGAGCTATTTCATAGGAGGTTTGGGAGATTTTTGTTTTCCCTTGATTTTTGGCATGTGACTGTTGAAGTGCATTTAAGATGGTGGCACTTACATCAGCAAAAATTGCTTGGTCGGTTACTTCCGCTCCCTCACTCATTAAATAGGCAAATACCCTGGCCATCCCACAATTAGCGATGAAGTCAGGAATTACAGCTACCTGCTCATCCGCCCATACACCCGTAGGGCCCACGAATATTTCTGGATCTGCAAATGGGACATTCGCACCACAAGAAATTACCTCCAAGCCCGCCGCCACCATGCGCTCCACCTGCTCTTGAGTAATTAGTCGGGAAGCAGCTGCAGGAATAAAAATCTCACTAGTCAAATCCCAAATCCTGTCATTTACTTTCTCAAATGAAAGTAGATCATTCGTGATAAGTTGGTTTCCTTCTCTTTTGAGAAATAGTTCACGGATTTCATCCAAACTGAACCCTTCTTCTCGGATCAATCCACCCATCCGGTCAATAATCCCCACGATTTTTACTCCTTCTACTGCTAAGAAGCAGGCTGCGGCGGCACCAACATTGCCCCAGCCTTGGATGACTGCCCGCTTTCCTGCGAGTTGACCTCCCCAAAGGGCATAGTAATGCTTTACAGCTTCTGCGACCCCATATCCCGTGATCATGTCGGCTACGGTGTATTTCTTAGTGCCGTTGGGTGTGAATTTAGGATCCTCTAGCACCTTCGATACCCCCTGACGGAGTTGTCCAATTTTTCTGATTTTTTGGGGCTCATTCGCTTGAAAGTGACCATTCACAATCCCTTCTTGTGGGTGCCAAAGGCCATAGGATTCAGTGATTGGGATCACTTCATGGATTTCATCGATGTTTAGATCACCTCCTGTGCCGTAGTAATTTTTAAGGAGCGGCATTACTGCTTTGTACCAGCGCTGCAGGACTCCTGCTTTTCTTGGGTCTGCCGGGTCAAAGTTGATCCCAGATTTGGCACCTCCTATGGCAGGTCCAGATACAGTAAACTTTACCTCCATGGTCTTGGCAAGCGACTCGACCTCCCGCTTATCCAAGCCCTTGCGCATGCGGGTACCCCCTCCAGCAGCGCCTCCACGTAGGGAATTGATCACGACCCAGCCTTCGGCCTCGGTCTCGCTATCTTTCCATTCAAAAACGATTTCTGGGGATTTATTCTCAAATTTTTTGAGTAAGTCAAGCATTGTTCTTTGGGTTTATAATTCAGCCCAAAAATAGAAAAATATTTTCCAGTCTATCCTGACTTTTACTGGTGAGATTCAATTTTCTAACCGTAGATGGCTCCGCTTGAAGAATCCCGGCTTGCCCCTGTCACTGAAGCCAAGGCATTTGCTTCCCCGCGAAGCTTTAGTACGCCTAGAAAAGCAAAGATTAAGGCCTCCTTAAACTCGATGAGTTCCTTGCTCGCTTCCACCTGCACCCAATTTTGATTTAAATTATGATCCAACCGCTCCACAAAATAGCGGTTGTAGGCTCCTCCACCTGTCAGTAGGACACTTGGAGTGGCCTTTGTCGCATGCGTTCGGATGACTGCAGCGATTTGAATTGCAAAATGCTCTACTAAGGTTCTTAAACAATCTTTGGGCGAAAGCCCGCGTTGATCCAAAAGGGAAATGAATAATTGATCGATGGATTCTCGGCCCAATGATTTTGCTCCCGAGATTGCATAAAAAGGCAGCGCATTTAATTGGGCAAGGAGCCTAGAATCTAAATTCCCTTCCCTAGCCCAAGCTCCATCCTGGTCGTAGGAATTTCCTAATTTCTCTGCCTCTCGGTTGAGCAGGAGGTTAAAGGGACTGCAATCAAACGCGATGCGCTGACCGTTTTTTTCGAGGGAAAGATTCGAAATACCTCCTAAGTTGATGCAAAAATCTACTTGAGGGAAAAGTAACCGGTCTCCAATGGGGACAAGGGGGGCGCCTTGACCTCCTAGCTGCACATCGAGCATCCGAAAATCAGCAAGTACCGTTTCTCCAGAGGCTTCATGCAAGGCCCAGCCATTCCCGATCTGTAGGCTCAGCCCTTTCTCGGGCTGGTGAAATACCGTATGTCCATGCGAGGCTACGGCCATTGGCTTGACCTGATGCTGGAGGCAGAAATTTTTCACCTGCTCGCCCATCCATCTTCCAAAGGTCACATCGAGCAGTGCTAGATCTAATCCAGAGAGTAGGTGGCTCCTGTCCAGAGCTTTTCCCAATTCAATCGGAAAAGGGCGAGTTTCTGCTTGAAGAATCTCATAGTTCCACTTTCCCTGCTGGTACTCAAAGTGACAATGGGCCAGATCTAATCCATCTCCGGAGGTTCCTGACATCAATCCAATCAAGGTGTATCGTTCTGGGTGCATGGGTTAAAGATTGTTAAGTATGTGCAAGAATCTACTTGAATTTTTCGACTCCTAAATGTCGACTTTTTATTAATGCCTAATTTACCCCAGAAATGAAAAATCTGGTCCTCGACATCGGAAATTTACGCATCATGCCGGCGTTTTTTGAAGGAGATGAATTCCTTGAAGGTTAGGGTCTGTGTCGGTGTAAATTTTGAATTGAAGGAATTTATTGAGGCCTACCGCGTTAATTTTCCCAAAATATCTATTTATCTATGTGGTGGGGATGCAGAATCTTTTGATTCATTGGCAAAAGACCACATATTTGTAGTCCCAAATTTAGTGCTCATTGGACTAAATTGTATTCTAAACCACCATGTTGCGTAAACTAGCGTTGGGTGTGCTAAGCACCCTTTTACTAATTTCAGAAGGCTTCGGTCAAAATAGTTCCTCCACCTACAGCGGGTTGGGCATAGGAGAATTTAACTATGGAGGTCAAATTCAAAACCAAGGCATGGGTGGACTTGGTATCAGCTTTGGCACAGGTTGGGGCGCAAATACCGTAAATCCGGCATTGACCACGCGCAATACCATTTTTAATTTTCAAGCTTCCCTCAACTACAAGCGAATTGCGGTGTCCAATGATACCGAAAGCTCCTTAGTAGATGGTGGAGGGCTTTCCTATGTGGCTATTTCTCTTCCAGTAAAGACAGGTAAATTCACTACAGGCATGGGCTTGGGACAGATTTCCAGTATCAATTACCGCCTGAAAGTGGATAGCCCCATTGCAAACTCACCCCTAATTGCCAACAATTACTTGGAAGGGGATGGGGGTATTTCAGAAGCCTATTTGAATTTTGGGTATTTGTTAGCCAAAAATTTAAGCATTGGGGCGCACGGATCCTACTTGTTTGGATCTTCTATCCGATCCAACCAGTTGCTTGTATTTGATCAAAAGGGCGTTGAGGTAGGAAGAGCCTCTGAGTATTACGAACGAATTAGCGTCTCTGACGTAGCGTTAAAGTTGGGGGCACATTACTTTTTTAAGACCTCTGAAAAAAGCAACCTCCACCTAGGCGCCATTTATCAGACATTTGGTGATGTTAATGGAACAGCATTTGCAAAATTGGCACCAATTGGCCAAGCTAGCAGTCCGAAAACAGATGGTGATTTGATTGCCAACAACGAAAAAGGAAATATTTACCTGCCAAGTCGCTATGGATTTGGGGTGACTTATGAGAAAAATAATAAATTCGTGATTGGCTTAGAGGGGCAAACGCAAGATTTCTCCCAATACAGAAACTTCTTCGGAGAAGGACTTAGCCTTCAAGCAGCCCAAAAAGTTGGGCTTGGAATCCAACTAGTGCCAGATTTCACAGATTTTGATAATCTATTGAATCGTTCGACGTACCGCATGGGTTTGGAATGGATGCGAACGCCTTATTTTATCAATGAGACCACAATCAATGATATTGGCATCAACTTTGGTACTTCAATTCCTGTAAACAACCTTTCATTGGTCAACATGGCTTTGAAGGTGGGAAGAAGAGGAACTGTCGATAATGGATTGATTCGTGAAGCCTATGTGAATTTTTCCTTCGGCTTTTCGATCAATGACAATAGCTGGTTCTACAAACGAGTTTTTGAATAAAAAAAATTAAACAATTATAACCCCAAAAGGGATTTACCTAGAGTCAATAACTGATTAAACCTGGAAGATTATGAAAATTAAATCAACCCTTCTTGTCCTCGGAGCCCTGCTCCTTGCTGGTTTCGCCCACGCTCAAGAGGGCTGGAACTGGCCCGCTGATCCTGCCCAGGAAGCAAAAGCCCGAGAGTACAATGCCGCCTACTTTGACTACATGAAGGCAGAGCAATTTGTGGAAGCCACCAAGCCGTTGAGCTGGCTTTTGGTGAATGTACCAAACTTGAATGAGTCGATTTACATCCAAGGAGTAACTGTGTACAAAGGTGCAGCAGATAAAACTACAGATGCAGCGCAAAAGCGCGTGTACCAAGACAGCGTGATGGCTCTTTACGATAAGAGAGGGGAATTGTACAACAACCCTGTAAAGTGGATTGAGACCAAAGCCTACTATGGCTACTTGTTTTTCAGAGCTGATAAGGCCAAAATTCCTGCAGTAGTTGCGGATTTTGAAAAAGCCATAGCCTTGAAAGGAAGCATCAACTACCAGTTTGTTCCCATGTATTTTGACATGGTGGAGAAAAACTACACCTTGAATCAGGCATACGCTCCAGAGCAAATATTGTCCATTTTCGACAAGTCAAATAAGCTATTGGATGCAGCGGCTGCCACTGGTAAGGATGTTACAGAATCTAAGGCAACCCTGGAGAATCTTTTGGTAAAGATGAAATTGATTGATTGCGACTTTATTGAAAACAAATTGGGACCAAAGTTGGCTGCGGATCCAACCAACGAAGAACTTGCAGAACAAATCTTTACGTATTCCTTGCAGTACAAGTGTATTTCTACCAAAGCTTTCTTGGCTGCGCTAGAATTTAAAGATTCCAAGAACCCAACTTTCAAAACTTCTCAAGTAAGAGGGATGCTTTACATGTCTGCAAACGACTTTGATAAAGCAGAACCTGTGTTCGAGAAGGCCCTGACTTTGGCTAGCACCAACAAGGAAAAAGCCGAGACTATGATGGAGTTGGCTAAAATCTATGCAAGAGCGGGTAAGAAATCTGCTGCAAGAACAGCGGCTCGTGAGGCTGCAGGACTTGATTCAGAACTGTCCTCTTCAGCGTATGGCTTGATAGGTGATTTGTACATGTCAGCATACAACGATTGTAGAGGTGGCGAAAGCCGCGCAAAAGACTATGCAGTTTTCATTGCAGCGTACAATGCTTACCAGAGGGCAGGTGACTCTAGAGGAATGGGTAGCGCTAGATCGCGATTCCCTTCTAAGGAAGAACTATTTACAGAAGGGTTTGCATTGGGCTCTTCAGTAAGTACTGGTTGCTGGGTTGGGGAGACAGTCTCCCTATCTACAAGAGACTAATTCAAACTTACTATTCGTATTAAAGGCAGCCCAAGGCTGCCTTTTTTCGTTTTATTCACGGCACTTTCCTGCTATCTTTGTACGCGATGAACCGAGGTCTTCTTTTTTCTTTTTCACTACTTGTAAGTCTTCTTTCTTGCCGTGAGGGGATAGATCCCAAGGCGCTAGAGGTATACGAAGGGCCGGTTAATTCCGCTCAAAACATTCATATTTTACACAGTGACTCCGCCGTCCTTCGCTCGGAGATTACTGCTCCCAAGCAGTTGGAGTTTGCCAATGGTGATTTGGAATTTCCAGAAGGCATAGCTATCCAGTTTTTCAACCTGCAAGGGCAGCTGGAGACCACCATGCGTGCAGATAAGGGGTACTTTCTAAGGGACCAAAACCTCTACAAGGGAGAAGGAAATGTGCAGGTGAAAAATTTGCCTAAGGACCAACGGCTGCAAACGGAGGAATTGTTTTGGAACCAGGCGCAACGGAAAATATACACTGAAAAATTTGTGACCATCCAAGAGCGACAAACCCTATTCAATGGAACGGGGATGGAGGCAGACGATGGTTTTTCTTCATATAAACTAAAAAAAGTGAGGGATAGTCGAACACTTTTACCTGGGGAAGGACTATGAAGTTACTGGACGCGATTATCTTCTCTGTTGCCCTTGCACTGATGGTGGTGGGTATCCACCAAACGATGGTCCTGGGAATTGGGTTTTCCTACTCCCTATTCATGTTTGCAGTGGGCCTTTTGTTCTGGTTTCAACTGCGTAGAAACAAGGCCCGTGAAAGTGGTGAATCCCAACCAAAAAAGCCAGTAAAACGAGATAAACCCCTCAAAAAACGGTAATCATGGACAACAATTACGTCGTATATGTTGTGATTTCGTTGATTTTTTCTGCGTTTTTTTCGGGGTTTGAAATCGCCTACATCTCTGCCAATAAACTTCAGATAGAGATTCAAAAAAAGCAGGGGATGTGGAGTGGGAAGGTATTGAGTAAATTTTTGGCTAGGCCAGGACAATTTATCGGGACTACGCTAATCGGCAATACCATCATGCTAGTGCTTTATGGTACGTTTATGGCCTTTTTGTTGGATGAGCCGTTGCGAAATTTGTTTCCTGAGTCCTTCAACAATGAGGCGGTAATTTTGATTTCTCAGACCGTTCTGTCCACCCTTTTGGTATTGATTACAGGTGAATTTTTACCTAAAAGCCTGTTCATGTTGGACCCCAACCGCATGCTCAACTTTTTTGCGCTACCCTTCTTGATCATTTATTCGATCATGTATCCCATCGTCTGGTTGATTGTGGCCCTGTCCAAGGGGTTTATCACACAGGTTTTGCGATTGGAATACAACGAGGAAAAGCCAGTTTTTACGATTACGGACCTCAACTCCTTCATTAAAGATCAACTGGGCCAAAACCGAAACTCGGGGAAGGTAGAGGTAGACTCCAAAATTTTTGACAATGCCATTGAATTCAAGACGGTTCGCGTTCGCGAGTGCATGATTCCTCGAACAGATATTGTGGCGGTGGAAGTAATGGATACCATTGAAGACTTAAAAAAAGTATTTGAAGAAAGTGGGCACTCCAAGGTGGTGGTTTACCGTGATTCCATCGATGAAGTGATTGGCTATTGCCACCAGTTGGAGTTATTCAAAAAACCCAAGTCCATCGAAGATATCCTCACTCCCATCATTATTGCGCCTGAATCTGCCTTGGCCAATGAGCTGCTCATCCAATTTATCCAAGAGCGAAAGAGCCTCGCTTTGGTGGTCGATGAGTTTGGAGGTACCAGCGGTCTCGTCTCGATGGAAGACATCATAGAAGAGATTTTTGGTGAGATTGATGACGAGTACGACAATGAGGCACTTACCGAACAATTGATTGGCGAACTGGAATTTTTGCTCAGCGCTCGACTAGAAATTGATTACCTCAATGAGAAATATGCGTGGAATTTGCCGGAAGGTGATTTCGAAACGCTTTCAGGATTTATCCTCTCGCTAACCGAAAATCTCCCCAATATAGGCGAAACCATCACCTACGGTAGGTTTACATTTACCATTGTGTCTAAGCAAGCCCATCGAATTGAAACTGTTCGGCTGAAAATCAGCGACTCAGATAATTTCTAGGGCTGGACATTGTTCGGGCTGAAATTTTGAATTTACCCCTGAAACATCTTATTTTGCACCACTTTAAATAAAGCGAAGTAGCAACCATGGCGTTAATTAAGCAAATTAGACAACGAACAGGTCTCGCAATCGGCGTAATTGCTGGCGGGTTAATTTTATTTCTTTTGGGTGGGGATTTATTAAGCCCTAATTCCTCCCTCCTCAATACCAATAAGAACATCGTAGGTGAAATTGCAGGGGAAGAGATTACCCTGGAAGAATTCTCCTTGAAAGTAGAAGAGTTTAAGGCTTCTTTTCAGCAGCGAACAGGTAGAATACCTGCAGAAGCAGAGATGGTGTCTGTACGCGAGCAAGCATGGCAATCCTTGATTGTGGAGCGCGTATTTGAAGAAGAATACGACAAGTTGGGATTAACCGTATCTAGCCAAGAACTCATCGACATGGTTCAAGGTAAAAATATCGTCCCTGAACTTCGTGCACAGTTGGTGAATCCACAAACAGGGGAGTTTGACAAAACGCAGCTCATTACCTTTTTGCAATCCCTAGAAACAGCAGATCCGGCACAGCAAGCGGCTTGGGCGCAGCAGGAAAAATTATTTGCTCAGGCAAGAAATCGTGTGAAGTACGACAACTTGCTTGCAACAACGGAATATGCCACTACTGCAGAGGCAAAGCTGGAGCACAAGTCAGCCAATACCATTGCGGATGCATCGGTACTTTTACTTCCCTACTATGTTATTCCTGATGGGGACATTAAAATTCAAGATGCTGAACTAGCAGATTACCTTTCCAAAAATCAAGAGAAGTTTAAAGTGGGAAATTCCGCTAACCTAGAATATGTTTCTTTTAGCATTCAGCCTAGTGGGGAAGATTCTGCATCTGTAATTTCTAGAATCAATGAGCTTACTGCAGAATTGAAGGCTTCGGTAGAAGATTCTGCTTATGTCAGCAAAAATTCAGAGATCCAGCAGCCTTTCCAGACCTTTGCGCCTGGTGATCAGTTGCCAGTTTCTTTAACCACCAATGTGCCGCAGTTTGTAAAGGGAGAAACCTATGGTCCTTTTATCACAGCGAATTCTTCCTACGTATCTTACAAGGTAGTAGACCAGTACGATGGCACCCCAAAAATGAGAGCATCTCATATCCTATTTGGAACAGAAGGGATGGATGAGGCAGGTAAAGCGGCTGTAAAAACACAAGCCGAAACGGTACTTGCTGAAGTCAAAACTACTGGAAACTTCGTAGATGCTGCCAGACAATATGGTCAAGATGGTACTGCTCAAAACGGAGGAGATCTAGGCTGGTTTGCAAAAGCAGACTTTGTGGAGGCTTTTGCAAATGCCTCTTATGCTGCCAAGTCCAAAGGATTACTTCCAAATTTGGTTGAAACAGAATATGGCTACCACATCATCGAGGTCACTGAACTTCCTGCAACTACCTACACCAAATTGGCGGTGTTGGAACTTGAGCTAGTAGCTTCAGATTTGACACGTGACGAGGCCTTTAGAAATGCAGATGCCTTTGTGGCAGAAAGTGGAAACCGCGATGAGTTTACTGCTAAGGCTACTGAAAAAGGATTTCGAATCATTCAGGCCAATAATGTAGATGCTACCTCTAGAAATTTGAACAACATCACGGATGCGAGACAGGTATTGATCTGGGCATTTAGCGAAGCTTCAGTTGGAGAAGTTTCTAAAGTTTTTGAATTGAACGATTCGTACTTGGTTGCTTCTTTGGTAAGCAAAAAAGAAGAAGGAGAGGCTAAATTAGAAGATGTGAAGGACCAAGTAAAGCAGTTGGTACTGAACGATAAAAAGGCAGCCCTTATCCAGGAAAAGTTGAAAGGTAAAACTACCTTGGAACAAATGAAGGCTGTATTCCCTGAGGCTTCGATCAATGAAGTTCCAGGATTGCGTTTGAGTGATGCTGTGATTCCAGGTATTGGATTTGCTCCAAAGGCAATCGGAACCATCTTTGGATTGAAAGCTGCTGGTCAGCTTACTAAGCCTGTGCAAGAAGATATTGGGGTCCTTGTAGCCAAAGTAAATACCTTGACTCCTGCAGCTGCTATCGGAGATTACACCTCCTACCAGGCGCAGTTGGCCCAAGGTGCTGCTCAGCGTGTGACCTATCAAATTATGATGGCGCTCCAAGAGCTTGCCAAAGTGAAGGATTACCGATACAAGTACTTCTAATCAATAAGAAATTTAAAAAACCCATGTCTTCAAACATGGGTTTTTTTGTGTCCAATTCTTCCTAGAAAGGATTAATTTTGGATATGAAATCGACCTTTGATCCCATCGCCTTCAAAGAAAAGTTAGAATCTTTCGGTACTTTTCCAATGCCTTACCTCTTTAAGTTTATCGTTCCATTTGGGAAGGAGGGGGAAATAGCTGCCATCTTCCCTGACGAAGAGGTGATTCTGAAGCCAAGTAGTGGAGGAAAGTACATCAGTGCCACCATCCATAAGCTAGTGGAGAGTGCGGATCAGGTCCTTGGCTTGTATGAGAAGGCAGCATGCATTGAAGGAGTAATTTCACTTTAAAGGAAATCGTATGTGGATAGAAGAATCAAACCAGTTGAAAAAGAGCTTTACGTTTTCTGATTTTACGGAAGCCTTTGCATTCATGACACGGGTAGCACTTTTGGCCGAAGCCCATCATCATCATCCGAATTGGTTCAATGTCTACAATCGAGTAGACATCGCACTTACCACCCATGATGCAGGAAATGTGGTGACTGAAAAAGATAGAAAATTGGCGAAGGCCATAGATCAGCTTCTCGCATGAGTCAGACAAAGATTTCCTTGTTTTTGGTGCCCACCCCAATCGGTAATCTTCGAGATATCACCTTGCGGGCCATGGATACCCTTCAAGCCGTGGATGTGATTCTTGCAGAAGATACACGTACGAGCGGCATTCTGTTGAAACACTTGCAGATCTCCAAAAATCTGCAAAGCTACCACAGCTTCAATGAGCACAAGGCAGTAGAAAAGTTGGTGGAGCGCATGAAAAAAGGGGAAACCTTTGCCCTAATCAGCGACGCAGGCACTCCAGCGATTTCCGATCCAGGATTTTTGCTCGTACGGGCGGTGCTTGCAGCAGGTCTGGAGGTTCAGTGTCTTCCAGGGGCTACCGCATTTGTTCCCGCCTTGGTGGCGAGTGGACTCCCCAACGACCGCTTTGTATTTGAAGGATTTTTACCCCATAAGAAGGGGAGAAAAACGCGGATCGATGCACTCCTAGACGAAACTCGAACACTAATTTTTTACGAATCTCCGCATCGATTGCTCAAAACCCTAGAGCAGCTTGCAGAAGCTTTTGGTGCAGATCGACAGGCGGCCGTAGCGCGTGAGCTATCCAAGTTGCACGAGGAGATCGCTCGCGGTACCCTGGTCGAACTAATCGACTACTACCAAGTCAATCCCCTCAAGGGAGAAATCGTGCTCGTAGTGGCTGGCTGTGCCGAACAGCGGGAGACCCGTGCTGAAAAGCAGGAAAAGAAGCAGGCGGAATGGAAAAAAGAAAAGAAATCCCGCAAGGAAATAGACTAAATAGATCACGATGCTGACCTCAACCCAACTTTCCCAGCTCTTGGACCAAACTCGCAAAATTGCCGAGGAGGTGGGAACCTTTATTGAAAAAGAGCGACTTCATTTTTCCATGGACCGGGTGGAGCACAAGGGTTTCAACGACCTGGTTTCCTATGTGGACAAGGAAGCCGAAAAGCAGTTGGTTGCCCAGCTGCAGGCAATTTTTCCAGAGGCAGGGTTTATTACCGAGGAAGGAACCAATACCACCCGAGGGGAGGTATACAATTGGGTAATCGACCCCTTGGATGGCACCACCAACTTTATTCATGGCTTGCCAGTCTTTGCGGTCAGCATTGGCTTCATGGAGCAAGACGAAGTAGTACTTGGGGTGGTGTATGAGGTAAATCGGAAGGAGAGTTTTTATGCCTACAAGGGTGGTGGGGCTTATTGCAATGGAATCCCACTGAAGGTAAGTAGCGCGCCTACCCTATCTGCTTCGCTAATTTCCACAGGCTTCCCTTATTACCAGTTTGATTTGATCGACCGATACTTGAACATCATGAAATCCCTGATGCAGAAGACCCACGGATTGAGGCGGCTCGGCTCTGCGGCCGTGGATCTTTGCTATGTCGCTGCGGGTAGGTCAGAGGGGTATTTTGAATACAACCTCAACTCCTACGATGTGGCAGCAGGCATAATTCTGGTGCAAGAGGCAGGGGGTATGGTAACTGATTTTGCAGGAGGTCGGGACTACATTTTTGGACGGCATGTGGTAGCCACTAACCATTCCATCCACGAGGAGCTTATGGGTGTAATTGCAGCGCACTGGAGCTAGTTAGCCCAATAAAAACTGCCAAAGAAGTAAGGTAATCCCACATAGCGGAATGCCTAGTCCAGCCAGCAATGTGGCTAGCCGGGGCTGGAGTCCAAATTCCATCGCGAGGAGGGCGCCCGAAATCATGGGAGCCATTCCGCTTTCTAAAACGAGTACTTTAAGCGTAAGACTGTCTGATGGCAGGAAAAGGCCAAAAATAAACCAAACGCAAGCGGGGGCAAGTACTAGGCGATACCCCAAACCATACCAGAGGTAGTTGTTTTGGGTCCATTTACGATCCAAAGACATGGTTAATCCAATGACTGCCATGGCTATTGGAGCCATGCTCATTCCAATGCCTTCAAGCCAAGGCAGGAGCATATCGGGTAGCGAAAGTCGGAAATAGCTCATCACCAAGGTTCCTAGTAATAAAAGGAAAGGCGGGAACAAAATCATTTTTTTCAAGACCTGGAGGATGGTGCTGTCACCATTCCCATACCTTGATCCGATATAGACTCCAAGGGTACTGACCAACAAAAAAGAACCACCTTGATCAACCAGAAAGGCAGTTCCCAAGGCCTCCTTCCCATAAAGTAGCTCCAAAATTGGGAATCCCAGAAAGGAGGTGTTTCCAAGCCCAGAAACCAAGATCAAGCAGCCCGTGGTGCGCTTATCCCATCCCAATCTGACACCAAGAAAAGCAAAAAAGACCCATGAAAGCAGGAAGGTAAACCAAGCGGAAGAGGGAGCCAGAAGTAAATCCCACTTAAGCTGTAGTGGAGGGATGTGTAACAGGGCAAGTGCAGGAAGGGCGAGGTAGATTAGGTAGTTTTTTCCTATACGAGCTACTGTTTCCTTAGGAAATGCAGGAATAAATTGAAGGGCTAACCCACAAAAAAGGCTGAAAATTGCAATCCAAAGGCCCATGTGCAGGGGATAATGAAGAAGTAATTTTTGAGTAACCGAAAGATAATGTAAACAACTTGTAACCAAATGATTGTCACGCTAGTTTTAGTAAAAACATCCTGAAAAATCATGACCAAACACCTGCCTATTTACATTGAAGGGGAAAAATGGATCCCACTTACTTATTTTTCCGAGCAAGAGAAAAAATCGTTTAAAGAATGGCTCCCAAGTTACAAACTCAAAAAAGTGACACTTCCAGGAGTGGTCCTTACGGAATGCTTGGATTTTAAAACCTATTCCTGCTGGTTGCGCTTGAAAGAATTGACCTTTTCCAAATCACCTATTCTAGATTTTTAGTCTAGACCTACTTGTTTTCGTTTGGCGTCAAAGTAATTTTTTAACTCGGGATACCAGTCACTTTCGGTTTCTGGGAATCCATCGAGCACCAATTCCATATTTCCTTCAAATGCATCCTGGTTGAGCTGCATTCCTTCGATGAGGTAGATTAGGTCTTCAAGGCTTAGTGGCTCCTCACTACTGCTTGGATAAAGCAGGTATTCATTGCCATAAAAGTCTACTGCCTCAAATTGAATTTTTTGATCTAGGTCATGCGCATAAATGCTGATTTGTTCCCCCCAAGTACTTTCTGGATAGTGCAATCGCGCCAGCAGCACAGAGGTGATGCCTTCAGAAAAGTAGGTTGCTGGTCGAAATAAAAAATTCATAAGTTCTCGAATTCAAGTTTCAAAGTACAGGATTTACCGCTAAGAATGGCAACGATTTTTTGTTTTTTGGCTTGAGCGAAGAAATTTCAATTTTAGTCCAGGACAAGTAGCGCATCCAATTGGATAATCAGGACTTTAAGGCTATTTTTGAATTCCCAAGATCACCCGTGAATTAAAATTTTCCAATTAGATTTATTGCGTTTAGCTATCCTCG
This sequence comes from Cyclobacteriaceae bacterium, assembly GCA_947457095.1. GTDB lineage: Bacteria > Bacteroidota > Bacteroidia > Cytophagales > Cyclobacteriaceae > Algoriphagus. Next base: position 19,999 of record CANGUK010000003.1, read on the forward strand.
ATTATGAAAAGAGATTCCTTGATTTTTGACCTGATTTCCAAAGAAGAAGACAGACAGCGTAGGGGCATTGAGTTGATTGCTTCTGAAAACTTCACTTCCAAGCAAGTGATGGAAGCCGCAGGCAGCGTGCTGACCAACAAGTATGCAGAGGGTCTTCCTAGCAAACGCTACTACGGCGGGTGTGAAGTGGTGGATGAGATTGAACAGCTCGCGATAGATCGTGCCAAAAAATTGTTTGGTGCCACTTGGGCCAACGTACAGCCGCACTCCGGTGCGCAGGCAAATGCTGCAGTGATGCTTGCTTGCTTGAACCCAGGTGATGCTATTTTGGGATTTGACCTTTCCCACGGCGGGCACTTGACCCATGGTTCTCCTGTCAATTTCTCAGGAAAGCTGTATCAGGCAAATTTTTATGGGGTTGAGGAAGCTACCGGCGTGATTGATTACAATAAAGTGGCTGAAAAAGCGATTGCTGTGCAGCCAAAAATGATCATTTGTGGCGCTTCGGCCTATTCCAGAGATTGGGACTATGCACGCTTACGCGAAATCGCAGATGAAGTAGGGGCTTTGCTTTTGGCAGATATTTCCCACCCATCTGGATTAATTGCTAGAGGCTTACTCAATGATCCCTTGGAGCATTGCCATATCGTGACCACCACGACCCACAAGACACTCCGTGGCCCTAGAGGAGGATTGATCTTAATGCGTGAAGACTTTGACAACCCTTGGGGATTGACTACGCCAAAGGGAGAAATCAGAAAAATGTCTGCGCTTTTGGACATGGGTGTTTTTCCAGGGACGCAAGGTGGACCTTTGGAACACATCATTGCCGCCAAGGCAGTGGCCTTTGAAGAAGCGCTTTCAGATGAATACATGGACTATGTCGTTCAAGTCAAATTGAATGCATCCGTGATGGCTGAGGAGTTTGTCGCCAGAGGATATAAACTTATTTCAGGAGGTACAGACAATCACCTCATGTTGATCGACCTTAGAAACAAAGACTTGACGGGTAAACTTGCAGAGGAAACGCTCGGAAAAGTGGATATCACCATCAACAAAAACATGGTGCCCTTTGATACCAAATCTCCTTTTGTAACTTCCGGCATGCGTGTAGGTACTGCTGCAGTGACTACCCGCGGATTGAAGGAAGCCGACATGAGAAAAATTGTGGATTTGATTGATCGTTCCCTTCAACAGCACCAAGATGAAGCAGCATTGGCAAAGATTAAGGCTGAAGTCAATGCTTGGATGGTTAAATTTCCGTTGTACTAATTTCCCCAACCTACGTGGCACTAGATCAATACCAAGACGAAGAAGAGGGAGGAATGTCCTTTTTGGACCATTTGGAAGCATTAAGATGGCATTTACTGCGTTCTGTATCTGCGGTACTAATTTTTTCCGTGGCGGCATTCATTGCCAAAGACTTTGTTTTTGGAGTGTTAATTCTAGGTCCTTCTAAAGTTGATTTTTTGACCTATCGGGTATTGTGTGATGTAGGAAACTACCTCGGTATTCCTGCACTCTGCATCAATGACCTACCTTTCACTATTCAAAGCCGTCAGATGACTGGCCAATTTTCCATGCACATGACTTCGAGCATGGTCGTTGGTTTGATTGCAGCATTTCCCTACCTCTTTTATGAAGTGTGGCGCTTTATTAGCCCAGGGTTATATGCGAAAGAACGAAATGCAGCCCGTGGAGCAGTATTCTTTGTGAGCTTTCTTTTTCTTTCAGGAGCGTTATTCGGGTACTATGTGCTTACCCCAATGTCGATCAACTTCCTAGCCAACTACCAGTTGGATCCCAGTATTGCAAACGAATTTGACATTACCTCTTATGTGTCTACTTTATCCATGTTGGTCTTGGCATCGGCCATCATGTTTCAGTTACCTGTAGTCGTTTACTTTTTGTCGATGTCCGGCTTGGTGACCTCCAAGATGTTGAAATCCTACAGAAGACATTCTATCGTGGTGATTTTGATACTTTCGGCTGTCATTACACCACCTGATGTTATTAGCCAGCTATTGATTGCCATGCCAATCCTCGTTTTATACGAGGTGGGAATTCTGATTGCAAAGCGTTTGGAAAAACAGCGGGCGCAGCGGGAAGCTGAGATGGAACAAAACCGGTCTGCGGAATAATTGAAACCATGGCATTACGAATCGCACTAGGTGGGGATCACGCAGGGGTAGGCTACAAGGAGCAGCTCCATCAGCATCTGCTTACACTGGGATATTCTGTGAAGGATTTCGGTCCAGTGACCACGGCATCTGTGGATTATCCAGATTATGTACACCCCCTTTCCAAAGCCCTTGAAGCCGGAGAATTTGATTTAGGAATTGTGATTTGTGGGAGTGGAAATGGAGTAGCCATTACCGCCAATAAGCATCAAGGGATTCGTGCGGCACTTTGCTGGAATGAGGAACTAGCTGCGCTGGCACGACAGCACAACGACGCCAATGTGCTAGCCATCCCCGCTCGATTTATCTCCTATGAATTGGCAGAACGTATCGCTGAAATCTTTTTGACTACCCCATTTGAAGGAGGTAGGCACCAAAGTAGGGTGAATAAAATAGCTTGTTCTTAACAAACAAAAAGGGTCTTGATTCATCAAGACCCTTTTTTTATTCCAAACGCAAGGGATCTCTTATCATTTTCCAGTCGCTACACTATCCGCAAGAAGCAGGGCCGTGTAGAGGTTTGCAATTTTGCCCGACACGCAAAGCTCCGCTAAGGAGAATTCCTGTTCCCCCACACGAACTTTCATGGGAACGGATAGACCGGAGTCTAGAATGATGCGCTTCACCTGCACAGCCGTAAGTTGAGGATATAAGGAACGAATCAGGGCGGCCATGCCTGCAACGGCAGGAGCGGCCATGGAGGTGCCGCCTTCAACTCCATAATTTGAATTGGGAAGGGTAGAATAAATCTCATCTCCGGGAGCAAATAGGTCTACTCCCTTTTTTCCATAGTTGGAAAAAGAGGCAATCATGTCTGGGCCGTAGGATGGCGTCAATGCTCCCACGCTAAGGTAATTGTCTTCGGAAGCGGTTCCGTTTAGACTGTATGCATCATTTGGATAATTGGAGTTCTCTGGAAGATCTAAATCTAGCCCATCGTTGCCAGCGGCATGGACAAAAAGCACGTCCTTGGCTGCGGCATAGCGTAAGGCATCTTGTACCCAGGATGCATTAGGTGAAAATTTCTTACCAAAGCTAGCATTGATCACTTTGGCTCCCTGATCTACTGCATAGCGAATGGCAAGCGCAATGTCTTTGTCGTATTCGTCTCCATCGGGAACAGTACGCAGGGCCATCAACTTTACATTTTTAGCTACCCCTTTTATCCCTTTTTTATTGTGCCGGTTCGCAGCAAGAATCCCTGCTACGTGGGTGCCGTGGCTTTCCTCCTCGAGTTGGTGGCTTGGATTCCCGTTGCCATAGCCCAAGTCTTTGATATCATAGGGATTGTCTCCTACTGGCTTTCTACCATCAAAGGCTAGGTTAAGGTTGTACGCCAACTGGGACTGGAAATAACTAATTCCTTCCTGTAAATCGGTCAATGCAGTAGGAATATCCTGTCCCATGGCCATTACCTGAGCCAGCAGTCCGAGTACTTGTTCTTCCGCTTCATTTTGAGGGGTGTAGTTTTCCAGATCTTCTAGTTTGTAGGATTCCTTTCCCAGCTTTTTTTGAATGGTCTGGTGAGCCGTTCTGACGAGTTGTTCGATTTGTTGGTATTGTAGGACTGCCGTTTTTGCCTCTGTCAACTTTGGTTCTAAGTGAGCTTTTGCTTTTTGCTGAAGGGTAACATCCCCTAATTTTTTGGATACAATCCGCACAAACTCCATCTGCTCGTAGTAGGATTCCCCAAGAAAGTTATACCCATGGACGTCGTCAATGTATCCGTTTTGATCGTTATCGAGCCCATCCCCAGCGATTTCTCCTGGATTTTTCCAGAGCAGGTCTTGGAGGTCTTCATGGGCCAAGTCAATTCCCGAGTCAATGATGGCGACTACCACAGGACTCCCTTTTCTTTTCCTCACTACTTCCGCATACGCGCGGTCCACGCTCATGCCCGGTACAGTATCTTGGATAGGATCCAAATGCGACCAGCGAAGGCTTTCCTTTTCTGACAGAGGCTGTATTCGAGAGCTTGTACTCAAGGATGCGCTGGTAGGCGGGCTGAGTTGGGCCGTGGAAGAGCAGGCCATTCCCAAAAGGCATAGGCTGCCTAGGGCGAGGAATTGGGAAAGAAAATTTTTCATTTGGCTTGGGCTATTTTTTGGTATAGATACCTGGCTTGACTTCTGTATAGAATTCTTTGAGCGCTGGCAGTTCCTCTAAAAGAGCTTTAAAGAGCCCTTCCTTATCAAAGACTTGGTCTGGCTGTTGGAGTCGAATCATTTGAAACACCTGTGCTTTTTGTTGCAAGGTCTTCTCTTGCTTGAGGTAACTCTTAGACATGTGGAAGTTCAAAAAGGGCCCGTCCAAGGAGTGGGTGAGGTATGGGGAAGGATCCTCTTCCAACACCATCAGTCCCTTTCGGTTGAGTTGATCCGTCTCGTAGGTGGCTGTAGCAAAGTAAGACGTATCTATCGCAGTTCGTTCTTGCCAATAGTTCATCCCCCAAACAGGTAATGCCAACACCAAGCCAAAAAATGCAGGTCTAAGTAAAAGTGTCCAACTGAAATGAAGGAAAAACTGGGTGATAAAATAGCTCATCGCTGGAAGGAATACTACCAACTGGTAGGAGGCGGTATTTTTCACGAGAAAGAATAACCCGGCAGAAAAAAGAAGCCAGATGAGAATTAGTTGCCGTTGTTTTTGTTGGTTGATGGTAGCTCCACGAAAAAATGATGAGATAAAATACCCAGCAAGGGCAAGCAAAAGAGGGAGTGCCCCTGGAGCAAGCCAACTTAGGTAAGGTTGATATCCATACTTGGGATATGTAAACACAATGGGCCAAACTTGTAGTGCTTGTTCTAGGCCATCTTTCCAAAAATAAAATACCAGGATGAGTAAGATGGGTAGTAAAAAGCCCATAATGGAAAGAAAAAGTTGTCGTAAAGTAAAGCTAGAAATAGCTAGTCCTGTAAAGATCAGGAAGGGGAGAAAGAAGACAAAGTTCCAATGAAAACCGGTAGCAAGGCCTCCAAATACTCCAATGAGGAGGGTGGATTCACTGCTTTCTTTTTGTAAGACCGTATGGGAAAAAAGTTGCCCAAATGCCAACAACAAAAAAGTACTGCCGAGTAAGGTGGGAGACAAATACATCAAGTCAAACGAAAAATGAAATAAAGCAGCCATCACGATAGCCGGCAGGTAGGTGTTTTCGTCAAATACGCGGTACTTGATTAAGGTACTGTTCCAGTAGTAAATCTGAAACAGGATGAAAATTTTTCCAAGAAAAAGGTAGGCGAGTTCACTCCTTCCAAACAGGAGATGAAGACCTGTGAATACGCCGGCGGAAAGAGGTCCCGTATCGTCTATTACATCGACATAGAGCAAATGACCCTCACTGAGTCGTTCTCCTAAGACCATCCACATGAGGGATGGTGTAGTACTAGGAAATGAGAAAAAAACCCAAGAGATTACAGAGAATAAGACTACATAGAGTAGTATTCCAACTAATCGAAAGGGGTCGTTTACTCTAAAAAAACTGAACAAGGTGGATAGGGGAGAATTGGTTTTGACTCGAAATTAAAGCATGCCCAAGTATTTCGCTAAATTTGCATCATAAATACTTCAGATGGAAAGCAAACGACAATTAAAATATGCCAAGTTAATTCAAAAAGAGCTGGGCGATATTTTTCAAAAAGAGGCCAAACATTTAGTAGGGTCTACCCTAGTGACCATTACGCGGGTCATGATGAGTCCAGATTTGGGATTTGCCAAAGCCTATCTCAGTTTTTTGTTGCCCAACCCAAAGGCAAGTTTTGATGAAATCAATGCACACAAGAAAGAAATACGCCATGCCTTGGCTAAGCGTATCGGTAAGTCAGTTCGTGTAATCCCCGAATTGGCTTTCTTCTCAGATGAATCTGCCACCTATGCCCAGCACATGGACAAGGTGATATCAGACTTACATATCCCCCCTGCTCCAGAAGAGGAGGAGGAAGAGGATTAAAATTCGAATTATCCTGTGAACACAAGTTCTTTTATTGCCGGAAGATATTTTCGAAGCAAAAAGAAGCAAAACTTCATCACCATCCTCTCCATGATTTCGATGGTGGGCGTGGCTATCAGTACGATGGCCCTGGTGGCAGTGATGTCTGTGTTCAATGGTTTGGAGGATCTGATACGCGGACTTTTTTCAAGTTTTGATTCCGAACTTCAGGTTACCCCCACCTCAGGTAAAAGTTTTGAGGTCAGTGAAGAATGGCTACAAGCCCTCCGCCAGGTAGAAGGGGTAAAAGTCATCACCGAGGTTATTGAAGACAATGCCCTACTTGAATACCGGGGCAACCAACACGTAGCCCGAGTGAAGGCGGTGTCCGACAATTACTTTGAACACGATCGTTTTTCGAAAGGATATTTTTGGGGAGATACTACCTTAGGCGATAGCCTTAGGCCCGGTGCACTGCTTGGAAGAGGGGTAGCTTTTGCTTTATCCGCAAACTTAGACGATATCAATTCTGTACTGAATATCTACTATCCCAAAGCCCCAAAATCCGCAGCTTCCCTTGATCCAAACCAGTTGTATGCTTCCGGTCAGGTTGAGCCCAGAGGTTTTTTTAGCATCGAACAAGGGGTGGATAATGAATACATCCTCGTTCGCCTTGATTTTTTTAAAGAACTACTCGGTTATGATCAAAAGCGTACGGCTCTTGAACTAAAAGTGGACCCAGAATATTCCATTTCCAGTGTACAGAAAGCAGTTCAGGCACACCTGGGGTCTGATTTTGAGGTAAAAAATGCAGACGAACAGCATGCTACACTGATCCGAACGGTCAAACTTGAAAAACTATTCGTGTTTCTCACGCTCACTTTTATTCTGGCCCTAGCCTCCTTTAATATTTTCTTTTCCTTGAGTATGCTGGCTATTGAGAAGAAAAAGGACCTTGCAGTACTGAAGGCCATGGGTGCAAAGAATTCCTTAATTCGCGGAATTTTCTTAAAACAAGGTGCCTTGATAGCATTTTCTGGAGCAGTATTGGGTTTGGTATTGGGACTACTTCTGGTGGGAGCTCAAGAGAAATTTGGACTGATCTCCCTTGGAATTGCCTCTGGAGTAGTAGATGCTTATCCTGTGCGCGTACATTGGCCTGATCTGGTCTGGATAAGTTTGGCCGTAGTAGGGATTACCTTGGCTGCTTCTTGGCGTCCTGCATGGATTGCCGCTCAAGTAGACCCGCTGAAGGAACTTTAAATCAGGTTGCTGTTTTCTCCCCCATCTCCTTTTCTTTCCTTTGTTTTTTGTAGTAATATGGCCGCATGAAAACAGCTAGTTTTGATGTGGTGGTCGTTGGCTTGGGGGCAGTAGGTAGCGCTACGCTTTACCAATTGAGCAAGAGAGGCATAGCTGCCTTGGGCATAGACCAATTTGAACCACCACATACTTTGGGATCGAGTCATGGAGAAACCCGCATCACTCGCCTGGCAGTAGGTGAAGGGGAAGAGTATGTTGCCCTGGCCAAGCGTTCGCATGAGATTTGGGCGGAACTGGAAGCCCTTTCTGGAAAGAAGATTCGTACCAAAACAGGGGGAATTCTTTTGGATTCAGGGGTAAATCCTTGGTCTAAACATGGTGTAGAGGGATTTTGGGAACGGACCCTCCGGTATGCCCAGAATCAGCAGGTTTCGCATCGCGTACTTGACCTTTCCGAGGCAAGTAAAACTTATCCCGCTTTTCAACTTCCTCCAACAGCCAAAGTGTATTGGGAAGAAGAGGCAGGCTACCTATTCCCGGAACTTGCCATTGAGACCCAATTGGACTTGGCCAAAAAACAAGGGGCAGCAATTTGGACCTCTTCCAAGGTAAACTCCATTCAATCCGAGGGAGCGCAATTCCGAATCCAGGTGGAGGGGAAGGAAGTACTCGCAAAGCAGGTATTGCTAACTGCAGGTGGATGGGTGAAGGATTTTCTGCCCATGGCTTCCAAAAAGAGACTCTCTATCTGTCGACAAGTGCTGTATTGGCTTGCGATAGAAGAGGGATTTACGGATTGGCAGCGGTATCCGGTATGGATGTGGGGTTACGGGGCATCGCCTGAGGATTTTATTTATGGATTTCCCTCCTTGGATGGCAAGACGATCAAAATGGCCTCAGAATCCTTTGTGGAAGTGGATCATCCCGACCAGTTGGATCGAGAAGTGAACCCAGAGGAACAAGAGATTTTTTGGAAGACCAAGGTGGAGGGAAAATTGAAAGGGGTAAAAAAACAAGTTCTAAAGACTTCCGTCTGTTTCTATACCCTCACAGAAGATGCCCGTTTTGTGGTGGAAGAGATGGAAGACAATCCGAATTTTCTCTGGGTATCTGCATGCTCGGGTCATGGATTTAAGCATTCCGCAGCCTTGGGTGAGGAGCTAGTACAGCGATTGGGGCATTGAATGCCTAGGGACATTCCTTCCAAGTTTTATAGTCAAATCCGCTTCGAAAACCGTACTTTTGCAGCCTGAATAGCTACCAAACCTATGGCAAAGCAACGAGGCACTGCATTAGAGCCCGAAGAAAAAAGAAAGCTCAACAAGCAGAATTTAAGCAAGTTGAACCAAATTTTTAAGTTTCTGACTCCCTACAAGGGAGCGTTTTTTGCTGGGTTATTGTTTCTGTTGTTCTCGTCTCTTACCCTCTTAAGTTTTCCTTTTGTAGCGGGAAAGTTGATCGATACCGCCCAGGGTTCAGCCTGGATTTTTTCGGATATCCACCACATTGCATTGCTCTTACTCGGCATTTTGGCCTTGCAAAGTGTATTTTCCTTCTTTCGCGTATGGTTGTTTGCCTTGGTTTCTGAAAAGGCCATGCGCGACATTCGACTTGCTGTCTATGGAAGATTGGTTCGCCTTCCCCTTCCTTTTTTTGACAAGCGCCGTACGGGGGAACTAATCAGCCGCATTACTTCAGATGTGGGATTGCTCCAAGACACCTTTTCTACAACCCTTGCGGAGCTCTTTAGGCAGGTAGTGACCTTAGTGGCAGGAGTTGCATTCTTGCTCATCAATACCCCCAAGTTGACGGTATTCATGCTGGCTACCTTTCCGGTGTTAGTTCTATTTGCCTTGATTTTTGGGAAGTTTATCCGCCGGCTATCCAAAAAAACTCAGGACGAACTTGCCGCTGCCAATGTCATCGTGGAAGAGACACTGCAATCTATCAGCACAGTCAAATCTTTTGTAGGAGAAGCCTATGAGGTAAATCGATATGGCAAGGGATTGGAAAAAGTGGTTGGCGTTGCCTTATCCACTGCCAAATACCGAGGCGCATTTATTTCCTTCATCATCTTCGCCTTGTTTGGCGGAATTGTAGGCGTGATGTGGTATGGTGCAAGCCTAGTTGCTTCAGGCGAGATGAGCGTAGGGGAACTCGTTTCCTTTGTGCTCTACACCACGTTTATCGGAGGGTCCATCGCGGGCTTGGGTGACATTTACAGCCAATTGCAGAAAGCAATCGGAAGTTCTGAGCGCGTGGTTGAACTCTTGGCTGAAGAAGAGGAAGCCGGTGCAGGTGAGCAGATTACCGACTTTAAAGGAAACATTGAGTTTGATGCGGTAGGCTTTCATTACCCTACCCGACCTGAAGTGGAAGTCTTGCAAGGGCTGTCATTTCAAATTCAATCGGGGGAAAAGGTAGCACTTGTAGGCCCTTCAGGCGCTGGAAAATCTACGATTATTCAGTTGCTCTTGCGTTTTTATGAATCTACCACAGGCCAAATTCGAATTGATGGTCAGCCGCTAAACCATTGGGAATTGGCTTCTCTGCGCAGTAAAATAGGGATTGTGCCTCAGGAGGTCTTGTTGTTTGGCGGAAGCATCCGAGAAAATATTGCCTATGCAAAGCCAGGTGCCACGGAAGAAGAAATCATCACTGCAGCAAAAAAAGCGAATGCTTGGCAGTTTATCTCCCAGTTTCCCGAGGGCTTGGATACCCTGGTAGGGGAGCGAGGGATTAAGCTTTCTGGAGGGCAGCGGCAGCGAGTAGCCATTGCGCGGGCAATCTTGAAAGATCCTGCAATTTTAATTTTGGATGAGGCCACTTCTTCTTTGGATGCAGAATCGGAAGCCCTAGTTCAGGAAGCCCTGAATGAATTGATGAAGGGAAGGACTACGCTAATTATTGCCCACCGACTGGCGACCATCCGAAAAGTGGATCGTATCTATGTATTGACTGGAGGAAAAATTGTGGAGCAAGGCAATCATCAGGAGCTAGTTCACGATACTGCGGGCGTCTATGCCAATCTGGTCCGACTCCAATTTGCGGATTAACCCAGATTGTGTGCAGTTAGGGATTTGGTCATCCCAAGTACTTTTTCTTTGAGGAGGGTGCTGCCTGGGAACAAGACCTTCATTTCCGATTCTTTGAGCAGCCGAATTTCATCTTGGTATTGACTGGCTTCTGCAGGGCTCCATCGCTTAAATCGGCTTAGTTTCGTTTTGGTTAGGATAAAGTGAAGCAAGGCCTTTGGGTAATACTGCGCAAATGGCAAAGCATAATGCGCTTCAATCGGAAAATAGACATTCGGAGTTTGTATAAAATGACTTTTGCCTACCCGGCAGATCTCAGAGGCCATTTTTCGTTGATTTTCAAAGGTGTATACGTGCTCGATTACTGAATTAGAAAACACCAAATCAAATCGATTATCTTCAAATTCACGCATATCGGTGGCATCACCTTGCATCGCTTGAATGGCAGGATGGCTTGTTTTTTCAAGGTGGAGGTTGAGTAGGGTGATGCGAACACCGGGATGATTGAGCAAGGAACTTTGTTGCCAAAAATAGTCCGCGCCACCTACATCCAAAATTTCAATTTTTTCCACCCCTGCAAAGTGCGCAAAGAATAGGTTTTCGAATTCCAGAAGCCGTTTTCTGCGAAATTTAAAGCCTAAAGATTGTGGATCGTCTGAGGATGCAAAAAAATGAAAAAGGGAGGACATGTACTTTTTGTTCCTTGGAAAGTGAGAAATATGTCCAAAAGTAATAAGCCTTGAGAATTTCTTTCTTAATTTTACAAAGTTTCCTTCCGTATCCCTGTTTTTTGCCAATTTTTTTTGACAAGAAGAGGGCCCACTAGGTTTAGATTTTTATGAAGAGAAGATTTGATACGTATTTTCCCTGGTTGTTTACAGTCAGTGATTTTTTAGCATCCTTACTTTCTATGGCGATTGCAAATGCTTTTTTGCAGCGTTATCATGTATTGGGACAAACAGAATTCTCCGCATTTCTACCGCTCAGCCTTCTTTGGATTTTAATTTCTAGCCTACGGAAAGATTATAAAATAGGGCGTACAGACGAGTACGATAAAACGTTAAGTAGCTTTTCTGTCACCTTAATCTGGTTTTTAGGAGCTACTGCCATTCTTTGGACCCCACTTCAAGAAGGAAATTACCGTTGGATTCAAATCGGAGCCTTGGGTTTGACACTCGGGCTGTTGATGGGAATTTTCCGTGTGGCTGTGCAGATGGTTCTCAAGAAGTACCGAGCTTCTGGCAATAACTATCAAAATGCAATCATTGTAGGAAAAGGAAGTACAAGCCCTAGATTGGTAGATGTACTACGTATCCGGAAAGATTTTGGCATTAACTTTTTAGGATACTTTGATGATCAAGCGGATTGCGAACAAACTAGAGGTTCGGTTGAAGATTTATTTGAAAAAGTCCCAAAAATGAATGTGGATTTGATCTACATCCATGAAAAGTTGGAGGCTAGTCTAGTGAAGCGGGTAATTGATTTTGCAGATGAGAATTACATCAAAGTGAAGATGATTCCTGGAAAAAGTCTGCAGTTAGAAAAAAGTCTTTCCTTTTCTCGCTATGGAGACTTCTTTGTCATCAATGTCAACGACATTCCATTAGATCATCCGCTCAATAGCTTTGCCAAGCGCGTATTTGATCTTGCCTTTGCCAGTTTTGTGACTGTATTTATTCTTTCCTGGCTTATACCATTGGTAGGGATATTGATAAAATTGGAATCTAGAGGCCCAGTCTTTTTTATTCAAAAACGGAATGGTCTGAATAATAAGGTATTCGATTGCCTTAAGTTTCGTTCCATGACTCCAAACGATTATGCTGATTCGCAACAGGCTACCAAGGATGATCCTCGAGTAACTCGAATCGGAGCTTTCCTTCGCAATAGTTCTTTGGATGAAATGCCTCAGTTTTTGAATGTACTCATGGGGAGCATGTCAATTGTAGGCCCAAGACCTCATACCTTGCCCATGAACGATACCTTTCGAACCCAAATCGAACGCTACAATTCGCGGCATAAAATTAAGCCCGGAATTACCGGTTTGGCGCAAGTTAGAGGTTACCGAGGCGAAATTGAGAATTCCTTCCAAATTCGTTCTAGAGTACGCCTAGACTATTTTTACATCAACAATTGGTCTTTTCTTCTAGACTTGGAGATTATGGTCAAAACGGTGTATGAGTTGTTGTTTAATCGTGAAAATGCCTATTGAGTTGGCGTACAGCTGTCACTACTGCCATTCATCTCAGGGAACCAATTTTTTAGCGACAGAGCGCATGCTCGGACTAGGAGGAGAATTCTCCTATGCAGCTTGTGCGGATTGTGGATCCATCCAACTGCAAACTGTTCCCAAAGACCTCAGCCCCTATTACCCGAGCGCCTATTATTCCTTGGGACGTCTTCAGCCCTCAGGTGTAATTCGAAATTTTTTAAAGAAAATACGAATGCGGGCTTTTTTGGCCACGGGCCTTCCCTTGTTGTCTCCCCGATTTGGTGGCTACTGGCTCAAAAAACTCAATCCTAAGTTTACAGACTGCATCGCAGATGTGGGTTGCGGCAATGGGCAGCTCTTGTATGAATTGCATGTGGCGGGATTTAAAAACCTGCATGGATTTGATCCCTATTTGGAAAAAACGATGCAATTGGCATCTGGCCTAAAGCTTTGGAAACAGGACCTTGCGGAGACGGATCTCAAATTTGATGTGTTGATGCTTCACCATTCCTTTGAGCACCTCGCTGACCCTGAGGAGGTACTTCGAACCTGCTTTGAACGATTAAATCCTGGAGGGAGGTTATTGGTGCGCTGTCCAGTGGCTGATGCAGCCGTATGGAAAGAAAAGCAAGCCCTTTGGGTTCAGCTCGATGCTCCTCGACACATATCTATACCCAGTACCCAAGGATTTGTAGGGGCAGCTCAGCGTAGTGGCTTTGAAACAAAGGAGATCCTTTTTGATTCTACAGCCTTCCAATTTTGGGGAACATCCTTGTACGAACATGGAGAAAAGCTCGACAGGAGCAAAATCAACACCTATTTTACTGCCAAGCAGCTCGATGAATGGGAGAAGAAAGCCATTCAATACAACCTTGAAGGAAAAGGAGATCAAGCCTGCTTCTTTTGTGTAAAGCCTGGGGAAAAAGTGGAGGAGCAGGCATGAAAGGAATGGGCAAATACTTTGTGGGGCTACTTCCACCTGCTCCGCTTGAAGCCCAATTCAAAACAGTTAAACAAGGATTTGCGGATCAATTTCAAGTAAAATACGCCCTTCAAGCTCCGGCTCACTTGACACTAAAGATGCCCTTTCGATACAAAGAGGCTAAAGAAAAAGAACTAGGGGCGCGATTAACTACGGTGTTGGAGGGTCAAATGCCATTTCTGATTCAGCTAACTGGCATTGGACATTTTGGGAATAGGAATATCCACCAACAAGTGGCCCCGTCTGACTCCTTGATTAGCCTCCAGACCACTTTACGTAGCTTCTGCAAAAGATCCTTACACTTGGTGGAGGAACTTAGCGACCGCAACTTCCAGCCGCACCTGACCTTGGCGTATAAGGATCTGAAGCCTTCCCATTTTGAGGAGGTTCTAGCCTTTGCCCGAAAAAATGCTGTAAAAGGGGAATTTTTGGTGGAACAGGCATATTTATTAAAAAAAGTGGAGGGACGCTGGAAGGTGATTGCTCCATTAGCTTTTGGGACTAGTTCAGATAATCTAGCACCAGGAGCAACGAAAGAATCTGCCTAAGCCAATTTTTTTCAGGCCTAATGAAACAATTTGCCTTGAAAAACTGATTTATATCCATCTCCTTTACTCCATGAAAAAAGCGTTTGTAGTTGGTTCGGGTATTGCTGGAATTGCCTCCTCCATTCGCTTGGCGGTTAAAGGCTATGAAGTGGAGGTTTTTGAGGCCAATGCCTACCCGGGAGGAAAGCTTTCTGCGATTGAAGGAAAAGGCTACCGCTTTGATGCAGGGCCTTCCCTGTTTACGCTACCCGAACAGGTGGAAGAATTGTTTCATCTAGCAGGCAAAAATCCAACCGACCACTTTGAATACGAGCGGCTCGATGTGGTCTGTCATTATTTTTGGGAAGATGGCACGAAGGTGAAGGCATGGGCAGACCCGGATCGGTTTGCTACTGAAGTAGCGTCTCAACTTGGGGTTTCCGATAAGGGCATCAAGGAGGTGCTCAAGCGCTCTGCATTTATTTACGAGCACCTCGCTCCCTTGTTTATGCACCGTTCCCTTCGAAAGTTAGGAACTTGGCTAGGCCCCCAAGCACTGAAAGCATATTTGAACTTGGGCAAACTGGGTCTTTTTTCTACCATGCATGCATCCAACACCCAGCTATTGGGAGATTCGAAGTTGGTGCAGCTCTTTAATCGGTATGCCACCTACAATGGCTCCGATCCCTACCAGACTCCAGCAACGCTGACCATCATTCCCCACCTGGAATTTAATCTAGGGGCATATTTCCCCAAGCGGGGCATGCATGACATCAGCATGAGTTTGTACAAGCTGGCCTTGTCCTTGGGCGTTCGCTACCATTTCAATGCCCCTGTGGAAGAAGTTCTGGTGGAGAAGGGACGTGCCTGTGGGCTACGGGTAAAGGGAGAAAATTTGGCGGCAGATCTTGTGGTCAATAACATGGACATGGTCAATGCCTACAAAACCATTCTCAAAAAGCAGGCGCAGCCTAAAAAACTGTTGGAGCAGCCTAAATCAAGCTCTGCCCTGATTTTTTATTGGGGAATTACCCAGGTGTTTGAGGAAATAGGTATGCACAACATCTTTTTTTCAGAAGATTACGAGACGGAGTTTGTGCATATTTTCAGAAAGGGAACCATCTATGAGGACCCCACTGTCTACATCAATTGTACTTCCGTAACCAAAGCGGACGATGCGCCTGCAGGGGGCATGAATTGGTTTACGATGATCAATGTGCCCAACAATCAGGGTCAAGATTGGGATAAGCTGATTGCAAAGGCCAGGAAGGATATTCTTGCTAAGTTGAGCCGATTGCTGCATGCAGATATTGAAAAATTGATTGCCTTTGAAGAAGTGCTAGATCCCAGAAGCATTGAATCCAAGACCTCTTCTGCACATGGAGCCTTGTATGGCAATAGTTCAAATACCCGCTTTGCAGCTTTTCTGAGGCACCCGAATGTTTCCACTCAACTCAAAAATCTATATTTCTGTGGGGGCTCGGTTCATCCAGGTGGAGGCATTCCACTTGCCTTACTTTCTGCCAAGATTATGTCCGAAGAAATCCCGGTTTTGAAAAAGTAATTGGCTTTTTAGAGCTAAAAAAAAGAGCGGCCTAGTTGGTCGCTCTTTCTATTTTTTGAGGAATGGATTAAAGCACTCGCTCGTATTGGTTGAAGAAGAAGCTGCCTTCAATGGCTGCATTCTCATCTGAGTCAGAGCCATGTACTGCATTTGCCTCTATGGATTTAGCAAAGATTTTACGGATAGTACCCTCTGCTGCATTAGCTGGGTTTGTGGCACCGATTAGATTACGGAAATCCTCTACCGCATTGTTTTTTTCTAGGATAGCTGCAAAAATTGGGGCAGAAGACATATAGGAGCATAAGTCCTTGTAGAAAGGTCTTTCGCTATGTACTTCATAGAATTTACCTGCTAATTCTGGAGTAAGTCGGGTAGCCTTTAAAGCAACGATTTTAAAGCCTGCCTCTTCAATCATTTTTAAAATTGCACCTGAGTTGCCTGCTAGGAAAGCATCTGGCTTAATCATAGTGAATGTTCTGGTTCCTGCCATGGTATTTGGAGTTTCATTGGTTTATTTCGGCTGCAAAATTAGCGCTTTTTGATTCATATTTAGATGGAGCATGTAGAATTCTCTCTTAGGTGCTTCAGTATCAGCAAATTTGATGCTTTGGGATTTGTTTAAAATTTGTTGACCTTTGCTGCCTCCGAAGCCAAAAGTGCAGCTGAATCAAATAAATGGAAGCTTTAGGTACGTTTATTCAAAAACTTTCCTCCCCTAGGAAAATTGTCATTACCACCCATGTGAAGCCTGATGCAGATGCCTTAGGTTCTTCTTTGGGTCTTGCTAACTACCTACTCAAGAAAGGGCACGAGGTTACGGTCATTACTCCTTCTGACTATCCTTATTTCTTGACCTGGATGAAGGGCAACGATTCCGTTTTGGATTTTTCCAAGGATACGGATAGAAAGAAGGCGCTAGTCAAACTAGAAAAGGCCGAACTAATTTTCTGTTTGGATTTTTCTGTACTGAACCGGGTAAATGAATTGGGGGAATTGATCCGTCAATCGAAGGCCTTCATTGTCAACATTGATCACCATCAGGATCCAGAGGACTTTGCGCACTATAGACTTTGGAGCACCCAAGCAGCGGCTACTTGCGAACTCGTGTATGAGTTGATTGTATCCCTTGGTGATAAAAAGCTGATCGATAAGCACATTGCTTCTTGCCTTTATGCGGGGATTTTGACCGATACGGGAGGATTTCGCCATCCAAACACCACCAAAAATGTCCATTTGGTCGTAGCGGAATTGCTGGAAGCTGGAGCCAATGCCACCGAAATTGCCAACTTTATTTACGATTCAAACTCCTTAAATAGGCTCAAATTCATTGGTTTTGCGATTACGAAACGTTTGATAGTTCGGGAAGATTTGCAGACCGCCTATTTTGTGATTAGTAAAAAAGATCTTAAAAAATATCAAAGCCAGACCGGAGACACCGAAGGTTTGGTGAATTATGCCTTATCTTTGGATGGAGTGAAGTTAGCCGCTTTGTTTTCTGAACGAGAAGATGGGGTCAAAATATCCTTTCGATCCAGTGTGGATGTGGCGGTGAATAAGTTTGCTGCTGCTCATTTTGGAGGAGGGGGCCATAAAAATGCTGCTGGAGGAAAATCTTCCTTAAGTCTGAAAAAAACAGTAGCACGCTTTGAATCCCTAGTTCAAGAGTATCAAGAAGCCCTTTTTCATTCCGAAGCAGTATCGAATACCTAACCTCAAGACAATAAAATTTGAAATTCACCTATCCTTTTATGAAAAATTACAAATCCCTAGTACTCCTCTTTGCCCTAATTACTGGGGTAAGCACGCTTTCTTCTTGCCAAAAAACAAAGGTTACTGAGAAGGACGCCATTGAATTTACTTACATCAATGAAGGTACTGAGAAGCCTGCCAATGGTGATTTTCTATTGTACAACCTAGAGATTTTAACTCAGGCCGACTCTGTGATTTACAGCACGCTGACACAGCCTTTTCCAGGGTATTTGATGGCAAACGATACCATCAAGCCGCAGAATGGAATGGATGAGATCTTTTTGAGTTTGAGAGTAGGGGATTCAATCACGTTTGAAGCTTCCGCTAAAGTTATCTTCAGTGGCAATCAGCCTGCCCCAATTAAGGAGGAGGATATGATTAAAGTGAGACTGGGTGCTTACGAAGTAAAATCCGAGGCCGAAATGCAAGCATTCTACGAGGAAGCGATGCAAAAGGAGCAAGGAAAAGCAGCAGAGCGAGCAAAAGCACTTCTTGTGGAAGAAGCAAAAACCATCGAAGCATACTTGACAAAAAATAACTTGAAGGCACAGAAGACTGAAAGTGGTCTATACTATGTGATTGAAAAAGAAGGAACGGGCGAGGCGACTACTCCTGGAACTACCTTGTCTGTGAACTATGCGGGTTACCTAATCTCAGGTACCTTGTTTGATACTTCATGGCCAGAGATTGCTAAGGCAAACAACATTTTTAGCGAGGAGCGTCCTTACGAGCCCCTACCAGTTAGTGTAGGCTTAGGTCAAGTAATCCCAGGATGGGATGAGGGCTTGATGTTATTGAAAAAAGGTTCTAAAGCCAAATTGATCATCCCTTCTCCGCTTGGTTATGGTGAAGGAGGAGCAGGTGAAATGATTCCAGGTAACTCTATCCTTGTATTTGACGTAGAAGTAACCGACTCCAAGAAATAAGGAGTATCCTTTAAATTAAATATTTAGAATCTATGAATTCCAGACTATTTGCCGCATTGGCCTTGCTTGTAGGAGCACTTTCTTTGCTATCCTGTGTGGATTCTGAACAAACGCAAGAAGTTCTCTTGCAAAAGGATAAAGAAGCCATCGAAAAGTTTCTTAAAGAGAATCCCGTTTCGAGTGTGAAGGAATACAGCGAACCGCTTGAAGGATTTTACATGTTCTGGCAAGTTTCAACCAAAGCAGAGCGAAATAATCTGTCGCGAGGCGATACGGTGACGGTCAACTATGTAGGCAAGACGCTTGATAAAAAGATCTTCGATACCTCTATCGAGCAGATTGCAAAGGATAATGGCATTTTCAGTACCCAAAGAAAGTACCAGCCGCTGCGCTATGCAGTAGGCTATGGAATTACCATCACTGGATTTGAATTTGCGATATCTATGATGCACCCAGGAGAAAAGGCAACGGTAATTTTCCCTTCTCGCCTTGGCTATGGAACTCAGGCAAGTGGAGGCATTCCTGCAAATTCTCCATTGATATTTGAACTTGATCTTGTACAGGTTAAAAAAGGCCCGAATATAACTCCATGATGCGTAATCTTTTAATTCTTTTCCTTTTTGCTCTAGTTGGCCTAAGTGCTTGTGAGACGACTAGTCCATTTAATCAGGGACCTGTTTATGATTTTGAAGGCAACCTAGCCATCGATCGTAAGAAAATTGCTGCATACCTAGACACGGCCAAAATAGATAGCATCTACCGCATCCATGATCCGAGCGGGGTGGTGATTATTGTTCAAAAGGAAGGCAAGGGCTCTCGCCCAACCAACAATACCGTGGTGTATACGGATTACATTGGAAAGTTGATGGCGAATGGATCGGTATTTGACACTTCCTACGAGGATCTTGCCCGGGAGAAAAACATATTTGTGGATGGTAGGATCTATGCTCCTCTAAGTTTTGTCGTGGGAACCGCTTCTGTAATTACAGGTTGGGACTTTGGATTCAAGCGGCTCCGCCCTTCCTCAAAGGCGATCCTAATTATTCCCTCGCCCTATGGATACAGCAATCAGAAAAGTAACGCCAAAATCCCAGAGAATTCGGTCTTGATTTTCGAAGTAGATTTCTTAGGAATAGATTAAATAAGGGGGCGTTAAGCCCCTTTTTTTATTGGCTTCAGGACACTCTTTTTTCAAGGGCGGAGAAGCTCTTGGCTACAAAATTCTTTCTAACTTGTTGGTGCAATGCCCTCAAGTTAAAGAAGTGCTTTTTGAATGAAAGACTTGGAGGCGAATTTGTCAGAACCAACTAACCCAAATGACTTACTTTTTATGAAAATTGGAATTATCCGAGAAGGAAAAATCCCCGCTGATCAACGCAGCCCATTTACCCCTGACCTTCTTCATGAAATTCAAAAAACCTTCGGAAATCAACTATCCATTTGCGTGGAAAAAAGTGAATTTCGTTGTTTCACAGATCAGGAATATGCAGCGCAAGGGATTGAGGTGGTTACCGACTTATCGGATGTCGCTATTCTCTTTGGAGTGAAGGAAGTGCCTATTGATCAATTGATTCCTGAAAAGACTTATTTTTTCTTTTCACATACCATCAAAAAACAACCTAAAAATAAGGCCTTACTGCAGGCCATTCTGGCTAAATCCATTCGCCTTATTGACTATGAACTCTTGAAAAACCCTGCTGGGGACCGTGTGGTTGCCTTTGGTCGATGGGCAGGAATTGTAGGAGCCTACAATGCTTTCTGGACCTATGGCAAGAAGACGGGCTTGTTTGAAATCAAGCGAGCGTCAGCTTGTAGGGATTTGGAGGATTTAAAAGTGGAATTAAAGAAGGTTATGCTTCCTCCAATAAAAATCCTTGTGACTGGAAGAGGAAGAGTAGGAAAAGGGGTTTTGGAAATCTTGACCATCTTGGGAATACGAGAGGTGAAGCCTCAAGAATTCCTAAATACGGACGTTGAAGAACCTGTATTTGTTTGCCTTTCCTCCGCTGATTATTTGCGGAGAAAATCAGATGGTGGATACGAACAGGCAGATTTTTATGCGAATCCCGAGGCCTATGAAAGTCATTTCTTGCCCTTTGCGCAAGCGGGAGAAATTTTAATTGCAGCAGCCTTCTGGGATCCAAAAGCGCCTCGTTTGTTTGAGTTGCCCGCAATCCAATCTCCACAATTTTCAATTTCGGTAATTGCGGATATCACCTGTGATTTGGATGGATCCATTCCCACCACCCGAAGAGCCACTACGATCTTGGACCCAGTATATGATGTAGATCGCGGCACAGGAAAAGAGCTACCCCCCTTTAGCAAGCAGGATAGTATTTCAGTGATGGCCATCGATAATTTACCTTGTGAGCTCCCTAGGGAATCCTCGGCCGAATTTGCTCGACAGCTTCGAGAATGGGTGATCCCAGAATTGGGAAAAGACATTTCCCCAATTTTAGAAAAGGCCACCATTGCCAGAGATGGGGATTTGACCTTGGAATTTATGTACCTGAGTGATTACGTAAGTGACGCTTCTTAATCTGTCTGAATGAAACTAAATCGTTACCTAGAATCTACTCTGCTCAAGCCCACGGTCACTGAGCGAGAAATTGAGCTATTGATAGCAGATGCTATTGCGGAGCAATTCATTGGAATTTGCGTTCCCCCATTTTGGGTGAAGAAAGTAAAGCGGGAGCTGAGGGAATCCGATATTCAAGTGGTGACGGTGATTGGTTTTCCATTTGGCTACGAAACCACAGCTGCGAAGGTAGCAGAGGCCCACGCTGTCATTGAAGCCGGGGCGGATGAATTGGATGTGGTGTGGTCACAAACAGCCTTCCACTCGGGAATGACTTGGCCAAAGATTGAGCTGGCCCAATTGGCTAAGGTATGCCATGCCTCCGAAAAGATGCTCAAAGTAATCATTGAGACCGCCTACTTGAGTCCTGCCCAAATCCAAGAAGCCTGTATGATTTGTCAAGATGCAGGTGCAGACTTTGTTAAAACTTCAACTGGATATGCTCCTTCTGGAGCTAAGGTGGAGGACATCAGTTTGATGCGCCAGGTGCTGCCTTCTACCGTTGGCATCAAGGCTAGTGGTGGAATCAAAACGCTTGAGTTAGCATTGGCCTTAATCCAAGCAGGCGCAGATCGATTGGGCACAAGCGCTGCAAAATCCCTAATGGATGCCTGGAGAAGTGAAAAGGCTTAGTCTTTGGTAAAGTAAATCAGTAGAAAAGGGATGATGAAAAAGGTCAGCAGGATGTAAGCAAAAACCACTACTCGGTATTTCAGAGAAATTTTAGCCATGAAGTTGGCCATCCAAACTGGGATTTTCCGGATTCCCGGAATGGGCAGAAAAACCAAAGCTCCCAAACTATTGAATAAAACATGGACTAAAGCCAAAGCAATGGCTGCCTCTGGCTTGTAAATAGAAGCAATGACTGCTGTAATGGTCGTCCCAATGTTTGCTCCAATGATAAAAGGGAAGGCCTTATTTAAAGTTACTTTTTTGCTTGCCACAAGTGGCACCACCAGAGAGGTAGTCACTGTACTTGACTGTACTGCTGCTGTAAAGAAAAGTCCATAAAAAAACGAAAGCCCTGTTTTTTGAAAAATGACTTTGTTGATGTCCTGAAATGTGTTCTTGATAAAGGATTTGTACATGGCTGTGGACAAGACCTTGATTGCTAAAAATACGAGGACAACTGACAGAATCATGGATACCACTGGATGATTGATCTGGTTGACTATCCACTCTGTCCAAGTTCGGGTAAACATCCGGTTGTAGACGATTGGTCCTTCGAAGGAATTGTCTGAGGCAAACCAATCTGCAATATGGCTTGCGGTTTTGGAAAGAAATCCGAAGTAAATTTCAAGTGGAAAAAGGAGGATGACAGAAAGGATATTGAATATATCGTGAGAAATCCCTGCAGATAGGGCTCGGCGAAATTCCTTTTTATTCATCAAATAGGATAAGGATACCAGGGTAGAGGTGAGTGTGGTCCCGATGTTGGCCCCTAGCACAATAGGCACTGCTTGCTGCAAGGTGAGGTTTCCTGAGGCCACAATAGCGACCACGCTAGCGGTGACCGTCGAACTACTTTGAATCAAGGCTGTTACCAATAAGCCAATGAAGAGGCTGATAAATGGGTTTTTGGTTGCATTAAGAATTTCTAATGCGATACCCTCATTGATGTTTCCAACGCCAACGGTGAGAAGATCAATGGCAAAAATGAAGAGCAACAAGGCAAAGAAGACCTGTGCATACTGTAAAAAATTACCTTTGGCAGGTACTCCCTGCTTCTCCAAGTTTTCCATTTTCGTAGTGCTGGTGACAATCAATGGGATTGTCTAACGGCGCATCATGCTATCCTTCTTCTCTTACTAGAATTGGGTACAAAAATTCACTTTTTTTCCCTAAAATCAATTTGGACTTCTGCAATTGGAGATTGTTTTTCTTTCTTTTAACAATTTAATAACACGTGTTGCGGAATATCTTATTTATTTTTGGGCCAGTTCATCTAGATTCCACCTATGGCCAAGCAAAAGCTGATTGATCAAAATATTAATCAGGAAAATCTTTCCAAAAAAACATACAGGATTTTTGAATTAGCCAAGGCCGAACGTCCCTTTTTGATTATTACGCTGATTCTTGTTTCCATCGCTGGGATAATTACCGAATATACCTATGCAGCCATGTGGTTTGGGTTTGCTCTTGCAGCCTATTCTGCCATAGCCAATGACAGTATTCAGACCATTGGGACCTTTATTGTTTCCAACCAAAAAGTTAAATGGTATTGGTTGTGGGTATTTATTGGATTGATTTGGGTGATAACGATTACCTACAGTTGGTTTGTCTTCGAGGGGGATGTTTCCTTCCAATTACTCAGTACCCCAGGATTAGAAAAAGCACCTGAAAGCTTTGTCTTTCTACAAATAGCCGCCCCCATCGTCTTGTTAATCATGACCCGAATGAGGTGGCCCGTATCTACCACCTTTTTGTTGCTGAATGTATTTACCTACAAAGCAGGGACGATCGTTTCGGTGATGTCCAAAAGCTTTTTTGGCTATGTGTTGGCGTTTGTCTTGGCTGTTTTTGTTTGGTTTTTGCTCGAGCGCTTTGTCAAAAATTACTTAAAGGGCGAGGCGCGTTCCTATTGGATGGTTTTGCAGTGGATTACCTCCGGCACTCTTTGGGCGGTATGGATTATGCAAGATGCTGCCAACATCGCTGTGTTTTTACCCCGACAGTTAGATGTTTTTGAATTTATTGTTTACACAGGATTTGTATTCTTTGGTTTAGGACTCATCTTTTTCCTAAAAGGAGATAAAATTCAGGACATCATCAATGAAAAAACCAATGTCGCCGATGTGCGCGCTGCCACCTTGGTGGATTTAGTGTACGCGGTGATTTTGTTCTATTTCAAGATGTACAACAATGTACCGATGAGTACCACCTGGGTGTTTATTGGATTGTTGGCAGGAAGAGAATTTGCCATCGCTTTAGGCAAACATGGAAAATCCACTAAGCGAGGTGCATGGTTGGTTAGAGCCTTCCGTTTGGCTAGAAAAGACATGTATAAAGCCATGGCTGGATTGATTGTTTCCTTGATTCTAGCGGTAGTGATCAACAAAGGAGTTCGCGAAGAGATCTTCGCCCTCTTTAATTTCTAACCCTTTTGGAAATTTTCACGCACGAGTACTTCATGAATGAAGCCTTCAAGCAGGCAAAGATTGCTTTTGAAGAAGGCGAAGTACCCGTAGGGGCAGTAGTGGTGTCCAAAAACAAGGTGATCGCTCGTGCCTACAATCAAACCGAAAAGCTGAATGATGTCACGGCTCATGCAGAAATCCTAGCGATTACAGCAGCCACAAATTACTTGGGGGGCAAATACCTGAATGAGTGCCGCCTTTATGTGACCCTAGAACCCTGTCCCATGTGTGCGGGAGCGCTCTACTGGGCTCAGCTCGGAGAACTCTACCTAGGCGCCAAGGACCCCAAGCGAGGTTATCGGCAGTGCAATACGCACATGCTTCACCCAAAAACCAAAGTGACCGAAGGATTACTAGAAAAGGAATCGGAGCAGTTGCTCCTAGACTTTTTTCAAGGTCTTCGAAAGAAGTCTTTGTAAACCAGCAGAACTTTTTCAAGAAAAGACTGGTTTAGAGGACATAATCAACAGAACTCATTAATTTTATCGTTCATTTAATCTAACTCCTATGGCTTTTCAACTTCCTGCCCTTCCCTATGCTCTTGATGCATTGGAACCACACATCGATGCACGTACCATGGAAATTCACCATGGAAAGCACCACAATGCTTACGTGACCAACTTAAATGCTGCCATTGCAGGTACTGACCTGGAAGGCAAGTCATTGGAAGAGCTGATGAAAGTAGCAGGTTCAAATACTGCAGTTCGAAACAATGGAGGTGGTCATTGGAACCATAGCCTTTTTTGGGAAATCATTTCACCAAACGGTGGAGGTCTTCCTACCGGGGAATTAGCTGCCGCTATCGATGCCAAATTTGGCTCATTTGATGCTTTCAAAGAGACCTTTAACAAGGCGGCAACCACTCGCTTTGGTTCAGGCTGGGCTTGGCTTTGCATCGATACCAAAAAAGAAATTTGCGTGTGTTCCTCTCCTAATCAAGACAATCCTTTGATGGATGTATCCGAATGCCCAGGTACGCCTATCCTAGGATTGGATGTATGGGAGCATGCCTACTACCTTCACTACCAAAATAGACGTCCAGATTACATTGCTGCTTTCTGGAATGTGGTAAATTGGGATGCTGTTAGCAAGCGATACGCTGCTGCGAAATAAGCGGATTCCTCATCTGCGATAAATGAACTCCTGAAGACATTCTTCAGGAGTTTTTTTGTTCCATTCTGAAAAATCACTGTTCGGAAATGAGACAGTCCCCTGATTTGTCTCCTTCAAAATCTTGGTTTTCGATTATTTTTCGCATTTTTTTCTACTTGGCACATCCTTTTCTTGGTTTTCTGCATCTACTAGAAAACTAAACCAACTATTTTCTTCATGAAGACCCGTCACTTTTTAATCCTAGTGATTTTTGTGTACCTGCTGGGAATGAGTACCCTTGCCGCTCAATCCAACCCATCGGCTCTGTTGCGCGGAACCATTACCAACCAAAAAGGGGAGCCCGTGCCCTATGCCAATGCGGCGCTGCTATCCCCAGAAGGAATACTTCTTGAAGGTGCAGTCACCGATGAAGCAGGAAATTTTTTGATTTCCACTACCAAAACTGCCCGTGTCAAGCTGGTAGTATCTTCATTAGGCTATACTTCCTTTTCTTCTGAAGAGTTTGAGCTTCTGGCTGGGTTACAAAAAGATTTTGGAACGATTATCCTTGCCGATGAAGTAACTGGCCTCGATGAGGTCACCGTCAAGGCTTCACGTCCCCAAATCATCATCGAACCCGACAAAACCATCGTTAATGTAGAGGGCACGGTGATGGCAGAAGGTGCCAATGCCTTGGATATATTGGGAAGATCCCCTGGGGTATTTATCACTTCTGATGGAAGCATCAATCTGAATGGGAGAACAGGCGTGACGGTGATGATCAACGACCGGCCGATGTACATGAGTGTTGCCGATTTAACTAGCTTTTTGCGTTCAATGCCTGCGGATAACATTAAAAGTATCGAAGTGATGACTAGCCCGTCAGCGCGCTTTGACGCAGAAGGTGCCGCAGGGGTAATCAATATTCAACTCAAGAAAAACACGGTCGATGGGGTTTTTGGGAATGTGATGATCGGAGGCAGATACAATGGAAAGGCTGCTCCCAATGCGGGGGTTACCCTCAATGTCAAAAAAGGGAAGTGGACCAGTAATGGAACTTTCAACTACAACGAAAATGTAGAAATTAATGACTTAGAAATTGAACGAAATTTTCAGGTTGAAGGAGGAAAATCCACCTTTTTGCAAGATTCTCGAATCGTCGAGCGGAGCCATACTCCTTCCTTTACGGGGGCTGCCAACTATGAATTAACCCCCACTCAGAATTTGGGGATCAACGTGCAGGCTTCTACTTCTGCCAGCAATGGACTCAATTCCTCCGGAACCTCAATTTCCAATCCTGGACAATCTAACAAGTCGAGCTTCACTTCAATCAATGATTCAGAGGACCAGCGAAG
Organism: Cyclobacteriaceae bacterium; assembly: GCA_947457095.1. GTDB lineage: Bacteria > Bacteroidota > Bacteroidia > Cytophagales > Cyclobacteriaceae > Algoriphagus. The sequence continues at coordinate 46,524 of CANGUK010000003.1, forward strand.
TCGACTTTTCACCAACTTACACTACGATGCAAAGTTGGATACGCTAGGAGGCAAGATTTCGGCGGATCTTGACTTGACGGTGATGGATATGAGCAGCGAGGCCTTATTGAATAATTCCTATTCGAATGGATTAATCCCTCCTACCTTAAGTAAAGACCGTGTATTGACCCTAAACGACATGTACTACACCATCTTTACGTCGAAGGTGGATTGGATCCAACCCCTGAAAGGAGGAAAAGTACTAGAGGCAGGCCTCAAGGGGAGCTGGGTAGAGTCGGATAATAACCTAGACCTAAGTAGAGGAATCTTCAACGATCCTTTTTTACCTGACCCTAACTCCACGCTTTATTTACCAAGAGAATGTATTGGCAGCCTACAGTTCCTTGAAAGGGGATTTTTCGCCAAAGTTATCCTATCAGGCGGGCTTACGAATTGAGTACTCAGACGTGACCGGAACTTCCAAGACGCTCAACCAAGTCAATAAGCAAGAATATACCAACCTCTTTCCAAGTGTATTTTTGCAGCACAAAATCAGCGATGCCTACCAAGTGGTCTACAATGTGAATCGCCGGATTACGCGACCCAACTACCGCTTGCTCAACCCCTTTGTGTATTACATTGATCCCTTGACTACTGAAAAGGGGAATCCAAACCTACGGCCACAGTATTCTACCAACCTAGAGATGGACCATGTGATCAAAGGTGTGTACCAGTTTACCCTGGGCTACAGCGTTACCGAAAATTCGTTTCAGCAAGTTTTTGAGCAAAACGAGGAAGCACGAAGCAGCACACTTTACACCGCAAATTTTGACAAAACCAAGAATTTCAATTTTCAAGGCGTAGTACCTTTTGAATTGGCAAAATGGTGGAACAGCTCCAACCTGGTTCAACTAAACTACAACAAATTCAAGTCGCTCATTGGCAAGGACCTTTTGGATATAAGCCAATTATCCTATGTTTTACGAACTCAGCATAACTTTAGCTTACCCAAAGGTTTCAAGATGGAGTTGGTAGGGACTTACCTGGGCCCACAGATTTGGGGGATGGGAGAGGTTCGCGGATTTGGATGGGTTGATGCTGGAATCACAAAATCGGTGATGAAGGACAAGCTTTCCTTATCCATCAATGGGGGAGACTTATTCCGAACCCAATGGGTTCGCGCATCGGTCAATTTTGCAGCTATTGATACCCGCATTCTTCAATACCAAAATGAACAGAGCGTTCGTTTCACGCTTCGTTACAATTTTTCCAAAGGACAAAGCTTCCGAGTGAATTCGAATTCGGGAAGTTCAGAAGAGCGAAAGCGCTTGGATTAAGAATAGTAAGTTGATGTGTACCTGCCCCCAACTAAGTAGAACTTTTTGGGGGCATTTTTTCTCAACCCTATTTTTTCGAACTTCGGGAATGCATTGTTGGGATATCCACACACATCGCCAGGGGCAGCCCTATTCCATTTTCCAGGCAGGAAAGTCCAACATGCCAGCAGGTATTCCCGTCTCTATGGGGATTCATCCCTGGGAGTTGGATTCCAACTGGGAGACTTATTTTGAGAAAATCAAGCGGGTGGCGGCCCAGAACCCTTGCGTTTTGGCAATTGGAGAAGCAGGTTTTGATCGGCTAAAAGGACCTCAAATTTCGCTCCAGAAAGAAGCTTTGTATGCCCAGGCTAAGGCTGCTGCTGAATTGGGAATTCCGCTGATTTTGCATTGTGTGAAGTCCCATGACCTGCTCCTGGAATACCTGAAGTCAGCAAAGAGTCCTCCTTGCATCATCTGGCATGGTTGGAATCAAAAGTCGGAGTTGGCAGCCCAGCTGCTGCCGTTTCCTGTATTTTTTTCCTTTGGGAGGCAGCTGCTTCATCCTGGAAGCAATGCAGCAAAGTGGCTGGTAGCATGTCCCATTGACCGTGTATTTTTCGAAACCGACGATTCGGAATTGGAAATCGAATCGATTTATCAAGCGGCTTCCCTAATTTTGCAGCTTCCAGAAGCAAGGCTTGCTGAGCAGGTGATTGCGAATTGGAATGCCATCTCCAAAAGAAAGATCTCATGAATGAATTTGCCTGGTTGAGTCGTACCGAATTGATCGTTGGTCGTGAAGGGCTTGAAAAATTGGCAAAAAAGCACGTCCTAGTTGTGGGATTAGGGGGTGTAGGTTCCTTTGCTGCGGAGTTTATTGCCCGTTCTGGAGTTGGCGCTATGACCATTATTGATGGGGATACGGTGGATATTTCCAATGTGAATCGTCAGCTTCCAGCTACCCAACTCAATGTAGGGCAAGCCAAAGCGGGCTGGATGGAGGAGCGATTATTGGCAATTAACCCTGCCTTGAAGTTGGTGGCAGTGAAGAAATTTTTGGACCCATCGGAGATGACTGCCTTGTTGGAAGTCAACCATTACGACTATGTGGTGGATTGCATCGATAGCTTTACTCCCAAAATGCACCTCATTGAAGGAGCAAAAAAGCGAGGATTTCCATTAGTCAGTTCCATGGGCGCGGGAGGAAAAGTAGATCCCACGCAAATCAAGGTGGTGGATTTTGCAGACACACACCAGTGCAAATTGGCCAAGATGCTGCGGAAGAGGCTGAAAAGAAGAGATATTGATGGGGGATTCAAGGCGGTGTTTTCCACCGAAGTGGTCATTAAGGAAAGCCTCATGCTCACCGACGGTAAAAATTTCAAAAAGTCCGCTTATGGCACCATGTCATTTCTCCCTGCGGCCTTTGGCTGTGCCTGTGCTGCCACGGTAATCAATGACCTCCTTGCCTCCTGATTAATCTTTAAAGTGGTACAAGAAAATCAGTAATCCTGCAAAAGCAGGCTTTTTTTGATCCTTGATTTCCAACTTTACCTCTACCTCCGCCTTGATGGTTCCTCGGAGATTGTTGATGTTTTTTAGAGAAGCCACTAAGCGTACCTCGCTATCAACCGTCACTGCCTGAGCAAAGCGGAGATTTTCAATCCCATAGTTGATCATCATTTTGAGGTTGTTGACCTGTACGATTTGTTCCCAGAGGTAGGGAACAATGCTCAACGTGAGGTAGCCATGCGCAATGGTATTTCCGAATCCTCCTTCGGCCTTTGCTCGGACCGGATCCGTATGAATCCATTGGTGATCTAAGGTTGCCTCGGCAAATTGATTGATCTGCTTTTGGGTGATTTGAAAATAAGCTGAAGCTCCGAGTTCTTTTCCGAGATGGGATTCAAATTCTTCAAAGCTGCCAATAGCGATAGGGGGCATAGGCGGGTAGGTTTAAGAGATATAGAATTCGAAAATAGGAAAAAGTAAGGAAGTCGATTTTTCAATCCTTAAAAAAGTTTCATCTTCGGACTCTAAAGTACCTTCAATACACCTTAGATTACAGCAATGGCAAATTATGTACATGGGTTTGATCCGGAAGAACAGTTGCGCCTCAAAGTGCAGGCGGAGTTCTTGGCACCCATGGTTTACAAGGAAGTGGACTTCAGTGGCAGTAAACATCTCTTAGAAGTAGGAAGTGGAGTAGGTGCACAAACGCGCATATTGCTGGAAAAATTTCCAAACCTCCAGATTACCTGTGTGGATTTCTCTGCTGTACAGCTAGCTCAAGCCCGGATCAACTTGGCTTCTTTTGGAGATCGCGTCCGCTTTGTGGAGCAGGATGGTGCTGCGCTCCAGCTTGGAGAGCTTTTTGATGCGGCCTTTGTGTGTTGGACCTTGGAGCATGTCTCCTCTCCGATTCGGCTTTTGGATAGGCTCAAAGCGCATCTTCAACCGGGCGCTTGCGTGTACGTAACGGAAGTATTCAATTCAAGTTTGTATGTTTCTCCAGGATATCCCCATCTGCAACACTATGTTGAGGTGATGAGCGATTTTCAACGGAAGATTGGAGGAAATCCAGATGTGGGCATTGAATTGGGTAATCTGCTAACCGAGGCTGGATTTTCTAGTTGCATGACGCGGTTTGATGGATTTTACCTGGATGCCAGAAGTGGTGAAAAAAGAAAATTGGTCACCGCTTACTGGAAAGAGCTACTGAACAGTGCGGCACCTGCATTGTTAGCCGAGGAGGAATGTGCCCCTGAGGTAGTGGAAAAAATGCTGGAAGATTTAGAAAAATTGGGGAATGATGAAAATGCCATTTTTTTCTACCAATTTGTGCAAGCAAAAGCTACCCTTTAATTCTCGTTGATGAAAGTTATTCGTTGGATTGGAAAATTTATTTGGAAGTCCGCTTTATGGTTTTTTGGGCTTTCTATTGGACTCGTTGTTCTCTACCGATTTGTACCTGTTCCAATTACTCCCTTGATGGTGATTCGATTGGTGGAACAAGGGCTCGATCCAGAAAAGGAACTGCGCTTAGTAAAGGACTGGGTTCCAATTTCAGAGATTTCGAGACATGCACCACAGGCGGTATATGCTGCTGAGGATCAAAAATTCATGGATCACCATGGCTTTGATATGGAAGCAATGGAAGAAGCCTGGGAAAACAATAAAAAGGGAAAGCGTATCAAAGGTGCGAGTACGATCACCCAACAAACGGTGAAGAATGTATTTTTATGGCCTTCTAGAAGTTATGTTCGAAAAGGGCTGGAGGCCTATTTTACTGTTTTGGTAGAATTGATTTGGTCAAAGGAACGAATCATGGAAGTGTACCTGAATGTCATTGAAATGGGAAATGGGATTTATGGAATTCAGGCAGCTTCGCAAACCTTCTTTGATAAAGATGCTGCCAAGCTTTCCAGGGGTCAAGCAGCATTGATTGCAGCGGTATTGCCCAATCCAAGACGCTGGAGTCCTGCCAGGCCTACCTCCTACATTCAAGGCAGAAAAAGCTGGATCATGCGGCAGATGAATAACCTTCCCCCTACCGGCTTCGGAAAATAAATTTGAAGATTAAAGGTTAAAATAGAATTAAACCTAGACTAAAATTTCCAATAGATTTTCGTCTAGGTTTTTTTCGGCTCCATACCTAGCTCGGCGAGGCAGCAGCAAAATTTTATTTTATTTTGGGCCCCTAACTGTAGCCAAGATCCTCGAGCTTTTGGGAGGATTTCTTGCTGTAAATTTTTTCAAAAATGCCCTTAAATTCAGAATTAAAGCAGATTAAAAAATGCAAGGAAAATTTATCCACAATTTCAATAATTTATCCACATTCATAATTACTTAATATATAAAATACTAATAATCAATTAGTTAATATGGTTTTCCTCCAACCGATTTTGTGGATAATTTTTGCTAACTAAATGATTATCAGTCCTAAATGTGATGACAAAAGTGGATAATTTCAGTAGCCAAATTTTATTTTAAATTCACTAGTATTCTTCCTTCTGGTTCTGCAATTTTTTACGGTAAACTTTGAAGATTTTTCCTTTGGCTACAAAACCAAAATACATGTTATTTTCTACTTTGGGAAGATTTTAGGTTTCTGATTTTTCAAACTTTATCCTAGTCAATTGCATATTTTCTGAAGAGAATAGGATTTCTGGAGGACTATGAATGAGTTGTCGGAAAAGAACATTTTTTACCTATCCACATCACATAGGATGCGGCGAATATCATCTAAAGTTACGATCCCTAGTAGCACTTGATCGGGACTTAGTTTAGACTGTGAAGTTTATTGCTTTTCAAGTAGGCTTTTATCCAAGGCGAGCAGGGATTTTAAGATCAACTTGACAGTTGCTTTGTAAAATTCAGGATGAACCCCAGCAAAGGAATCACTAGGTCTGTGGTAATCCACATGGTCCTCAACTCCAAAATACAGATGGGGGACTTTCTTTTCGAAAAATGCCCCATGATCGGAAGATCTAGTCCAATCTTCAGCTCCTGTGCCTGGAACATCGTGGCCAAAGCGAAGACTGGAGGCCGCTTCTCCAGGGACTTTTTCAAGGATGGATTTAAACTGTGGATAATAATGCGTTCCCGACACATATACCTCCTTGGCATCACTTCGGGAAAGCATGTCCATATTCACATTCAATAGGATCTGTTCCAGCGGATAGGCAAAATCATTGACCAAGGCTTTTGCACCCTGAAGCCCCATTTCTTCGGCATCCAAAGCCGCGAAAAGCATTCCATGCTGCGGACGATTTTTGGAAAAATAGTCTGCCAGAACGAGTAGGGCAGCAGTACCGGAAGCATTGTCATCCGCTCCGTTGTATATGGAATCCCCTGCAGCATCAGGCCGTCCAATGCCCACATGGTCGTAATGAGCGGTGACCACGATTACTTTTTTGGAGGCTTTTCCAGGAATGAAGGCCACAATATTGCTTGCATCTACCACCATTTTCTTGGATCGGCGATCCTCAAAGGAAAACTTTTGAATAAAATCTGGATACAAGGGCTCCACCAAGTCTAAGGAAGTTAGTTCTGTCAAAATATAGGTTTGAGCCATGCTGCTTCCCTTACTCAAGGGTTTTCTCCCCTCAAGCGCATCCGAAGACAAGTACTCCAAGTGTCGGAGGAGTTTGCTCCCGTCAATTTCTTGGGCATACACCCCTGTAAAGGAGGCGAGAACTAAAATTATTGTACCTAATTTGCGTTGTAGGAATTGCATCTTTAAACTGGTTAAGTGAAGTACTTTTGTAAAAATACAGTCCTTGGGTTCAATCCTTCAGAAAATTCATGAAATATCGCGCTCCACTTCTTTTTTTCTTTTTTTGTACCCTCTTTGCACAAGCGCAAGGGACTTTACCTCCTACTTTTTTTGAAGGGAAGTCCGTCGTACTCGTTTCTAATGATCCTGGAGCAAAGCCTTCCCTTACTTGGCAGGTCCTTGCTGATAGCATGCATTCGGATTTGGTTCGTGCCGGTGGCGATCCGGCAGCCTACTACGAACTGGAACAAGTGGCCTTGTCAGCCGAGCGGCAAGCGGAGTATGCCAAGGCATTTTTGCAGCGGCAAATCCAAAACATCATCCTCATCACCCGTCAAAAAGAACAAACCAGCATCCATGTGGGCAAATTTTCCGGGGATGGCAAACTCATCACTGAGGCCAATCTTTTTGGGGTTTCGGGAAAAGATTGGAAAACTGCGGGCCAACAATTTGCAGGGTATGGAGGCACCACTCCCACTAAAAACTTGCTCGTTCCTGACCTGGCAGAGTTTCCTGTACTAGTTGCTCAAACTGCAGGCTCAAGTGCCCAAAAATTTATTTCTCGAAACCCACTCAATCTCGAGGTCTTTCGATTGGGAATACCTTTGGAAGGAACTTCCGCCGTCACCGGCCCAATCAACACGTTTCGATATGGAGCCTATGGAAAGTCAGGAGAAGTCGTATTGGCTGAGCAAAGCGCACAAAAAAAGGGACTAGAAGAAATTTTTTCTAGCACCTATCCCCACGAAGTGGCATGGATGGTTGAAGCGAAGAGCGATCCTCAACTTATAGCCGACCGCATCCAATTTGTACTGGTTAAGGTAGAAGGTCGGCAGGCTGACCTCATGAAAAGCATGGGGCTCGAACCGCTTACAGGTGAGGAAGGAAGCAAGACAGTAGTGAAATACTACATCCGATTTTTAGTTCGGGAAGAACTCTATCTGGGCCCTGTTTGGGATGCGCACCCCGATTGGCGAATTGCATTGAAGCAATTTTTGGATAATCTGAAAAAGTAAAGACAATCCAACTCTTCCAAAAAAAGAAACGCGCAGGTTTTTAGCCTTAGGATTGGCGGTATCCGGTAGGATACAAGGAATCGTTCATAAATGGTATCAAGGCCAATACCATGGCTTGTTGGTAATAGGCTTCCCGAGTGATAATTCCCTGGGTAAGTAGGCCCACTGATCCACCTTGCTGCTTGGAGTTTTGCGCCTGAAATACCAGATCATCTGCATGACCCAGTTCCATCCCTTCACGAATTAGCGCAACTACTTGAGGGGGTAAGTAAAAAGTTCCTGTTTTAGATTGGCTGTTCTTGCCCGAACGGTGCAGGATGTAAATCCAAGCAAAGGCATACATTCCCTGTGAGTCCTCGTCTACACCACCCTCAATGCCCACCCAATAATCTGCCTCAGGAACTAAGGTTTTGGCATGGGAAGTTCTATTTTTAGCGCCAAGGAGCGTCTCCTCTTCAGATCGAGGCTGGGCTGGGATGTTTGAAAGGGCATCAACGCCTTCCACGAGTCCTACTTTTCCAAATGCTTGGGAAAAGGCCTCCCGTGTACAGCCTACTTTTACAGGGTTTTTGCTTCCTACGATTACATGTAGGGTAGTTTGTTCTGCATCCAACGCCTTAGGCCATGTTGGTAAATACCTGGTTGACATCGTCGTCTTCTTCCAGGCGATCGATAAGTTTGTTGATCAACTCTTCCTGCTCTTCGGTCAACTCGGTGAGGGTAGTTGGGAAGCGTTGAAAATCTGCAGAAATAACTTCGATACTTCGATCTTCCAATGCTTTTTGCATCAATCCAAAATCTTCAAATTCGGTGTAGGCAAAAATTTCACCTTCGTTCTCTGCAATTTCAGTAAGTCCAAAATCAATCAATTCCAATTCGAGCTCCTCTAGGTCATAAGCCGCTTTCGCAAAACGAAATACCGCCTTGCGCTCAAACATAAAGCTCACCGATCCCGAAGTTCCCAAAGAACCCCCTGCTTTGGCAAAGTAGGAACGTACATTGGCTACGGTTCGGTTTGTATTGTCCGTAGAGGTCTCTACGATAAAAGGAACTCCAAATGGTCCGTATCCCTCGTATACTACTTCTTCGTAATCTTTTTCGTCCTTGTTGGAAGCGCGCTTGATAGCTCCTTCAATTCGGTCCTTGGGCATTTGGGCGCCTTTGGCATTTTGGATGACGGTCCGAAGCTTGGCATTACTTGAGGGATCCGGTCCTCCAGCCTTGACGGCCATGACGATTTCCTTCCCCAATCGGGTAAATACCTTGGACATTTTGTCCCAACGCTTGAACTTTCTCTCTTTTCGGAATTCAAATGCTCTTCCCATGGATTTGCTGTTTATAGGAAACAAAAATAGCAATTTCTTTTCTCGGAAGAAGTGCAAATTTTTGAAGGGAAAAGAAGGCCTTTGAGGATATAAACCAACTAGTTAAAATGAATCCTCTTTTGGGATTAAACTTAGGGCTTCAGCTAGGGTCTAAATTTCGAAACAAACCAATAACACCATGAAAAAATGGATCCTAGGAGCAGTAGTCTTGACAAGCATCAGCTTCGGACTCTCTGCTCAGCAGCACAAAAATTTTAGACAATTCAATCCAACTGAGCGCGCACAAAAAATGACCGATCGGATGGCTGAGGAGCTCAAACTTACCGATGAGCAAAGAAAGCAGGTGAGTCAACTCGCGCTAGAAAATGCCAATCGACAGGAGGAGCTTCTAAAAAGCAGAAAAGCGGAATTCGAGGCCCAGAAAGAATACCGAAAAGCTCAAGATCAGAAATTGGGATCAATCCTTACTGAAGAGCAAAAACAGATTTGGGAGCAACGAAAAGAAGCCTTCCGAACTAGAGACAACGATCATTCTCGTGGGCATCAGACCCGAAGTGGGAGACCGAGATTTCGAAGAGGACATTAAGTAGAAAGGGCCAGTATGACTGGCCCTTTTTTTAGTTCTTGGTTACGTGTGTTCGCGCTGCTCTTCGACCTCGTACAAGGAGGCATCCTTTCGCGGTAGGGAAGAGGAGCCCATCAGAAATTCATCCACACTCACCGCAGCTTCACGGCCTTCGGAGATCGCCCAGACCACCAAGGATTGCCCTCGACGCATGTCTCCAGCAAGGAATACTTTTGGGTTGGTACTTCGATACTGCCGTGATTTGGGTAAGTTGTTTTCCATCATTTCCACACCAAAGCTGGCCAGGAGATTAGACTGTCCGGGGCCAAGGTACCCGATAGCCAAGAAGGCAAGGTCACAAGGGATGGTCCGCTCAGAGCCTTCCACTAGGTCATACGTCATTCGCCCACCAGCATCTTTCCATACGATATCTACCACGACTAAGCCCTTCAATTCGCCCGTATCGTTGCCTACAAATTCTTTGGTAAGCACGGAGAAAAGACGTTCGGCGCCTTCTTCATGGGAACTGGAAGTTCGTAAAGTCATGGGCCACTCTGGCCAAGGGTTGGCGGTAGCTCGCTTCATGGGAGGCTTTGGTAGCAACTCCAGTTGGGTCACTTGTGTAGCACCGTGCCGTCTGGAGGTACCTATACAATCACTACCTGTATCTCCACCCCCTATGACCAGCACCCGTTTACCAGTTGCAGATATTGGATTTTTCGAAAGTTCTCCTCCGATTACTTGGTTTTGAGGACCAAGGAATTCCATCGCAAAATGAACCCCCTTCAAGGTACTCCCTGGAATGGTTAAGGCGCGAGGTTGCTGGGCTCCAACGGTAAGAACCACCGCATCGAAATTTTTCAAAAGGTCATCCGAATCCCTGTTTATTCCTATTTCTGTTTGGGTTTCAAAGCGAACACCCTCTTCTTCCATCAAGGCAATTCTTCGGTCAATGACCCACTTCTCTAATTTAAAATCAGGGATTCCGTAGCGAAGAAGTCCACCCACTTTGGCATTTTTTTCAAAAAGGGTCACTTCATGCCCTGCTTGATTGAGCTGGTCTGCTGCAGCAAGTCCTGCTGGTCCAGAACCAACGACTGCCACCCGCTTGCCTGTTCGGCTTTTGGGTGGGTTAGCGTGGATCAGCCCGAGTTCGTAGGATTTTTCCACAATGTTTTTTTCAATCAACTCGATGGCAACTGGATCTTTGTTGATGCCGAGTACACAACTAGCTTCACAAGGAGCTGGACAAATTCTCCCCGTAAATTCCGGGAAGTTGTTTGTGCTTTTCAAAATGCGAATGGCTTGACCCCAATTTTGCTGGTAAACGGCTTCATTGAATTCAGGGATCACATTTCCAAGAGGACAGCCATGATGGCAAAAGGGTACCCCACAGTCCATGCATCGGGCAGCTTGGTTATTCAACTGCTTGTCGGAGAATGGCGTGTAGATTTCCTTGTAATCCCCCAAGCGAACTTGTGGATCACGACTGCTGGGAGTTTCTCGATTGTGCTGTAAAAATCCGTCTTTGGCACCCATATTAAGCTACTGTTTTTTCGTGTTGGAGTGATTTTTTTGCCAAGACTGCTTTGTAGTCTCTTGGGATCACCTTGATAAACTTGGTTTTTGTTTGCTCCCAATCTTCCAAAAATTGTTGTGCAAGGGAGCTTTGAGTAAAGGCAACATGTCGCTTGAGGTAGGTATGCAGCGTATCGAAGTCCTGATCCTCCATCGGGTCAATGTCCACTAGCTCGGGATTGATTTCGCCTTGATATTCTTCAAGTATGTAAGCCAAACCCCCACTCATCCCGGCAGCAAAATTTCTTCCGATCTCGCCAAGATTCACCAATAATCCACCCGTCATGTATTCACATCCGTGGTCGCCGATGCCTTCAATGACCGCTTTGATACCTGAATTTCGCACGCAGAAGCGTTCGCCGCCTTTACCATTGATGTAGGCTTCACCCGAGGTGGCTCCATAGAAGGCTACGTTCCCGATGAGGATATTTTCTTCTGCTTTGAATCGTGCATTTCTACTCGGGTACACGATTAATCTACCTCCAGATAAGCCTTTGCCGAAGTAGTCATTGGCTTCTCCTTCCAGCTCAAAATTTACCCCGCGGGCAAGGAATCCACCGAATGTCTGTCCTGCGGAACCGCTGAACGTAATGTGAATACTGTCTTCGGGAAGGCCTACACTGCCATAGATTTTTGAGATTTCGTTGGAAAGCATGGCTCCCACCGAGCGGTCCGTATTCTTGATCTCGAAAAAGCCACGAACAGGGATAGCTTGTTCCAATGCTGGCGCAGAAGTTGCAATTAATTTTCTATCCAAAACTTCCTCCAAATCTACCTCTTGGTCGATTTGCTTGTGAATGCCTACATGACTAGGCACTTCTACCTTATGGAAAATTGGAGAGAGGTCCAATTTATCCCATTTCCAATGCTTAAGGCGAGTACTGGACTGCAGAACTTGGCTTTGTCCCACCATCTCATCGATGGTACGGAAGCCAAGGGAGGCCATGATTTCTCGGAGATCTTGTACGATAAATTTGAAGTAATTGACTACGTGCTCTGGATCACCTGTGAATAGTTTTCGGAGCTCAGGGTCTTGCGTAGCAATGCCGACAGGGCAGGTGTTGAGATGGCATTTGCGCATCATGATGCATCCTTGAGCGACAAGAGCACCTGTAGCGATGCCCCATTCCTCCGCTCCCAAGAGCGTGGCTATTGCAAGGTCTCTACCGGTGCGCAGCTGCCCATCTGTTTGGAGCACTACCCGGCTCCGCAAGTTATTTTTGACTAGGGTCTGGTGTGCTTCTGCAAGGCCTAATTCCCATGGAAGTCCGGCATGTCGGATCGAACTTAACGGAGAAGCACCAGTTCCTCCATCCGCTCCTGACACTAAAATCACATCTGCCATAGCCTTGGCTACTCCCGCAGCCACAGTTCCTACTCCTGCTTGTGAAACAAGCTTCACATTGATTCGGGCTGTTCGATTTGCGTTTTTAAGATCGAATATCAATTGGGCCAAATCTTCGATCGAGTAGATGTCGTGGTGTGGAGGTGGGGAAATTAAGCCTACTCCAGGGGTAGCGTGGCGTACACGACCAATCCAATCATCAACCTTATGTCCTGGGAGTTGGCCTCCTTCACCTGGTTTAGCACCTTGGGCCATCTTGATTTGAAGTTCTTCTGCATGAGTGAGGTAATGGGAAGTTACCCCAAAGCGACCAGAAGCCACCTGCTTGATGGCGGATCGCTCCCAATCTCCGTTTGCTTTCCGTTCGTACCGCTGTTCGTCTTCCCCTCCTTCTCCTGAGTTACTTTTGGCACCAATTCGATTCATGGCTATGGCCAAGGTGGTATGGGCCTCATGAGATATCGAACCAAAGGACATGGCGCCTGTGGCAAAGCGCTTCATTATTTTTTCTACTGGCTCCACTTCTTCCAGTGGAACTGGGATTTGTTTTTTGAATTCAAACAAGCCCCTGAGGGTCATCGCATCTTCGCTTTGCTCATTTATTTTATGCGCAAACTTTTGGTACAAGGCATAGTCCCCCAAGCGGGTAGATTTTTGGAGGAGGTGAATGGTTTCGGGATTGAACAAGTGTTTTTCACCTCTCCGTTTCCATTGATAAATACCCCCTGTTTCCAGAACTCCTGCTTGTGGAAGGTAGGCTGCACGATGTCGAATCAATACCTCTTCGGCTAGTTCATCAAAGGAAATGCCACTGATTCGGGAAGTGGTGCCTTTGAAGCATCGATCCATTACCTCAGGACCAAGCCCAATCGCTTCGAAAATCTGAGCTCCCTGGTACGATTGTAGCGTCGAAATCCCCATTTTGGAAAGCACCTTGAGTAGACCTTTTCCAATTCCTTTCTGGTAATTACTCAGCACTGTTTTCTCATCCTTCGCGCCGGGGAGTTCTCCTTTACGGTGGAGATCTAAGAGAGACTCTAAGGCCAAATAGGGGTTGATGGCAGATACTCCATAGCCGATAGCTGTGGCGAAGTGGTGGACTTCCCGAATGTCTGCGGATTCAAGCACCAATCCGGCACGGGTGCGGATTTTTTTCTTGACCAAATGCTGGTGGACTGCCCCAATAGCCAGAAGCGAAGGGATCGGGGCATGGGAATCCGAGCTTGTGCGATCGGAAAGAATCAAGACATTTTTCCCTTCAATCAAAATCGCATCTTCTGCTTCCTGACAAAGTTGGTCCAAAGCGGCCAACAGTCTTCCAGGCTGGTGATCTGCTACAAATAGGCCAAACAAGCGTTTGGTTCGGTAACCAAGGTGCTCCAGTCGGGTGATTTTTTCCAAGTCTGCGTTGAGCAGCACGGGTTGGGAAATGTGGATCTGCTTGGTATGCTGGGGGCTTTCTTCCAAAATGTTATGCCCTTCGCCAATGCGTGTAAACAGGGACATGACCAATCGTTCCCGGATGGGATCAATGGGCGGATTGCTGACCTGTGCAAAAAGCTGTTTGAAGTAATTGGAGATGTGCTGACTTTGTTTGGAAAGCACCGCCAACGGGGTATCGGCACCCATGGATCCGACAGCCTCCTGACCGGAGTCCCCAAGTGGACTGAGAATGATCTTGAGCTCTTCAGAAGTATAACCAAAAATGGTTTGCTGTCTTTGAATTTCTTCGGTCAGGTAGGGGTAGCTAAGTTCTTCTGGATCGGGAACCAATCGGAGCTTGGTCCGTTGTTCGTTAACCCATTTTTCATAGGGTTGGCTTCTGCAAATCTCGCCTTTTACTTCTTCATCGAGCAGCACTCTCCCTTGTTCCAAATCAGCCCATAGCATGCGGCCTGGACTAATTCTCCCTTTTTGGGTGATCGTTGCTTCACGGATGGGTAATGCTCCTGCCTCAGAGGAAAGGATAAGCCGTTGGTCTTTTGTGATAAAATAGCGGAGTGGACGAAGGCCATTCCGATCCAGAGTAGCCCCCACCGATTTGCCATCGGTAAATAGAAGGGCGGCAGGACCATCCCAAGGTTCGACTAGAGAGGCATGGAATTTATAGAAGGCTGCCCGCTCCTTATCCATCACTTCATTGTCTTGCCAAGCTTCTGGAACGAGCATCATCATGGCATGTGGAAGGCTTCTACCGCTCAGCGTAAGTAGCTCCACCATGGCATCTAGATTGGCCGAATCGGAATTGAGCTTATTGGTAATGGGCATGAGCTTGGCTAGCTCCTCCGGGGTAAATAAGGAAGATTTCATCAATGCTTCCTTGGACTTCATTTTATTCAGGTTGCCACGGATGGTATTGATTTCCCCATTGTGGGAGAGGTATCTAAAAGGTTGGGCCAGTCTCCAGTTGGGAAAAGTGTTGGTGGAAAACCGAGAGTGTACGATGGCAAATGCGGAGGCAATGCCTGGGTTTTGAAGGTCCTTAAAAAATGGCAAGACCTGGTCGGTTCGCAGCTGACCCTTGTAGACCAGGGTCAAGGAGCTGAAGCTAGCAAAATAAAAAGCGTGGTTTACGCCAGGGATCTCCGCGTTGATCTTGGAGCTAGAATAGTTTCGGAGCACATAAAGCTTCCGCTCTAAGTCAAGTCCTTGCAGCCCATCTTTGTGGCGAACAAAGACCTGCTCGATAATCGGCATCACTTCCAAAGCGCTGGAACCAGGGATGGTTTCATCCACAGGAACTTTTCGATAGCCAATCAGCTCAAAGTCCAATTCTTCAATCAGCTCATTGAGGAGGGCTTTTGCTTTGGTGTAGAGTTGTTTGTTGTTTGGAAAAAAAGTCATTCCCAATCCAAATTGTCCAGGTGGGGGCAATTGGATTTCAGTTCTTGCGGTAACGTCTGAAAGAAAATGGTGAGGAATTTGAATGCAAATTCCTGCACCATCTCCCGTTTTGGGATCAGACCCTCTACCACCACGGTGCTCCATGTTGCTTAACATATACAACGCACCGCTGATGGTTTCGTGGGTAGGTTCATTGGTAAGATCTACTACCGCACCAATACCACAGGAATCATGTTCAAACTCCTGTCGATAGAGCCCTTGCTGCATTTTACTCAGTTTAATAGGTTGGAAAATTTTCAAAAAATAAGGATTTAAATTGAATTAACCATAATGAAAACCAACACCAAATAAAAATAATAGCCTCGAAAACGATTGTTTTTGAAAATTAGGCAATATCTAAAAGCG
>CANGUK010000004.1 GCA_947457095.1 Cyclobacteriaceae bacterium
GCAAAGACCAAGGTAAACTACTCCAAAGAGACGTACGCGTATTGGTACGAAAGCATGCTTTTAATGCGGCGTTTTGAGGAAAAAGCAGGTCAATTGTATGGCCAACAGAAGATCAGAGGATTTTGTCACCTATACATCGGTCAGGAGGCTTGCGCCTCTGGAGCAATCACTGCCTTGACCAAAGACGACAAATGGATTACGGCTTACCGTTGCCATGCGCATCCACTTGGTTTGGGTACCGATCCAGGAGCTATTATGGCTGAATTGTATGGCAAAGCAACCGGAACCACCAAAGGAAAAGGAGGCTCCATGCACATTTTTGATAAGGAAAGAAATTTCCTAGGTGGCCATGGAATTGTAGGCGCTCAGATCCCGATGGGTTTGGGCGTAGCCTTCGCCGAAAAATATGCAGGCACCAAAAATCTATGCATCGCGAAGATGGGAGATGGTGCCGTGCGTCAAGGTGCAGTCCATGAGGCCTTCAACCTAGCCATGATCTACAAAAGCCCAGTGATTTTTGTGATTGAAAATAATGGCTATGCCATGGGAACCTCCGTAGCGCGTACCTCCAATGTGACTGAATTGTATAAAATTGGAGAGGCTTACGACATGCCTTCTTTCCCAGTAGATGGGATGAATGTGGAAGCCGTACACGAGGCAGTAGCTGAAGCTGCAGCCAGAGCACGTAGAGGCGATGGACCTACGCTATTGGAATTTAGAACCTACCGCTTCAAAGGACACTCCATGTCCGATCCGCAGAAATACCGCAGCAAGGAAGAAGTAGAAGAATACAAGCAGCGCGACCCGATCGAGCAGGTGCTTGCTACTATTCTTGAAAATGAACTGATGACCGAAGCGGAAATCGAAGCAATCAATAAAAAAGTAAAAACTCAAGTGGATGAGGCGGTGAAATTTGCTGAAGAGTCTCCTTGGCCAGATGGCATGGATGCCTTCAAGGACGTGTATGTTCAGGAAGACTATCCTTTTGTGATGGAATAAGCGCCGAGAAGGCCACACAGGTACTACTTGTGTAATCGATAAAAACCGTATATTTGCGACCGAAATTTGAGCAACATGGCTAAGAAAGAAACAAAAAAATCAGACCAAAACGAACTCATCGAAAACCCAGAGGTAATCGCAGAGAAGATAGTTCCTGGAGAGGATTTTTTGAAAAGTAACAGTAAAATACTTGCGGGTGTACTCGCAGTAGCTGTAGTATTGATTGGAGGAATTTTGTTTTTCCAGTACAATACCCAACAGCAAAATGAAAAAGCTCAGGCTGAAATGTTTCAGGCGGTTTATTTCTTTGAACAAGACAGCGTGGACTTCGCATTGAATGGAGACGGTATCAACAAAGGCTTTTTGAACATCATTGAAAGCTATCCACGTACCGATGCGGCCAACTTGGCTCATTTCTACACCGGCTCTATCTACCTATCTCAGAAAAAATTTGAGGATGCGTTGACGCACCTGCAAGAATTTTCTACAGACGACTACTTGGTGCAGGCTAAGGCTTATTCCTTGGTTGGTGATGCCAACCTAGAGCTAGGCAAGACCGAAGAGGCGATTGCACAATACACCAAAGCTGCTCGTACAAACGAAAACAAGTTCATGTCTCCAAAGTACTTGGCCAAACTTGCTGTAGCGCAGGAAGAAGCAGGTAAGATCGAAGACGCAATCAATACGTATTCAGAAATCGAAGAGAAATACTACGAGTCTTTTGAATTTGCTGCTGCACGAAAACATAAAGCACGCTTGGAAGGCCTTGCCGCTAAGTAATGCTTTTTTGAAGTATACTAGAAGAGTAAGGCGCTTGGTGTCTTACTCTTTTTTGTTTTAAACCTATTTTCCCCAAATCCTTTTCTATGGCCAGTTCCTTAAAAAACCTCAGCGACTACAATTCCAATAACTTGATTGATGTCTCTAACAAGCGCTTTGCGGTGGTGGTCTCCGAATGGAACGAGGAGGTCACCGAATCCTTGTATTCAGGAGCCTACCAAACGCTCATTCAGCATGGAGTAAAGCCTGAGCACATCCTTCGCAAGCAGGTTCCTGGTTCCTTTGAACTTTCACTAGCCGCCCAGTGGTGTGCGCAAGATGAGCAGATCGATGCAGTGATTTGCCTGGGCTGTGTGATCCAAGGAGAGACCCGCCACTTTGACTTTATCTGTGATGCGGTAGCCCATGGAATCACCCAAGTAAGTTTGAAATACAATAAACCAGTAATCTTTGGGGTCCTCACCCCCAACACTCAGCAGCAGGCCCTTGACCGAGCGGGAGGAAAGCATGGCAACAAGGGAGATGAAGCCGCCATCACTGCCATCAAAATGCTTGGATTCTAACAAACCTATTCAACTGATTTACGCGTGAAAATAATGAAGTTTGGAGGGACCTCCGTGGGACGTCCCGAACGGATGCATCAAGTGAAGGACTTGATCACCCGAAGTACAGAGCCGACCCTAGTGGTGCTTTCTGCCCTATCTGGGACTACCAATGCCTTGGTAGGTATTGGAGAAGCTTTGGCCGCTGTCGATAAGGTACTTGCCAAGGAGCGAATCGATACCCTTCATGCCCATTATTTGAATTTTTACCCTGAACTCTTGGCTAGCCCATCCGGCAGAGCAAAGGCAGAGGGTATTCTGAAGGAGCACTTTGAATTTCTGAACATCCTACTCAAAATCTCCTTCAACGAAGCGATTCAACGGGACATCTTGGCTCAGGGAGAACTGTTATCGACCAAACTATTTCATACGCTGTTGGAAGAGCTGGGGATTTCCTCGGTCTTGTTATCGGCATTGGATTTCATGAGTATTGATGAAAATTCCGAGCCGGAGCTGGGAAAAATTTCAGAGCGCTTGAAAGCTATCCTTGCACAGCATCCCGATCAGCACCTCTTTATCACCCAAGGCTATATCTGCAAAAATCACCGCAACGAGGTAGATAACCTCAAGCGTGGGGGCAGTGACTATACTGCGTCCCTTGTAGCTGCAGCAATACAGGCATCGGTATGTGAGATTTGGACCGACATTGATGGGATGCACAACAATGATCCACGCGTGGTGGATCGGACACGCCCCATCGCAGAGATGTCATTTGACGAAGCGGCAGAGTTGGCCTACTTCGGAGCCAAAATCCTACACCCTGCCTCCATCTGGCCAGCACAACTTCACAATGTGCCTGTTAGGCTCTTGAACACCATGGATCCCGCTGCACCAGGTACACTAATCAAGGCAGAGGTAGCAGAAAAGGGAGTAAAAGCCATTGCAGCCAAGGATGGCATCACCGCTATCAAAATCAAATCCAGCCGAATGCTTTTGGCCTATGGATTTTTGCGCCGCATATTCGAAGTCTTCGAATCCTTTAAGACTCCAATCGACATGATTACCACCTCAGAAGTGGCCGTGTCTGTAACCATCGATGACTTGAGCCATTTGGAGCAAATCGTAGAAGAACTACGCCGCTTTGGTACCGTAGAGGTGGACTCCAATCAGGCGATTGTGTGTGTAGTAGGAAATCAGGTGGCTGAGACGAAAGGAGCGATCCAATCGGTCATGGATTCGCTGGTGGATATTCCTGTTCGCATGGTGTCCTTTGGAGGAAGCAAACACAATGTATCCATCTTGATCGATGCTCAATACAAGGCACAGGCACTCAAAAGCCTCAATGAAGGAGTTTTTACTTGGTAATTTGTTAGAAAAATGACTGAGCCCAAACCTGGATTTCTTCAGCGTCTGCAAAGCAAATGGCAGCTGAAAAGCCTTACCCAAGTGCTTTTGGTTTTACTTGTTTTTGCCTGTACAGGTACCACCATCTTACTGATCAAAAATCCCCTTCTTGCTTTTTTCGGCATTGAAAGAGGTGGCGACCAGGGGGCATTGAATACCCTACTTTACCTACTGCTGGTGCTGCCCTTGTACCAAATTATGCTGTTGATCTATGGCTTTATTTTTGGGCAGTTTCGCTTCTTTTGGGAAAAAGAAAAACAACTGGTGAAGCGGATTGGGGGTATTTTTATCCGAAAAAAATAGGAGTCTCAGGATTAGCTGATTCGGCTCCAGTTGACAGCAGTCTTTTTTTGCTGCCGCACCTGCCGAAGGATAGCGAAGTGTTCTGGACTCTCTAAGGTAGGATCTGCAGCCAAAACTTGCTGCGCAGCATCTCTTGCCAAGGTTAGCAAAGGAGCATCCTTACTCAAATCTGCAATCAAGAGGTCGGTGATGCCGCTTTGTTGGGTTCCCATCAGGTCGCCCGGACCACGGAGTCTCAAGTCGACGTCGGCGATTTCAAAACCATCGTTGGTACGTACCATCGTTTCCAAGCGGATCCTAGAATCCCGGCTGAGCTCGTACTTACTCATCAGGATACAGTAACTCTGTTCGGCGCCCCGCCCCACCCGGCCCCGAAGCTGATGCAGTTGGGACAGCCCAAATCGCTCTGCATTCTCGATGATCATTACGGAGGCGTTAGGAACATTGACTCCCACCTCAATCACCGTGGTAGCGACCATGATCTTCGTTTGCCCCTTCACAAATCGCTGCATCTCGTAATCCTTGTCTTCGGCTTTCATGCCCCCATGGACGATGCTCAGCGGAACTTGCGGGAATGCCCGCGCGATGCTTTCGTAGCCGTCCATGAGGTTTTTAAGATCTAGGGTTTGGGACTCTTCGATTAGCGGATAGACGATATACACCTGCCTACCTTTTTTGATTTCCTCCTGCATAAAGCCAAAGACCTTTAGGCGATCCTTGTCGTAGCGGTGCACCGTTTGAATGGGCTTGCGGCCGGCTGGGAGCTCGTCAATCACCGAGACCTCTAGGTCGCCATACAGCGTCATGGCCAAGGTTCTAGGAATGGGAGTGGCAGTCATGACGAGCACATGGGGTTGATACTGCTCATTTTTGGCCCATAGTTTGGCCCGCTGGGCTACGCCAAATCGATGCTGTTCATCGACAATCGCCAGTCCCAGGTTTTTGAATTGAACCACTTCCTCTAAAAGGGCGTGCGTTCCTACCAGCAGGGTCAACTCCCCGGACTCTAAGGCTTCATGCAAGACTTTGCGAGCGGCTTTTTTGGTGGAGCCGGTGAGCAAGGCAATTTGCAGGCCCATGGAATCTGCATAGTGGCGTAAGCCTTCGTAATGCTGGTTGGCCAAAATTTCGGTTGGAGCCATCAAGCAAGTTTGCGCCCCTGAGCCTATCGCTAAGAGCATACTGATGAAAGCAACCATGGTCTTTCCGCTTCCCACATCGCCTTGAATGAGGCGGTTCATCTGTTTACCAGAGCGCATGTCCCCAAAAATTTCTCGTATCACCCGCTTTTGGGCGTTGGTGAGTTCAAATGGGAGGTGCTGGGTATAGAAGTCTGTTAGCAGTTGGGTGGAGCCGAGCACCTGCCCAAGTGATTTTTCCGTTCGGGTTACTTTCAGGGAAAGAAGTCGCAATTGTAGGTAAAAAAACTCCTCAAATTTCAAGCGCTTTCGTCCCTGAGAAAGGCCCTCAGGACTACTGGGAAAGTGTATTTGCCGAATGGCTTCCTTTTTCCCCATCAGTCGGTACTGATCCAGAATCCCCGGCGACAAGGTTTCCTGCACCTGTGGGTAAACCAGCGGGAGCAGTTGTTCCAGAATTCGGGAAAGGCCTCTTGAATCTAGAAATCGGGCCCTCAGTTTTTCGGTCGTAGAGTAGACCGGCTGAAATTTATTTCGGGTTTCGTTTGCTGCGGTGATTGGCTCCATCTCCGGGTGTGCCATGCTCCATTTTCGACCAAAGAGGGCAGGCTTTCCAAGAAAAATATAGGAGGCACCAAGTGGTAATTTTTTCTGTACCCAAGTGATGCCTTTAAACCAGGTCATCTCCATTTCTCCAGTATCGTCTACCACTACAGCCACCAAACGCTTTTTGGAGCCCATACCGACTAGGTCAATGCTTTTGATTCGAGCGATCACTTGGACATGCTCCAGTTCTTCGTGGAGGTCCTTGATTTTTAAAAAGGTGCTGCGGTCCTCGTAGCGAAAAGGATAGTGCTGCAGCAGGTCCCCATAGGTGAAAATACCCAATTCCTTATTCAAAAGTTCGGCCTTCTGTGGGCCAACCCCCTTGAGGTATTCGATTCGGGTATCAAAGATGGTAGACAAGGCTTCTTTTTTTGGGTAGAGCAAGTTACCGCAGGACCTTGGATTTTGCCAAGACTTTGCTGGAAATTGTCGGAAAGGAAAAATTCAGGGTTTAAGCCTACTCGTTTGCTACAGTTGTGCCGCGAATTGTGCAAAACGTGCGCGGTAAGCCTGCTGACTTTGGAGTAGAATCAACTGGTTTTTGGCACGGTGAAGATTTTGTAGGGGGTAAGTTACCCGGTAGTAAACATTCCCTTCCAAGTGGTCTGTGAGAAAGCGAAGGCCCATGATCAGGGTCATGATCTCCCCTCCAAACAAAATGGAACCCATTTCCTCAGCAGAAAGTGATCCATCCAATCCTTCTAGGTAGCCAATTAAAAGTTCTTCAACTAGTTCTGGAATCACCTGAATCTGGTTCCAATCTGTGGCCGTTTCGGGCAGGCTGCAGGCAACAGTTCGCACCAGGTCTCCAAAATCGTACATTAGGTAGCCTCCCATCAGCGTATCTAAATCCACTAAGGCTTCTACCTTTTCAAGCGTAGGTGCAAAAATCAGGTTGTTGATTTTCGTGTCATTGTGCATTACCCGAAGGGGTAATTGGTCCAATTGTTTCAAATAGTAGTCAATCAAAGGCTGCTGTGCCAGGTAGCCTTCTAGGAGGCCCTGTTCCTCTTCAGGCAGGGAAGGCAGGTCTTTGGCCACTTCCTTCAACCGGGCATAGCGCAAGTCTAGGCGATGAAAGTTGGGAATGGTGTCCTCAAATGCGGATACCGGAAGTGGGGAAGCCCAGGCTGCAAACTTCCCGTAAGCCTGAGCCGCTATTCTGGCTTGGGCGGGTTGCTGCACTTGCTGTAGGGTAATCCCTTGGACAAAGTCAAAGAGTCGGTACATCTTTCTATCAATGCTCGCAAGCCCTTTGTCCGCTCGTGTGGGTAAGGGAAGTGGAAGTTGGAAGGGAAGTGGGGATTGTTGGAGGTGCTTAGAAAGCAGGTTGAGGTTGTGTGCGATGCGTTCTGGAAAACGGAATACTGCCGCATTGAAACCCTGAAGAATCCATTTGCTGTCCGATTGACGGAGCAAAAGGGTTTCGTGGATCAGTCCTTCTCCAAAAGGTGAAATTGCAAGTGGGGCATCCGTTAACTGTGGGTAGGCCTGCTTCAGGGCGGTGGCTAGCGCATCAAACATGCTACGAAAATAGAAAAGAAACCAAGGAATCGATAGGAAGCGGATAAATTTGGAAAAAATGACTGGGGCTACAGTAATTGGAATCAAGAAAAAATTGAAAAACCCCCGTGGTCTTCACCAAATATTTTTGTTAATTGTCAGTTCAATTAACCCAAAATTCCATGAATGTAACCGCTTTAGATTGGGGCATCATTGCAGCCTTCTTTGTTATTTCCTTGGTGATCGGACTAGTATCTGCCAAAACTGCTGGTAGTTCGGCCAAGGAATTCTTTTTATCAGGAAGGAATATGCCCTGGTGGCTTTTGGGGGTGTCCATGGTGGCAACCACCTTTTCTGCAGACACGCCCAACTTGGTGACGGACATCGTACGAAAAAACGGAGTAGCCGGCAACTGGGCCTGGTGGGCCTTTTTGCTAACGGGGATGTTAACTGTCTTTGTCTATGCGAAGTTGTGGAGAAGATCTGAGGCTACTACAGATTTGGAGTTTTATGAAATGCGCTATTCGGGTAAGGGAGCGGCCTTTTTGCGGGCTTTCCGAGCGATTTACTTGGGTGTGTTCTTTAATGTAGTCATCATGGCGACGGTCTCCCTGGCCGCCATCAAGATTGGCGGGGTGATGCTGGGCATGTCCCCAATTCAAACTTTGCTGATTGCTTCCATCGTGACGGTGGTTTACTCCTCTTTTGGAGGATTAAAAGGAGTATTATTAACAGACTTTTTCCAGTTTTTCATTGCGATGATTGGCTCCTTTGGAGCGGCCTATTACGTCTTGGAATTGCCTGAAATCGGTTCGCTTCAGCAGCTACTCAGTCATGAGGTGGTGGCGACCAAGTTGGACTTCGTTCCAGATTTTACCGACCCGAATGTCTACATCCCGCTCTTTATCATGCCGATTGCTATCCAATGGTGGGCTACCTGGTATCCAGGAGCAGAGCCAGGTGGAGGAGGGTACATTGCCCAGCGAATGCTGTCTGCCAAGGATGAGAAAAATGCGATAGGAGCAACCCTTTTCTTCAATATTGCTCATTATGCCTTGAGACCTTGGCCTTGGATCATTGTTGCCCTTGCCTCCTTGGTGGTCTTTCCTACCATTGCCGATTTGCAGGTGGCATTTCCACATATTCCTGCAGATAAGATAGGCGATGATTTGGCCTATCCTGCTATGCTTTCATTCCTTCCTACAGGGATGGTCGGAATCGTCCTAGCGTCCTTGATTGCAGCGGTAATGTCCACGCTTTCTACGCACCTCAACTGGGGGTCGAGTTATGTGGTGAATGATTTTTACCTACGCTTTGTAAAGCCTGAGGCAAGCGACAAGGAGTTGGTAGCTGTAGGGAGAATTTCTACTGTGGTGCTAATGATCTTATCCTCTATTTTGGCTTTGGCACTTTCTTCAGCCTTGTCTGCCTTTGAGATTTTACTTCAAATTGGTGCAGGTACGGGATTGATTTTTATACTACGCTGGTTTTGGTGGAGAATCAATGCCTACACCGAAATCTCTGCCATGGCCATCTCCTTTGCCGTTGCGATTTTCTTTGAGGTCATCAATCCCAAGGTGGGCTGGATCGACATTCCGGAAGCACAATCCTACCTGAAGCTAGTCTACTCCGTGTCCATCACTACGGTGGGCTGGTTGCTGGTAACCTTCCTGACGCAGCCCGAAAAAGACGAGGTATTGCTTTCCTTTTACCGAAAAGTTCAACCTGCATCTTTAGGTTGGCGTAAAGTATTGGATCGCTACCCAGCGGAGAAGCAAGAAAAAGGAAGGCTGGGAATGGAGATTGGCTTGATGATAGTGGGCACGGTCATGGTATATGCCGCCCTATTTTCCACCGGATTTTTCATCTATGGTGAGATTGCCCAAGGGGTAATTGCAGGAGCCCTTGCCATAGCAGGGGGCTTGTTTATCTTGCTTTCTTGGAAAAAGTTAAACTCCTGAGTAGATCTTTGAATAGATTTCAACTCCCTCTATTGGCTCTTGTCGAGTTGGTGGAGGGAGTTAATTTTTCCCTGCCATTCCTCCTTATCTTTAGTTTCCTGCCTTTTTTTCAAAGGTGACGGTATTGATCAAGTGAGCCAGATCAATCTTGATGTATTCGATTATTGGAGCCAGTGAATCGTTTTTGAGGGCAGTATTGAAGTACAGGGCTCCCCTTAGAAAATGGGTAGTGGAGTCGGTTACAAAAAATTGAAACTGGGTAGGAACTTCTCCTGTCAGTTCGGCAACTACTGCTGAATAGCCATTTGGGGTGAGTATTACTACTTCTTCGATGCCGTAAGCTTTGATTTGATGCTTGGCAGTCAGGTTAAAAGCGTCGTTGGATAGCACCTGAAAATCGGTGTTTTGGTCGATTTTTTTGTAGGTCAGGTGAACCTTTGCTCCCAGTTTTTTATAGTTCAGATTGATCCATTCCTTTTCAGAGAGGTTGAAGGAATCTGCTTCCACCTGGCTCTGAGTAGAAAAATCAAACTGATAAGGATAGCCGTCCTCTAATTGATTGTATTCGTGTCGAGGGAGGTCGATGCGGTTGTACCCCGGAGGCTTTGGAAGCCAGGTGGTTTCACAGGCAAAACAAACTAGGACAAGAAAGGCTGAGGGAAAGAATCGCTTCATGCCCTAAAAGTAGGTTTTGTAGCTGAATTCCTTGCCACTTGGAGGGAATTTTCCAGAGGACCCTTATTCATTTAAATGCACCAATTAGGCGTATCGTCCCACTTCAAATCCCTTGATTTCCATGGAGGTATCTTTTTGTTGGTGGAGCTCCGCTAGGATTTTGCCTGTGGCTGGAGCCAGCGAAATCCCCATCATGGAGTGCCCACTGCCTACCAGTACATTGGAATAGTTGGGCGCAAATCCGATGTAGGGAAGGCCATCTGGGGAGCATGGGCGAAGTCCTTTCCAGATCTGTCCGTCCTCAGGAAAGGAGGACTCAAAGTCAGGGTAATAGCGGTTGATGGCTTCAAAAATTCCTCTCACCCGATTTTTGTTGATTTGCTGGTTTGTGCCTGCAATTTCCATGGTGCCACCAAAGCGGATTGTTTCTCCATAGGGGCTTACAGCTACTTTTTGTTCGGTGAGGATGGTGGCTTGTTGGATTTCAGGCTTATTTTTTTGAATGAAGGAGTAGCCTTTTCCCCCCATCATTGGAAGGGAGAATTGGAGCATGCGCGCAAGTTCTCCTGACCAGGATCCCCCACAAAGCAGAATTTTATTGCAGTCGATTTTGCCTTTGTCCGTAAGGACGGCTTGAACGGTGCTGCCTGATTTCTCAAAACCGAGCACTTGGGTTTCGGTAAGAAATTTCACTCCTTTCTTTTCTAAGTAGCTCTTCAAAAAGCTGTACAAGGCTCCAGGATCAAGGTGTGCATCTCCTGGGAATAGGACTGCTCCTCGAGCTTTCAGGTGTAAATTGGGTTCTATCCGTTTGAGATCTTCTGGAGTAAGAATTTCTGCATCAAGTCCATATTTTCTGGCTAAATGGGCAAATTCCACTTCCTCTTTTTCCATGGACTCGGTTTGATAGGCCATCATAAGGCCCTTTTCTACAAGGGCAATGGCCGATTCAGGATGCTCCTGACGGAACTCCTGGTAGAGCGCCTTGCTGAGTAGGCTGATGTTTTTGAGGTAAGGAATGGCCTTGTTGACTTGGCTTGGTGTGGCTGCCTTGAAAAATAGGAGACACCATTGGGCCAATTTAAAATCTAGGCGAGGGTGGATGTAGAAAGGGCTTTTGGAGGAAAACATCCAGGAGATGCCTTTGCTAATCATTCCAGGCGCTGCCAGTGGGATGATGTGGCTCGGTACGATCATGCCGGCATTGCCAGTGGAACAGTTGTCCTTCAAGTCCGTACGGTCGATTACGGTTACCTCGATGCCTTCCTTTTGAAGGAAGTAGGCAGTAAATAAGCCGACGATTCCACCGCCGATTACAAGGGTTAGTTTCATAAAAGATGCTTTTAACCTTTGCGGTCTTTCAGACCTCCAAGGATTAGAATTTGAATTAAGCCTTCGAGGTTTTTTAAACCTCAAAGGTTGGGATTTAAATCACTTGGAATCCATGGACGTAGGGATCGTCCTCGTCTAGGATGATCGTATTGTAGCCATAGACTTTTGCCCAGCCTTCGATGCTTGGGACGATAGCGGGTTTTCCTCCTATCGTTGTTACTTCTTCGATGCGTCCGATAAACTTGGAGCCGATAAAGCTTTCGTGAATAAATTCGTCTCCTGGCTTCAGCCAGCCTTTGGCATACCATTGAGCCATTCGCGCCGAGGTACCTGTACCACATGGAGAGCGGTCTATGGCCTTGTCTCCGTAGAATACGGCATTGCGGGCAGTGCTGCTCGGATCGAGGGTCTTTCCGGTCCAAAGAACATGGGAGAGACCTCTGATTCGCTCGTGCTCGGGATGCACAAAATCGTAGCGCTCGTTCATTTTTTGGCGGAGATTTCGAGCCATGGAGATGAGCTGCTCCGCCTTGAAGTGCTCAATTCCTGGAAAATTTTCCTGCGGATCGACGATGCAGTAGAAGTTGCCTCCATACGCTACATCAACTTTGAGTGTGCCTAACTCCTCGATTTCGATGTCTAGATTTTCTGCAGCGAGGTAACTTTTTACGTTGGTCAATTTGACCGATTTCACTTTATTTCCCTCTTGACGATACTCCACTAAAACCAAGCCTGCAGGGGCTTCCATCCGAAGAAAACCGGGTGTTTTGGGGTGAATCAAGCCTTCTTCGATGGCAATGGTGATCGTGCCGATGGTGCCGTGCCCACACATGGGAAGGCAGCCAGAGGTTTCGATGAAAAGTACCGCAAAGTCATTCTCCGGATTGTGTGGGGGAAATAGCATGGAACCAGACATCATGTCGTGACCGCGTGGTTCAAACATGAGGCCGGTTCGAATCCAATCTAGGTTATCTAGAAAATATTGGCGTTTTTCAAGCATGTTGTCCCCTTTTAGGAAGGGTACGCCGCCTGAAACTACCCGTACCGGATTGCCACAGGTGTGGGCATCAATGCAAGAAAAGGTATGGCGTGAAGGCATGTTTTTGTTGGTGTGTAGAATGATTAAATGAAATACAATGGAAATAGACTTCGCTTCGCTCCGTGAAATAATTTAGGGAAATACAATGGAAATAGACTGCGCTTCGCTTCGTGAAATAGGTTGAAATAGCATTTGGTGTTTATATTTCACCGAGCCTGCCTGCCGCATGCTGGCCTACTCGGTATATTTCTACTTTATTTCCACTGTATTTCAATTAATTATTTTTCAAAAACCCCATTCACTTGCCTCCAAATTCCAAGAGGATTGTGGTCCTGTAGGGCATCGGGCAAAAGCGCAGAGGGCATGTCTTGAAAGGCGATGGGACGCGCAAAACGCTTGATGGCGTAAGCACCCACCGAGGTGCTATTGGGAGCAGTGGTGGCTGGAAAAGGTCCGCCATGCTGCATGGCATTGCCTACTTCCACACCTGTAGGGGCCCCTTTGAACAGGAGGCGGCCACATTTTTCTTCAAGCAAGTTGATGAGGAAAAGTTGGGACTTCAATTCCTCCGCCTCTGCCCATACCGTAATGGTCAATTGGCCATGAAGCTGCTTGGCTACTTCCGATAATTCCTCCACATCTTGGTAAACGACCATCAGTGCAAAGGAACCGAATACTTCTTTTTGGAACTGTTTATCTTTCAACCAATCGGTAACTTGGATTTCTGCCAAGGCAGTGCTGCCATTTAGGAGGTGCTTGGGATCTGCAACCTTTATCCAACGTAGTTCTTCACGGGATTCCAAGTGTTGAATGGAATCGTAGTAGGCTTGCGCGATTCCAGGATGGAGCATGGGAGATGCAGCGATGCCTTTCAATTCTTCGATCAAAAGAGATTCGAAGGCCTTGGCCTGGCTGGCAGGAACGAAAATCAAACCTGGGTTGGTGCAAAATTGTCCTACACCCAAGGTGAGCGAAGCGATAAATGCTTTTGCTAGGGATTCAGTTTCTTTGGCAAGTTTGTTAGGGAAGCAGAAGATTGGATTGACCGATCCCATTTCAGCATACACCGGGATAGGCTCCTCTCGTTGGTTTGCCAATTGGAATAGGGCCATCCCTCCAGCATGGGAGCCTGTAAAGGCTACTGCTTTGGCAAGGGGGTGCTGTACCAAGGCCTGACCTTCAGGAATTCCACCTTCCACATGGGTAAATAATCCAGCAGGAAGTCCTGATTCAGCAAGGGCTTTATGAATGCAATCGGCTACTTTTCTAGAGGTTTCTGGATGCGCGGGATGAGCTTTGTAGACCACGGAGCATCCTGATGCCAAGGCGGAGATGGTGTCTCCTCCTGCGGTGGAAAATGCCAAAGGAAAATTACTTGCCCCAAAGACCACAACAGGACCTAATGGAATTAAAAATCGACGAATATCTGCTCGAGGAAGTGGACTTCGATCCGGTAGAGCAGGGTCGATGGTGGCTTCTACCCAAGAACCTTCTTTTACCATATTGGCGAAAAGCCTTATTTGGCCCGTGGTTCTACCCAATTCTCCATTGATTCGCCCTTCTGGGAGATTTGACTCGCGTACTGCGAGCGGTACGATTTCTGCCCGTTGGGATTCCAGGATATCTGCAAGCTTATCCAAAAAAGCCCCTTTTTCTTTGCCAGAGAGGTTTTTGTAGAATAGGAATGCTTCCTGGGCTGCACTGAAAAGGTTGTCTGGATTCATGATTATCAAAATTTAGAAAATGAAGATATACCGTGGAAATGCAATGGAAATATACCTCGCTTCGCTCAGTGAAATAAAATTTTGGACGTTTTTCACCCCGCTTGCGGGGGCTATTTCAAGGTATTTCTACTGTATTTCTTCATCCCAATGCAGGACGTCTTTTTATCCCTTCCGTAATTATTTTTTCAATTCTTGCGCGTTCTTCACCAATTAGAGTCAAGCGAGGGGCACGTACATGTTCGGAACCTATGCCGCAGTGTTGCTCGGCAAGTTTGATGTATTGCACCAACTTAGGATGAATATCGAGCTCCAATAGGGGTAGAAACCAACGGTAAATTTTGCGTGCCTCTTCGATTTTTCCCTCTTGAACCAAGTTGTAAATGACCACTGTCTCTTTCGGAAATGCACAAACTAATCCTGCTACCCATCCTACAGCGCCCATGAGCAATTCTTCAAGGGCTAGGGTGTCTACGCCACAAAGAATCTGGAAGCGGTCACCAAATCGGTTGTACATGCGGGTGACATTGGAGATGTCGCGAGTAGATTCCTTGATGGCTTGGATATTGGGGCAGTCTGCGAGTTCAGCAAACATGTCCAGCGTCACCAACGTCTTGTAGTCTACCGGGTTGTTGTAGATCATCATGGGTAATTTGGTGGAATTAGCCACCGCTTTGAAATAGGCGACTACCTCACGAGCATCTGCAGCATAGCGCATGGGAGGCAGGATCATCAATCCAGAAGCACCGAGTTCCTCCGCTTTTTTGGCCCAGAATAGTGCGTCTTGAGTAGCTCCTTCTGCGATGTTCAATACTACGGGCACTCTTCCATTTACGTAGTTGACTGTTTCTCGAGTGAGTGTGATTTTTTCTTCTTGAGAGAGTACAGAACTCTCACCGAGTGTGCCGCCCAGAATAATTCCGTGCACACCTGAGGCGAGTTGGAAGTCTAGGTTTTTGAAAAATAGATCCATGTCAAGACTGCCGTCTGCATGAAACTTAGTGGTTACTGCGGGAAATACGCCTTTCCAGTTCATCGGATATCAGTTTGTGCCAAAGGTGGCGGGGTGAAACATTTATTCTTCAAAAATAGCACGCACTTCCACTAAATTCTTTTCCTGAATTAATCCATATACATACTATATTGATCAAAATTGTTCGATTAAGGTTGCAATGACTTTAATTTTATACCAATTTTAACCATGGAGAAAATCATTTCCTTTCAAATCCCAAAGTCTCAGCGGGAATTTGTGCGCTACCAAGAGGATCGAGGGCCTTATTTTTACGACAAGCTCCACCAGCATCCTCAATGTCAGCTGACGGTCATTCTAGAAGGAAGTGGGCAGTTTCTCAGTGGTGACTATGTGGGAAGATTCCAGGGGGGAGATGTAT
This sequence comes from Cyclobacteriaceae bacterium, assembly GCA_947457095.1. Taxonomy (GTDB): domain Bacteria; phylum Bacteroidota; class Bacteroidia; order Cytophagales; family Cyclobacteriaceae; genus Algoriphagus. The sequence continues at coordinate 15,396 of CANGUK010000004.1, forward strand.
TTTTTTTAGGGGAAAATGCACCGCATGTATTTCGGAGCGATGGGGTCTATTTTGAGGAAAAGTCTACCTTAACTGTGGCTGGAAACACGGTATTTTTTGATTTTGAGGCTATAAAAAATGGGTTGCTGAATTTGAATGAGCTTCAAGCATTGAGCCGATTCCGAGACTTTGCAGGATTGTGTTTTCAGGTTCAAGGTGCCGCGGCTCAGCGCATTCAAGAAGTGCTGCATTCCTTCAGTTCTCAAGAGGGACTTCAACGGTTCCAGGCGGCCATTGGACTCCTAGATCTCCTCGAACAGGCAGGGGAGGATTTGCAGCAACTCAATTCGGGTGGGCGGCTTTTGGGTCTTTCCGAAAAAGATGGGAGTCGGATGGATCGGGTGATGCAGTACATTCTGGCCCATCGTTTTCAAAAAATCACTTTGGCGGAAGTGGCCGCCGAGGCAAACTTGACCAAGGAGGCATTTTGCAGATTTTTCAAGTTGCGCACTCGAAAAACCTTCACGGATTACCTTCTGCATTTGCGCATCAATGAGGCCCAGCAGTTGCTGCAAGAGACAGAATTGGGAATTTCAGAAATTGCGTATCGGGTAGGCTTTGAAAATTTATCTTATTTCAACCGGAGCTTTAAACGCATTGCTGGCAAAACTCCGAGAGCAGTAAGAGGGTGATTTTTTTGATTAAACCACATAGACACATCAGTTTTTTTCTAGGTGCCTATGTGGTTTACTAAAATGTATTGACCATGTAAATCAGTTAGGCATTTCGGTAAAGATTTTCTATGTTTCTGACAGGTAATTCCTAGCCAAAATCTCTAGCCATGAAAAAATTAGTTCTTTTTCTTTCCCTCTCACTCTTCACCCTCCTGGCAAATGCCACTGAGCTCGTGTCCCTCATCCAAACCTACCAAGCTGACCGCGGAGCATTAGGTCGATTGTATACCCATCGGCTATCCAGCGAGTACTTTGCTCGGATGGAATCGTTTAACAAGGATTACCTCAAGACCCTTCAATCCCAGAATTACGCGGCACTATCTGAAGATGGAAAGATTGATTACCAGCTATTTCGAAATTATCTGGAGAAGCAATTGGCAGAGCTCGACTTGGAAAAGCGTGATTTTATTCAGATCCAGTCTGTCCTCGAGTTTGGCAAGCCCCTAGAGGAATTCACGGTTGCTAGACGGAGGGCTGTTCAGCCCGATGCCCAAGCCCTTGCTGCAAAATGGAATCAGGTGGCCCAAGCCCTAGATGCCCAGCACAAGGCGCTTGCCTCGAGTTCCAAATACGACTCTTGGCAAAAGGCGGAACTAGCGGCTCAGGCTGTAGAAAGTTTGCACAAGGTGGTCAAAGAATCCTACGACTTTTACTTTGACTTTGATCCTGCATTTACCTGGTGGATGCCTACCCCTTGGGAAAAATTGGACGCCGGAATGAAAGCATACGCCAAAGCGCTCCGTGCCCATTACACCAACTCTGTGAAAGACGATGGATCTGGCATTATCGGCAAGCCGATTGGACGTGAGGCATTGGAAAAGCAGTTGGCTTATGAAATGATTGCCTATAGCCCGGAGGAACTCATCGCTGAGGCAGAAAAGCAGTTTGCCTGGTGTGAAAAGGAAATGCTGAAGGCCTCCAATGAATTGGGCTTTGGCAACGATTGGAAGGCAGCCCTAGAAATGGTCAAGAACACCTACCTGCCGGCTGGTGCCTGGCCACAGGAAGTAGTCCGACTAGGAGAGGAAGCCATTGACTTAATGGTCAAAAACGACTGGTTGACCGTGCCACCCTTGGCGATTGAAACCTGGAGAACGAGTATGATCTCAGCAGAGCGTCAGCGTGTGAGCCCCTTTTTCTTAGGTGGTGAAGTCATTCAAATTGCCTACCCAACTTCTGAAATGAGCCACGAGGACAAAATGATGTCCATGCGGGGCAACAATCCTCACTTTTCCAGAGCTACGGTGCAACACGAATTGATCCCTGGCCACCACCTCCAACAATTTATGAATCAGCGGCACCTGATCCACCGGCGTCCATTCGGCACGCCGTTCTGGACGGAGGGATGGGCCCTATATTGGGAGTTTGTTCTTTGGGACCGACAGTTTCCTCGAGATGCCAAAGACAAGGTGGGTATGCTCTTCTGGAGGATGCACCGGGCGGCACGAATAATTTTTTCACTCAACTACCACTTGGGGAAAATGACCCCTCAGCAATGCATTGATTTGCTTGTTTCTCGAGTAGGGCATGAATACGCCAATGCTTCCGCTGAAGTACGAAGATCGTTTGAGGGGAGCTATGGACCCTTGTATCAAATTGCCTACATGATTGGCGCTTTGGAGATCTATGCGCTTCGCAAGGAAATGGTGGATTCAGGAAAGATGCCTGAAAAAACCTTTCATGATTTGATTCTTACCCAGAACGCCATGCCAATTGAAATTTTGAGGGCCAAGGTAACGGGCAAGCCTCTTGCCAAAGATCACCGGGCCAGCTGGAAATTTTTGGATTAAGTCTGGTTAGGGCTACATCTAGTGGGAAAATTTCAAAAAAAAGGGTTCAATACGTTGAATCCTTTTTTTATTGAATATCTGCCTCTTTTCCTACAAAAATGAATCCCCTGAAGATGCAATCAAGATCTTAGCCAATCCGCACTTTTTTTACGAGTTTTTGCCAATTAATTTTTTAAGATTTTGAGTTACAATTCAGACATAGTTCGAGTGGTTTGGAATACGTTTTACAGGTAACTTTAGAACTTCAATCTACGCTACATGTGGCCTCAGCTGATTCGTCAATTTCGTCATTACCTCACCCTGGAACGCTCCTTGAGTGCCAACTCCATTGAGGCCTATACTCGGGATGTAGAAAAGCTTGCGGATTATGTGTCCCATGAGTTTCCCTCCAAAAGCCCGCTTGAACTGGAATTGGAGCACTTGCGGCGATTTGTGACGGCCTTGGCCAAATTGGAGATCTCCCCCTATTCCCAGGCGAGAATTATCTCGGGTATCAAAGCCTTCTACCGCTTCCTGATGTATGAGGATCGAATCACTGAAGATCCTGCCCAGTTGCTTGAGGCACCCAAGTTGGGCCGAAAGTTACCCGATACCTTGAGTTTCCCTGAGGTGGAGGCCCTACTCGAAGCCATTCCCTTGGGCGAACCCGAAGGGCACCGCAACCGGGCCATGCTGGAAGTATTGTACAGTTCCGGGTTGCGCGTTTCAGAGTTGGTAGAACTCAAAAAAAGTCAGGTCTTTACCGAAGTGGGATTTTTGAAAGTGGTCGGTAAAGGAAACAAGGAAAGACTAGTGCCGATTGGCAAGGCAGCCTTGCACCACCTGAAGCTGTACGAAGAGCATGTGCGATCTCAGCAAACCCCAGCAAAAGGGCATGAGGAATACGTGTTCCTTAACCGGAGAGGACAGAAATTGACTCGTGTGATGGTGTTTTTGATTATCAAAAAGACTGCAGCGCAGGCAGGGATTCAGAAAAATATCAGCCCGCACACCTTCCGACATTCTTTTGCGACGCATTTGATTGAAGGAGGGGCTGACTTACGCGCCGTTCAAGAAATGCTCGGACATGAAAGCATCACCACCACCGAGATCTATACGCACTTGGATCGGGATTATTTGAAGCAGGTGCTACACACCTTTCATCCTAGGAAATAACTAGGGATTATTGCCAGATTGACTCAGTTAAAATCTGCTGCACAGTGTGTGTGGAAATGAATATCACCAATCGAATACTGTGGTAAGTCCCCAATAAAATAGCCAAGGCATAAGCTAACTTTGTGCTGTAAAGTATGCTTGAAAAATAATTTTTTTGAGTGACGAGCTCTGCTAGGAGAATCAAAATAGCGATAATGCTTGCTATAGGTACAAAAGGGCCTAAAACATGGTATTCCAAACTTTTTAAGAGATCTCCCTGATAAAAGAAGATAATGGATTTAGTAATTCCGCAGCCAGGACAAGGGAATCCTGTCACCATTTTGAAAGGGCATAAGGACTGCTCCGTTTCAATATGCTCATGACTGCTGAGCATAATGAAAAAGGGGACTGCCAGCATGCTTAGCGCGCCAGCAATCCCATAAATTTTTCGCAATTGTTGCTTACTTATAGAGCTTATTGATGTCACCTTGTACAATCATTGCTGCTACCATAGGAACTAGGAAGCCTAGAACCAGGAGTAGCGTGGACTCATCTTTACCAGTTTGCCCAGTACGCTCGTATATTTTTGGCAATCCTTCTTTGCCCATCAAGTAGTAGAAATACAGGTTTACCGGCATGCAGCAGCCTGCAAATATCGCAATGGGTTGAGAGATTACTTCTTTTTCTGCCAAGGCGTTGATTACTTCTGCGGCCTTAATATTCCAATAGATTAGGTACAATCCACAGGTGATAAAACCAAGAACTAATACCAGAACAGGCTCATTTTTGAATTGAGGGATAGGCTGGATCATAAGGGGTTATGTATCATTTTTCTACTCGTAAGGCTTTTCGATTCCGCCCCGTTTTTAACTGGTTTCTGGCTCCACTATCAGCCTCAATTCTATAATTAATTTCCCAATTATCAAATTTTGGAAATATTTATTTCTGTGTTTGCCTTAATTTTTAGAATAATCTATTCCTGGACTTTTTCAATTCAAACTTTAGTATTGATACACTATTTTCAACATACGGTATGTTTTGAAAAGGATCAATTCTTTTCTGCGTAAGCTGATTTTAAAGTAGGGATTGCATCCTATCGAACATCGCCTTCACTTGCAAGTCCCCAAACCCATAGATTCCTGCTTGCCGATTGAATTCTTGGAAGAGTTGGGAAAAGTCAGTAATTCCCCTCGCCAGAATTTCGTTCAGGACTCTTTCCGGCTTGCCTAAGCCGCTAGCGTCTGGAAGTCGATCGAGTTGAGCCTGGCAAACCTCATTTAGGGAATGAAAACAAGGGGAAGGTTGGAGCGAAAGCTTTTTGAATACTTCCCAATCTTGGTTACTGTAGGCTTGCCAAAGAGAGTTTCCCAGCTCCACATCCGAAGTAGTAAATGGAACCCGTGCCTGGTAGGAATTTCCGAGTGAATTCAGATCAGCTTGGCCAAATCCAGTCCATCGGTCTTTTGTAATTGAACTAGGTGGAAAAATTCGAAATAAGTTGAGTTGGGGCTTGTCCACAAGCATCGATAGTACAAACCACAAGTTGACCTGACAGAATAAATCGTCTTCAAACCAGAGACAAATTTCGGCATCCTCTGGTAGGGAATGTAGCCGCTCTATTTCTGAAACTGTTTTCTGAATGTATTCCTCTGAAGGAACCCTATAGCTCGAGGTGATAAATTCAGTTCGAATCTTCCAAAACTCGTCCAGGGTTTTGCTCTTTACAGGGCCAACGATCAGTGCTTCCCGAAACACCAAATGTGTTTCGAAAAATGGCAAACCCTGGAGCTGGTGTGCCAATTGATCGCCATTTAATAGATGTAAAGGAGCTGTCATATGCTATTCCTTTCAGAAAATACCAATTAATGGTGATGGTTCTGGGCAATTTTGCCGGTAGTACTCCATATCCTTTTCAGCTGCCACGCCTGGATAATCGCCCCAGAAATTGTTCAAATCCCAAATCAGTTGAAAATGCAAATGTGGTGGCCAATCTCCATTTTCTGGGAAGGGACCTACTCGACAAAACTGCTCTCCTGCCCGAATGACCTGCCCTACTGCTACCCCTTCCAAATCTTTTCTTTGTAGATGTCCATACAGGGAATAGAGAGTTCTCCCTTCCACTTGGTGTTGCAAGAGTATGGTAGGGCCATAGTTTCCAAAACCTTCATTGTCCTGAAAGCTATGAACCTTGCCATCCAGCGGTGCATAAACAGGGCTGCTAGCCAATGTCCAAATGTCGATTCCCAAATGAATGTTACGAAAAGCCTCCTGTGCGGTGGCAAACACCTCGCTACGTCGGTAAATACTCCTCTTTTCAAGGTAACCTCCAAAGCCATAGGTCTTCCCTGCCGCTCGAAGCTGCTCGAAAACAAACGCATCGAATGCGGCCGTGTCACTCACCTCCACCTGCTGAAGTGACTCATTGCCTTCAGTCAAATCTAAGTGAAGGGCATTTTTGCTACTCAGGCGCTCTCCCATGACAGGGAAAATGGCTAGGTTGTTCCAATTCATGCCCGTAAAAATAGGCGTTCCTCCCACACTGAAAAATGAATTTTTTTTGTGAAAACTGTGCTGACTTATCTAAGGCATCTTAATTCAAATTTCTTCTTTCCCCTTCGGATTATTTTTCTAATTTTACGCCAATTTGGACCTAAGTAAAATCTAATTTCTCCACTTCCCATGCCTAAAGATTCGAGCATCAAACACGTATTAATCATTGGTTCAGGTCCTATCGTCATTGGGCAAGCATGTGAATTCGATTATTCTGGTTCCCAGGCCTCAAGATCCCTTCGGGAAGAGGGAATTACCGTCACGCTGATCAACTCCAATCCGGCGACGATCATGACGGATCCAGTGACCGCCGATCACGTGTATTTGTTGCCACTGGAAAAAAAATCCATTCGAAAAATTCTAACCGATCACCCCGATATCGACGCAGTTCTACCGACTATGGGTGGCCAAACTGCCTTGAACCTTGCCATTGATTGCGATAAGGCCGGAATTTGGAAAAATTATGGGGTGAAGATGATTGGCGTAGATATCGAGGCAATCGATACGGCTGAAAATAGAGAAAAGTTCAAGGCCTTGATGGAGCAAATTGGCGTGGGTGTCTGCAAAGGAGATACAGCTACCTCTATGCTACAAGGCAAAGAAATCGCTCAAGAAATTGGTTTCCCGCTAATCATTCGCGCTTCCTATACCCTAGGAGGTGCAGGAGGGGCTTTTGTGGAAAAAGCTGAGGAATTTGAGCACTACCTATCTGCAGGTCTCCAAGCCTCACCAGTACATGAAGTGCTCATTGAGCAAAGCATCACTGGTTGGAAGGAATACGAGTTGGAGGTGATGCGTGACAATATTGGCAACATGATTGTCATCTGTTCCATCGAAAATTTTGACCCCATGGGGGTGCATACAGGAGATTCCATCACCGTGGCTCCTGCAATGACCTTGCCTGATACCGTGTACCAGCGCATGCGTAACTATGCCATCACCATGATGAATAGCATAGGCAATTTTGCTGGGGGCTGTAACGTACAGTTTGCGGTCAGTCCAGACAACCAAACCATCATCGGCATCGAGATCAACCCACGGGTATCTCGTTCCTCTGCCTTGGCTTCTAAAGCTACTGGTTATCCCATTGCAAAAGTTGCTGCGAAGTTGGCCATTGGCTACAACTTGGATGAATTGTCCAATTCCATTACAGGCACTACCTCGGCATATTTTGAGCCATCCATTGATTACGTGATTGTGAAGATTCCTCGTTGGAACTTTGACAAATTCAAGGGTGCCGACCGTAAGCTCGGACTCTCCATGAAGGCGGTAGGGGAAGTCATGGGCATCGGACGTAATTTCCAAGAAGCCTTGCAAAAGGCCTGTCAGTCCCTTGAAATCAAGCGAAATGGCTTGGGTGCTGATGGAAAAGAACTTAAGGATCAGGCTCAAATCTTGTATTCTTTAGCAAATCCAAGTTGGAATAGATTGTTCCATGTTTACGATGCCTTCAAGCTGGGAATCTCCTTCCGAACCATCCACGACTTAACCAAGATCGACAAGTGGTTTTTGAAGCAAATCGAAGAATTAATCCACTTGGAAGCGGAGATTAGCAAGTATAAGCTCGACACCATTCCTCGTGAGTTGATGGATGAAGCCAAGAAAAAAGGCTATGCAGACCGTCAAATCGCTCATTTGCTAGATTGTCTTGAAAGCGATGTGTTTCACAAGCGCTACGAGGAAATGGGAATCAAGCGCGTATACAAGTTGGTCGATACTTGTGCGGCAGAGTTTGCAGCAAAGACCCCATATTACTATTCCACCTTTGGAGAGGAAAACGAATCCGTTCGAAGCGACAAGAAAAAAGTGGTAGTCCTAGGTTCCGGCCCCAACCGCGTTGGTCAGGGCATTGAATTTGACTATTCTTGCGTGCATGGGGTCTTGGCGGCGAAGGAATGCGGCTACGAAACCATCATGATCAATTGCAACCCAGAGACGGTATCTACGGATCCAGATGTGGCAGACAAGCTTTACTTTGAGCCTGTATTCTGGGAACATATTTATGAAATTATCCTTCAGGAAAATCCAGTAGGGGTGATCGTGCAGCTTGGTGGCCAAACTGCCTTGAAATTGGCGGAAAAGCTTTCCAAGTATGGCATCAAAATCATAGGTACTAGCTACGAAGCGCTGGATTTGGCAGAAGATAGAGGACTATTCTCCACGCTATTGAAGGAAAACAACGTGCCTTACCCTGAGTTTGGCACCATCCACAATACCGATGAAGCCCTCGAGCTGTGCAAAACCATTGGATTCCCTCTTCTGGTAAGACCTAGCTACGTGCTTGGTGGGCAGGGGATGAAAATTGTAATCAACGAGAAGGAGTTGGAAGAGCATGTAGTCAACGTACTTCGCGATATTCCAAACAACGAAATCCTACTGGATCACTTCCTTGAAGGAGCGATCGAGGCAGAGGCCGATGCGATTTGCGATGGCGAAAATGTCTACATCATCGGGATCATGCAGCACATTGAGCCAGCAGGGATTCACTCTGGTGACTCCTATGCAGTATTGCCTCCCTACAATTTGGGGGATTTGGTGATTCGTCAAATTGAAACCTACACCCAACGAATTGCCCTAGCACTGAGAACTGTAGGCTTGATCAATATCCAGTTTGCCATCAAAAATGATAAGGTGTATGTGATCGAAGCAAATCCACGTGCTTCGCGTACGGTTCCTTTCATTTGCAAAGCCTACCAAGAACCTTACGTCAACTATGCCGTAAAAGTAATGCTGGGAGAGAAAAAGGTGACTGACTTCAATTTCAAGCCTGTGAAGAAAGGCTATGCCATCAAGGAGCCGGTATTCTCTTTCCATAAATTCCCGAATGTCAACAAGGAGCTTGGCCCAGAGATGAAGTCTACTGGGGAGGCTATCTACTTTATTGACGATTTGATGGATGATTATTTCTTGAAAATTTACGCGGAGCGAAACATCTACTTGAGTAAGTAGTAGTACCTAAAAACGATAAGTCTTGATTAAGTTTCTATTTATACTTCTAGGTGTTGGGTGGCTTTTGGGTCAGCTGCTTCGCTACTTTTTGCGATCCAAGCTGGCACAATTGGCACGAAAAGTCAATGAAGCAGCTATGGAGCAGCAACGCGCGCAGCAGCAGGCCCAGCGACCTAAGGACGGGGTTCATGTGGATTTTATTCCAAAAAAATCTCCTCAAAAAATGAAGAAAGACATAGAAGGCGGAGAATATGTAGACTTTGAAGAAGTGAAGGATTGACCTTCTCTTTCTTTATTCCGTTCGTTTACACCAATACAATTTGAAACCAGTTCCCGTCTTGGTTCCGATTAAAAAATCCTCCCCTCCATCCTTTAAACCCAATTTTTTCTTGAGTTCTTCAGCACCCATCACGTAGTTGCGGCAGATGACATTGACCTTTCCTGAAGGGAAAAAAGTTTTAATCTCCTGCTTTTTTGGGCTGATTTCTTGAAGCACTTCAAAGACACGGCCTGGAATGCTCGTGGTAAACGTCTCGCTGGTGTAGAGGTGACTGTTCCTCTCCAATTTTTTGAGTCCAAATCGCTCGCCAAATAGGTTAAATGCACCCGCTTTGAGTATTCCTGCTAGAGGTTCAATCAGGAACTTACCTGCTTCGGCAAATTGGGACTGTGCTCGTTCTTCAGCCCTGGGCTCAAATTCGAAGGGAGGCAATCCAGTCTCCAGATCTACCACAGTGATCAATCTTGGCGTACCTTCTTTTGCTTTTTCCCAATGGAGGAGAAGTTCCTTGACCTCATTTTTAACCGATACCACCGTTATTTTTTGGAGGTCTGGGAGTTCCAGCCAGGCTTGAGTCAAGTCCAGCATGGGCGAAACTTTTAGAAGAATGGAGTCGGATTTGCTTTGCAATAGGGGCCAGGCCTCCACCACATTCGGTTCGCAATCCTGGAGCTTGTACAATTTCTGATTGCTTGTACCTCGACGGGCAGGATCCGCATAAATAAGATCAAATCTTCTTGCTGTTTTTCGTAAATAATCCAATCCATCGCCTTCCACAAAGTCGAACTTGCCCGGATTTAATGTGCTTAAGTTGTGCTTGGTGATCTTGAAAAGTTCGGATTGCTGCTCACAATACACCCCATGTTCAAACCCCTCACTTAAGTGATAGCAATCCACTCCAAAGCCACCAGTAAGGTCTATCATCCAGTCACCTGTGTGACCTATGGACTTAAAGCGGGCTGTTTGCTCGGATGAACATTGTTCGACTGAGATGCTGGCAGGAAAGAAGAGGCTGAGATTTTTCGACCAGGTGGGTAATTTCTTGACCGATTTCTGTCTGGCAGCGATTTGCTGTATGGCTGTTTTTAGATCGAAAGAAACCTTTCCCTGGTACTTAAAAAGTAAAAGTGCAGGATCTTCTTCCAGATGATCCTGCACAAATTGGGTGAATTCGGCGCTATTGAACTCACTTAGGTCCATTAGGCCAATTTGTTTTCCAAAAGGTATTCCGCAATCTGCACTGCATTGGTGGCAGCACCTTTGCGGAGGTTATCGGCTACGATCCACATATTGAGTGTATTGGCTTGGGATTCGTCGCGGCGCAATCTGCCTACAAACACCTCATCCTTTTTATGGGCAGTGATCGGCATGGGGTAGATGAAATTGGCTGGATCATCTTGAACGATGATGCCAGGAGCATTTTCAAGTAAACTCCGCACTTCTGCCAAGTCAAAATCTTGTTTGAACTCCACGTTTACCGCCTCGGAGTGTCCTCCCATGGTTGGCACACGTACCGTAGTGGAGGTCACCTGAATGGAATCGTCGCTGAAGATTTTCTTGGTTTCGTTAATCATCTTCATCTCTTCCTTGGTGTAGCCGTTGGCTTGGAAAAGGTCGATGTGTGGAAGGACGTTGAGGTCAATTTTGTGTGGGTACACCATCTCCGGTGTTTTCCCTTGGCGCTCAGCCATCATTTGATCTACTGCGGCTTTGCCTGTACCGGTCACGGACTGGTAGGTGGATACCACGATGCGCTTGATGCCGTAGCGCTGCCGTAGTGGCTCTAAAGCCAAGACCATCTGTATGGTTGAGCAGTTGGGATTTGCAATGATTTTATCGGCTGGACCAATTTCCTTGGCATTGATTTCAGGTACCACCAATTTTTTGCTGGGATCCATTCTCCAGGCAGAGGAATTGTCAATAACAATAGTGCCTACGGCAGCAAATTTGGGTGCCCATTCCAAGGAAGTACTTCCTCCTGCAGAGAAAATGGCAATGTCCGGTTTGGCGGCAACACCCTCTTCCATGTCTATGATCACGTGTTTTTTGCCATTGTAGTCAATCTCCTTTCCTTTGGATCTAGCGGATGCTACTAGGAGGAGTTCAGTGTACGGAAATTGATGCTCTAGAAGCACTTCCAGAATTTCGGAGCCTACTAGTCCAGTGGCACCTACGACGGCAAGTTTCATGGGAAATCGGTTTGAAGGTTTTGAGATGTCAAAAATACGGATTCAAGTTTCAATACTTGGGCTATTGGGAAACATTTTTATAGCGTCTAGATTTTGGTAGATTTTGAGTAACTTCCTTTACTTTTTAAACTTTTAGCCATGAATTATTTTTTTCGCATAGCAGGATACCTGCTTGGAGCTAGCCTCCTTGTTCTTTTCTCAATTCCTTCTGCCTTGTCCCAGACCCAAGATTTTGAAGGCACTTTTTCTACCGTATCCTATCCCCAACCCTTTTTGCCTGGATGGTATGCCAATGAGTTCAGGAGTACTTCTTCCCGCATTTTTCGACTTTCCACGGGAGGTATCAATGGCTCAGTCGCTTTGGCCATTCAGCCCATTACCACCTTTACAGGACGGGTTTGGGTGCGGCTTCAGCCCAAACAGATGGGGAATCCGCATGTGGTGTTTTGGGCCAAAACCTTAAAAAATGGAACGGGTACGCGTCCCGTGCTCGTACATGCGTCTTGGTCCGGAACTTTGGAAACGGATAGTAATTTCCAAGAGCGAATTCCTGTTGGTGATGTCAATCAATTTCCCAATGCCGCCACGGCATTCACTAAGGTAGAATTCGAAGTGCCTGCTGCGTTTAGTGGTTTGGATGAGGTGTTTTTGAGTTTGGAGGTAGGGATAGGGCCAGGCACGGGCAGTGCAGCTCGGTGGGTGATGGATGCATTTAGTTTGGAGGATCGGGTAGTGGATGAAGTTGCTCCGCGAGTGAAGCAAGTCAAGGGGTTTGGGCCTAGAGAGGTGATGATTGCTTTTTCTGAGCCAGTAGACCCTGTTTTTTCGAGATTACCCCTGGCATATGCCTTGGAAGGGAAGGAGCCATTGGAGACGCGTAGATTGGCGGATTCGGTGCTGGTATTGGCATTTGAAGAGGCCCTGCTAGAAGAAAAAGAGTACAATCTCGCTGTACAGCGGGTGCCAGATCTGCAGGGCAATTTTTTGGCCGACACAGTGGTCAAGTTTAGGTACACCGATCCCAGATCTTTTGGATCAAAATCCCTAGTGATCAACGAAGTGATGGCTGCCCCTCGGCAAGATCAGGACTTGCCTTTTGTGGAATACGTGGAGTTGATGAACCCTTCAAAAAAAGAGTTGCGCTTGGATGGGCTTGTATTTTCCACATCCTCAGCGCAGGTAGCTTTACCTCCTTACTGGATTGCACCTGGGGATTGGGTAATCTTGTGTCCCGCATCTCAAGCTGGATTACTACAGTCCTATGGAAAGGTGTTGCCCATTGAGGGATGGCCTGTTCTCTCGAATTCAGGAACCAGCCTTCGCGTACAGGTACCATCAGGCGATTTGATTGACCAGTTGAATTACACTACCGCTTCATGGGGTGGAACAGAGTTTGCGAATGGAGGATACAGCCTAGAGCTACCTGATCCGTTTTACCGCTGCGAGGGGACATCCTTGTTGGTGCCTTCTAGCCATCCGAGACGGGGGACTCCGGGTGCTCAAAATTCATCCTTTGCGCGTCAAGTGGATTTAGGACCTTTTCGGGTGGAGGGGAGTTGGTTTACTGATTCCAAAAAGGTTACGATTACTTTAAATCAAGCGATACTTCCAGGTATTGGGCTTACTTCATTTGTGTTTACACCTGAATTGGTGATGGATTCCAGTTGGGTATTTGCATCAGGGAAGCAAATAGGGTTGTCTTTACAGGTTCCTGCTAAAAGTAGCCTTCCCTACCAGTTGAAGGCTTCAGCCTTGGAACCCTGTGTGGGCGAGATGGGAGGGTTTGAAACCTCGCTAATTTTGGGAGAGGTGCCTGTCTCAGGTGAACTGGTGTTGAATGAGCTCTTGGTCGATCCTATGCCCGGAGACCCCAAGTTTGTGGAACTTTACAATACCAGTTCCCAGAAACACCTATCCCTGGGTGGATGGGCGCTAGCCACCCGTGAGGGAGATGGCGTGCCACAGCAAATCCGAGTTTTTGGAGAGGAGGGACAAATTTTGCCGCCCCAAGGGTATTTGGCCCTGAGCACAGCTCCTGATCGTTTGCGTATCGCTTATCCCCAGTCTGGAGCAGGGGATTTTAAGCAAGTGAAGTCGCTTCCAAGTTTACCAATTGGTGGAGGCACAGTCTTGCTGCTCTCACCGATGGGTCAGGTGATGGAATCCCTTTCTTACGATCAAGCTTGGCATCATCCCTTGCTGCGTACGAGCAAAGGGGTGTCTTTGGAGCGTATTTCTCCTTTTTCATCAGCCACTGAGCCTGGAAATTGGCATTCTGCAGCTAGTGCTGCCGATTATGGTACTCCTGGAAGAAAGAACTCTACGGTAGTGAGCGCCGATACCGAAGGAAAGCTCTTGAAGGTAGACCCTCAGGTTTTCGATCCAGATGGGAGCAGCGGTCCCAATTTTGTTACCGTGCAGTACTCCTTAGAGCAAGCAGGTTGGGTGGGAAGTTTTACCATCTATTCGGCTGCAGGAAGAGAAGTGGTCGTGCTGGGGCAACAGCAAATTTTGGGAACTTCAGGCCTATATTCTTGGTCTGGGACCGATTCGGCTGGGAGGAGGGTGTCTCCGGGATACTATGTGTTGGTAGCCCAATTTGTTGATTTGACGGGTAGGATTAAGGTGATCAAGAAGACTTTTGTGGTGGCATCTCAACTGTAGGGAAGTCGGATAGAAAAGGTGAAATTTCAATGGGGACAAGGGTACGGATAATCCCTTCTTTGTTTTGGTTTTCAAAAAGACTGCTGTATTTTAGAGAATTCTTTTTTAAGAAAGTCTCACAAGTGTACCCCTAATCAATACGTGTATGAGTAAGGAAGAAAAAACCGCTTATTCTAAAGATGAGCTTAAGGAATTTGAAGAGATTATTCTTCAGAAATTGGCTTTGGCTAGAGAAGAGCTCCAATCGCTTAAAGAGACCATGAGTAAAAAGAATGACAGTGGAACGGATCACACCTCTTCCACGTCTAAGCTTTTGGAAGATGGGGCTGATACCTTGGAACGAGAAAGTTTAAATCAACTGGCGGCAAGACAGCAAAAGTTTGTCATCAATTTGGAGAATGCCTTGATTCGAATTAAAAACGGAACCTACGGGATTTGTGTGGATACGGGCAAGTTGATTTCGAAGGAACGGTTGATGGCAGTGCCGCACACCATGCATTCCATTGAGGCCAAATTGGCCAAGAAGTAAGGGTGGACTTCCTTCATCGCCATATAGAAGCGTTGATTTTTTGTGCCCCAGAACCACTTGGGCTGGGGGAAATCGTGTCTTGCTTGAGTGAAATGTTTGGCGCAGAGGTGCCTCCTAAAGACGTGGAAGCGGCTTTGTCGGAGCTTGGTCTAAAATATGAAAGCGAAGAGTACGCGTTTGCATTGGAAAAGCTGGGTGGAGGGTATCAATTTTTGACAAAGCCTGCTTACCAGCCCAGCATTCAAATTTTATTGCGTCAACACTCTCAAAAAAGACTTTCTACAGCACAGTTGGAGACCTTGTCCATTATTGCGTACAAGCAGCCAATTACCAAAGGAGAAGTAGAGCAGATTCGTGGGGTGGCCTGTGATTATTCGCTACAAAAGTTATTGGAAAAGGAGTTGGTTGAGATAAAAGGAAAATCCGATGGGGTTGGAAGACCTTTGATTTATGGGACATCTCAAAAATTCATGGATTATTTTGGAATCAATTCCCTTCAAGATTTGCCGCAACCCAAAGACTTTTCACAGCCAGAGCATCAGATTGGTGAAGAAAGAGATTAGTTTAGCCGGATCACTTTAGCTAGCCGGGACACCAAGAATTTTTTACCAGTATCTACTTCCTCGCAGAGGATTCGCGTTCTTCTGGTTTCTCCTTTTTTAAATTTTCTTCCTCCCAATTCAAAATGTGTGTGAGGGGCTAAATCAGCCAAGAAAAAGCTTGGTTGCGTAGTTGGATTTCCGACATCGTATTTACTCATTTCTTTCATGAGAAAAAGATCCCGAGCAGAGCTAGCGGAAGGGTTTTTCATGTGCAGCTTTAGGGGAACTAGGATATCCCTAGGAAAGACGGATTCATGAAGTAATGGTTCTAAGAGTAGCTTAAACAGGGTTTTCCATTCTGACCCATGGGGAGCATGGTTAGTTCCGTAGCGAGCGAATGCTCTGAGATGTGCTACCTCATGAATGTAGGTAAGTAGGAATTGGTACGGGTTGAGGTCCGAGTTGAGGGTGATGGTTTGGATCGTTCGATCCTTTCGGTAGCGGAAATCTCCAAGTTTGGAATTACGTGGAGGTTTTACAAAAAAATGGAAGGGGCTTTCTTCCCAAAGTTGAACGCAGTAGGGGATTGCGTTTTCGGGGAGATGCTTTTGGAATACTAGTAGGAGTTCAGAAGAATTGGTCGACATTTTACGGCATAAAAAAAGAGTCCCGATCCATCGGAACTCTTAATTTTTTCACGCTGAGTGTTGATTACTTAGCAGGAGCAGCAGCAGCAGAATCTGCAGCAGCCTGAGCAGCAGCAGCAGCAGCAGAGTCAGCAGCAGCCTGAGCAGCAGCAGCCTCTACAGCAGCGATAGAATCAGCAGCAGCAGCAGCAGCGATAGAATCAGCAGCGGCTTGCTCTTCAGCTGATTTTCCACCGCAAGAAGCAGTAGCGATCAAACCAGCGATTGCGAAAATTGCAAATACCTTTTTCATTTGTTATGGTTTTCTTAATTACAACACAAATGTACTAGTATTAATTTTAATTGTGCAAGTGGTTGCCAAAATTTTTTATTTGTTTTTGTAAACTATTTTTACGGGAACACCTTCGAAATCAAAGTTTTCTCGCAATCTATTCTCCAAAAAGCGTGTATAGGGTTCTTTTATGTACTGTGGGAGGTTGCAAAAAAAGGCAAAAACAGGATTTTTAGTTGGCAACTGGGTCACGTATTTAATCTTGATATACTTTCCTTTCCAAGCTGGGGGAGGATATTTTTCAATTTCTTGAAGTAAAATATCATTTAGTTTGGAGGTAGCCACGCGCCTGGTTTTATTCTCATACACCTTTACTGCGAGTTCAATAGCCTGAAATATGCGTTGCTTTTCCGTGACGGAGGTGAAAATAATTGGAATCCATTTGTGTTCGCCAAGGCGATCGAGCATGTCCTCCTTGATTTTGTTCATGGTTTTGTGATCTTTTTCGATCAAATCCCACTTATTGACCATGATGAGTACGCCCTTATTATTTTTAATGGCTAAGGAAATCAAGTTGACATCTTGAGCTTCCAATCCTCGAGTAGCATCGATCATGACAATTACGACATCAGATTCCTCTAAGGTTCTTAGAGATCGCATGACGGAGTAAAACTCGATATCCTCTTTTACTTTGGCTTTTTTACGGATACCAGCTGTATCGGTGATGATGAAATCTTTGCCGAAAAACTTGTATCGGGTATGGATGGCATCGCGAGTCGTGCCTGCCTCATGGGTAACTATGGAGCGTTCCTGACCGAGAAGGGCATTGAGGAAGGAGGATTTTCCTGCGTTTGGTCTTCCTAAAATTGATATTTTAGGGATGCCTGCATCGGGATCCTCTACCCCATCTTCTTCAAAGTGGGTGACGATGGCATCCAATAAATCCCCTGTACCGCTGCCGCTCGCAGCAGCTATTGGAAAAATTTCAAGATCTGTCAAGCCGAGTGAATAGAACTCGTTTGCCATGAAGGATTTCTCCTGGTTGTCTGCTTTATTGGCAACTACATAGAGCGGTTTTTTATTGCTGCGGAGTTCGTTGGCAAATTCCTCATCCAAGTCGGTTAGTCCGTCGTGGCAATCGACCACGAATAGAATCACATCGGCTTCTTCGATGGCTAATTTCACTTGCTTCCGGATTTCGGCTTCGTATAGGTCATCAGATCCAGTGACATAGCCGCCTGTATCGATTACAGAGAAAAATTTACCGGACCATTGGGCATGCCCATAATGTCTATCTCGAGTGACGCCGCTAAGGTTGTCTTCAATGGCTTTTCGCTCTTCCACCAGGCGATTGAAAAGGGTGGATTTGCCCACATTGGGTCTGCCTACTATTGCTACTATATTTGCCATGATTAAGAGGGGTCGTACCCAAATTTTTTTAACACTAATTTATTTTTCCGCCAATCCTGTTCCACCTTTACGAAGGTTTCTAGAAATACTTTTTTTCCAAAAAACTTTTCCAAGTCAGCACGTGCTTCAGTGCCTACTTTCTTGAGCATTTTTCCTTTGTCTCCGATGACGATCCCTTTTTGACTATCGCGTTCTACGAAGATGGTGGCCCGAATACGGATCAGATTTTCTTCCTCATGAAAATCTTCAATACCTACTTCGGTACTGTAAGGAATTTCCTTTTTGTAGTTGGTGAAAATTTTCTCGCGAATAATCTCTGATGCGAAGAAACGTTCTGGGCGGTCAGTAAGTTCCTCCTTGTCGTAAAATGGCGGATGCACAGGAAGGCGTTCTACAATT
This sequence comes from Cyclobacteriaceae bacterium, assembly GCA_947457095.1. Lineage (GTDB taxonomy): Bacteria > Bacteroidota > Bacteroidia > Cytophagales > Cyclobacteriaceae > Algoriphagus. Next base: position 33,463 of record CANGUK010000004.1, read on the forward strand.
TCCTGGAGGATCCGTTCGGTATTGAATTGCTCCAATGCCGAGATAGGAATAACTGTGGCCGCTTGAATGCGGGAAGTCCAGTACTGGGTCACTTCGTCAAGTTGACCTTCCTTTGCCAGGTCGATTTTATTGATGACAAGGAGTACCGGTGCTCCTGCTCCATTTATTTTTTGAATGACCTCTTCGATTTCCTCATCGGTTTCAAAGAGATCGGTTACAAATACAATTACATCCGCATCTTCCAAGGTAAGGTGTACGAAGCCCATCATGCTTTTATGGAGTTCGTACTTGGGCTTGAGCATGCCAGGGGTGTCAGAGAATACAATTTGGTATTCCTCGGTATTGATTATTCCTAGAATGCGGTGTCGGGTAGTCTGTGCTTTGGAAGAAACGATCGAAAGGCGCTCTCCCACAAGAATATTCATCAGCGTAGACTTTCCTACATTGGGTTTTCCGATGATATTGACAAATCCAGCCTTGTGGGTTGAAGGGATCATTTCTTACTTTTTTTGCAAAGGTACTTGATTTTTGAGAGTTTGTCCTTACCTTTGCATCACTATATCGCGGGATGGAGCAGTTGAAAAAGGTTGACTGGGCTCATATCCGCCGCGGCGGACACAGGTTTGAAGCGTTAATTGTAGATAAAAAGAGTAAAAGACATATCGCGGGATGGAGCAGTTGGTAGCTCGTCGGGCTCATAACCCGAAGGTCACAGGTTCGAGTCCTGTTCCCGCTACATTGGAAAGGGATGCTTCGGCATCCTTTTTTTGTTCCTGCCGTTTAATGCTTTTGAGACCATTGGTTCCATGGGTATTTTGAAAATATTTTTTCAATTAATTTTTTAATCATGTACACTGTTTATGTTTTGTATAGCCGAGCATTTGATAAATGCTATGTAGGCTACACTTCCGATCTTTCTTCAAGATTACTTTCTCACAATGAATTGGGAACCTCTAATTGGACCAAGCGCTATCGCCCTTGGGAGCTAATCTACAAGGAAGATTATTCAACCAAAGTAGCCGCTATGAAGCGGGAAAAAGAATTGAAATCAGGAGTTGGGAGGGAGTTTATTAGGAAAAATATTCTTAAGGGTAAATAAATCGTCTGCTATTCGCAATCCGCCTCGGCGGACACCCGTTTTCCTCCTGTTCCCGCTACAAAAAAAACCTAGTACGTAACGCATTAGGGTTTTTTTGTTATGGCGAACACTTTTGAGCCATCTCTAGTCCAGATCAACTGGTTCAAGGATCTTTTCTCTACAAATAAAGGAACTCTAATTCGCTCACAGGGGCAGTTCTTTCAGGTGAACGAATTATAGACTCCAACGATTGCCCACCTCAGATACCGGTATACATGGCTCATAGGTTCCCGGGACAGGATCATAGGCCAGTACTTTTTTTCCTATTTCCTCTGAACTGAAATAGGCCCAGATGGCCATAGACTTGATGGACCTGTAAAAACCAATAGGCTCTTGCTTCCCTACTGCAGTGCCCCAAACTCCAGGACTGAATTTACCGGAGGTCTTTTCGGCAGCTTGCAATACCTTTTCTCGATCCGATACACTCAATTCAATGAATGTACCCCCAAAGTTCTTTTCGCAATCCGAATTAAAGGCAGCCATTTCTGACCGTATTTTTTTCTGCCCCTCTTCGTCGTAGGTCTTTGCAATCACCTTATCAATAAACATATCCGCCTTTACATCCAAAGCACCTGGCGTATCCGTGCGAGGCAATATCATGTCTAAGAGGACAGCGATGGTTTTGGCCTCATTTTCCGTAAAAAATAACGGTTGCCAATCTAATCGGTTCTCGTTCTTGCAGGATTGCAATAAAGAGAATAAGGAGGGTATGGCAACAGCAGAACCTGCCAGAACACCTGCTTTTTTAAGTGCGCTTCTTCTATCCATATCGATTAAAGATTATTCTTTTTTAATTCAGAAACTGCATAATCAGCGGCTCTGGCGGTAATTGCCATATAGGTCAACGAAGGATTTACACAGGAGGAAGAAGTCATGCATGCACCATCCGTGACGAATACGTTTTTGACGCTGTGTATCTGGTTGAACCCATTTAAAACCGATGTCTTTGGGTCTCGTCCCATTCTAGCCGTACCCATTTCATGTACTCCATATCCGGGAGGGTGGTTGTTATCAAAACCCATCACATCTTTTAGTCCGGACTTTGTCAACATTTCCACAGCATCTTCCTGGATCTGCTTGTTTATTGCTTTTTCGTTGGCTTTAAACTCTGCGTCTATGGACAAGGTAGGTTGTCCCCATTTGTCTAAGACCTCTTTGTTTAAATACACCTGATTGTCATGGTAAGGCAGACATTCCGCAAAACCAGTAATGAAAAATTCCCAAGGTCCTGGTTTTAAGATGCTATCCTTATAGTCCGCACCAAACGATTCAATATTGGCAGGGTTACCACCACGGAATCCAGCCCCTTGGTATCCAAAACCGCGAAGAAATTTATCCGTTTTGGATTTCTCATCGATGTTCACATATCTAGGAATGTAAATTCCATTGGGTCTTCTCCCTTTGTAGTATTCATCATCAAACCCATCAACTTTTCCTGTGGCACCTACTCTGTAAGTATGGTCCATCAGATTATGTCCAAGCTCCCCGCTATCATTCCCCAAACCATTTTCAAATCGGTTTGAAGTTGAATTCAACAATATCTGTGTGGTTCCTAAGGTTGAAGCATTTACAAAAATGATTCGGGCTGAATATTCGATATCCTCATTCGTTTCCGAATCAATAATACGTACTCCTGTAGCCTTGCCTTTCTGTTCGTCATAGATGATAGACTGCACTATTGAATAGGGCCTGATGGTTAAATTGCCCGTTGCATCAGCTGCAGGAAGGGTCACTGCGTTACTGCTGAAATAAGCTCCAAAGGGACATCCCCTACTGCATCTGTTTCTATTTTGGCATTTTCCTCTACCATTGAGAGGTTCTGTAAGGTGCGCCACCCTACCAATAATCATATTTCTTCCAGCGAAGTCCTTTTCTATTCGCTTTTTCACGTGCTTTTCCACACAATTCAATTCCATGGGAGGAAGAAAATGACTATCCGGTAATTGTGGTAAACCAAGGGCCTCTCCACTAATTCCGGCAAATTTTTCTACATAAGTGTACCAAGGCGCTATATCCTTGTAACGTATCGGCCAGTCCACGCCATGACCGTCTTTCGCATTGGCTTCAAAATCCAAATCACTCCATCTATAGGTTTGCTTTCCCCATAGCAAGGATTTTCCTCCCATTTGATGCCCTCTAAGCCAAAGGAAAGGTTTTACTTCTGTATAAGGATTCGCTTCATCGTCTGCCCAGAAATGCTCCGTCTCTGCCCCAACCCATCCAGAACGACCGTTTTTGTAATGTTTTTTCTTTTGCTCAGGGGTAAGTCCTCCTCTCAATTCCATGTCCCAAGGATCTAGGTTCATGGTGGGGTAGTCGACCACATGTTCTACTATTCTTCCCCGCTCCAATACCAAGGTTTTTAGTCCTTTTTCACAAAGTTCCTTTGCGGCCCAACCGCCGCTGATACCCGAACCAATAACGATAGCATCGTAGGTGGTGTCTTTTTGAGCTTTTGTATTTAGGTATGCCATTACAACTGGTTTAAATTATAAGGTTCAATATAAATGGAATTTTAAATCTTTCAGATTTGCATCAGTAATTTAACACTTAAAGTCAGCTATTGGTAACTGCTTGTTGACTCAATCATACTTCCACCAGGCAGGAGCTTTGGTCGTCCAGCTTCTTCCCTGTGCTCTTGCCGCGCAACTTCTACATTCAGCAGGGTATGCATCATCAGGCGTACTGGGTATAAATTGACATGGGTCGAGGAGGTAAAAAGGCACATCGGCATTGGTAGTATAGATCCTAGTTGTTTTGGTCTTGGCTACTTCAAAATAGCCAAGTACCGTTTCTTCGCTGTCTTTTACATTGAAAATGTTCCCAGTGACAGGAGCAGGAGGAATATCAAAAAGCGATCCTTGGTTGTTGATGACAATTTTGATCCGCTCCCAATACTCATAGGCTTCCCTATTGATGCTCAATTGCTTTACAGATACGAAGAATGGATATTGAAAAGAATTATCTACCGAGCGCCTTCCCAACAATAAAGTTGAATTTCGGGTACTTGTCCCTGAGCCATCAAATAAATTAATCCGATTTGGTTCGATCGCATCGGAAATAAAGCAAGGAGGGGGTTGCGGCGGAGGAATACCCGTTCCTCTTAACCATGCCAAAGGCCATAAATAGGTTTCATCGATGGTCCACCTTAGGTAAATTGGATCTCGAGTGTCAGGAAGCGTCGTCTTTGAAAAGACTTTAAACACGTATTCCGGTACTTCCGTCCTGAAAGGTTCGTTTTCAAAAGAAAAACTGAGCACATCATCAGCATCTAGCTCTGGTACTTTTTCATACTTAGACAGATATACTTTTCCATCCACTACGACCTCCAATGCATAACTTACCCCTTCAATAGCCCTAAAGCCAACCAATTCATATTCTCCATTCTTCAAACTGGTATAGGGAAACCGTGCACCGGATGTACTCACGACTGTAACCTTGGCACTTGGGACACCTCTCGGGGCTAATCCTGATAGCGCAGTCCGACTTACAGTCACGACCTGCCTTTCATCTACATCAGTGAATAAACCATAAATGACGAGCTGACCCTCTTTGGTTTCTCCGAGAAAATCTAGTCGATCAATACAGGAAACAGTAAGCGCTAAAACTAGGGCAAATACCAGGACTGAGCGGATTGATATTTTTTGATTAGTGCTCATTTTCAGAACTTTACTGTGTAGGTGAATGAAGGGAACGCTGATCCTAAAATCGAAATCTGATAAGGAACCAATCTTGGAACCCTGCCCTCTCTTTGGAAGAATACAGAATATGCATTTCTCCTTCCAGTAAGGTTGTAGATGCTAAAGTTGACTTTATCGTCCCATTTCCGTACGAAGCCATTGGTCAGGTAAGAAAAGTCAATTCTAAAATAATTTGGAATTCGAAACTCATTCCTGTTGCCAAAATTTGGGACAGAAACCGCTCCAATGACATAGTTGGATGAAATCCCTGTCACGGGTCGCCCTGATGAAAAATTGACGTTGGTATTGAAAGTTCTACCTTTTTTAACATGGAAATTAGTCACCAAGGAAATGTTGTGGGGTTTGTCAAAATTGGTTGCGAACCAATTTCCTTGATTGACCTGGATTTCGGGAAATTCTGAAGTAGTCCTGATAAATGATCTGCTGAAGGTGTAAGCAAGCCAGCCGGTAATCCCGCCACTATTTTTTTGGAGCAGGAGTTCAGTACCAAAGGCAAGGCCTTCTCCCTGGATCAATTCTGTTTCCAAATGTGGATTTAAAAACAAGTCCGCAAAATTTCGGTACTCGATTTGGTTGTTGGTACTTCGGTAGAATCCTTCAAAAGAAGTTGACCATTCATCATCTTTGAAATTCCTGAAGTAACCCAAAGAAGCATTGTGGGATCGTTGAGGAAGAATATAAATTGTGCTCAGCTGCCACAAATCAATGGGAGTTGGTCCGGTGGCATTGGAGATCGTCTGGAGGTATTGATTCATCAACGAATAGCCTCCTTTGATGGAATTGACTTTGTCAAAAGTCCATCTGAAGGAAAATCTGGGCTCAAGACCATTGTAGTTGACGATGTTTCCACTTTCTACATAATCCACTCCATTGATGGTAAACCTTGATTTTGGAAGTCCTTCTTGATACCTGAAGATGGAGTCGGGCGCTTGTTGGGCATAATTTGAGTACCGAAGGCCACCCGAGAATGAAAGATTTTCAGTTGGGTTCCAATCTGCAGAGATGTAGGGAGCATATTCCAGCCCTCTTTGTTTTTGGATAGTTTCAGGCACTATCCCGGATTCCTGAGTCAAGGGAATTAAGGATTCCGATCTCATCTGGTATTGAATAGCTTCGGCTCCGAAGTTGATTTCCAATTTCTCCAAAGTCAATAATCCGGTTATTTTCCCTTGATAGTAATACAAGCCATTTTCAATTTTGGAGGGATCAACTTGAGAAGGTTCAAAAAAACTATTGTTGAATGAGCCGTAAGCCACCATCCCAACTAGCGAAAGGTTATCTGTTATTAAATTCCTACTTGTCAAAGAGCCCACTAGGTTGCCCCATTCAAATCCAAATTGATTGGAAAACTTGAAATAATCCCCGGTGTTTAGCAGGCTTATGTCCAAGCTATTTTTTTTAGTAAGCTGATGGTTAATGTCAAAATAGATATCATGGAACTTGATATCACTGTTTTTGATATCACCTGCATCGGCCATGTTCAATAGCCAATTGGCATTGGAAAATCTAGTTGCCAGAAGTAGGGAAGTTTTTTCAGGGACAATCGGCCCTTCTATCAACAGTTTGCTGACGGCAGTACCCATTGAGGCACTTCCTTCCCATTTTTCTTTATTTCCATTGCGCATTTCAATGTTGAGGGCAGAAGAACTCCTTCCTCCAAAATAGCTTGGAACAGCGCCTTTATACAAGGTGAAATTTTGTAAGGCATCGCCATTGAATGAAGATAAAAAACCCAAAGCATGGCCATTGCTTAGTACTATCGTCTCATTCATCATGATCAGGTTTTGATCTGCACGCCCCCCTCGAACATTCATGCCCGCCGAACCTTCTCCAACAGTTGTCACCCCCGGCATGGATTGAAGTACGTTGAAGACATCTGGCTCGCCAAGAAAAGCGGGTACAAGTTTGATGTCTTCGATCTTCATTTTGGTCACCCCGGAAATTGGGCCACGGATATTTCTGTCTTTTTCCTCCGCTTCAACAGTGAAGACCTCTAGTTCAAAGTCCATGTTTACAAGTTCCACATCCAATTGTCCATCCCCATACAGTTGGATCTGATAATGAAGTGGCTTTTTTCCAAACTGACGGAATACAATTCGATGGCGGCCAGAATCTAAAGCAATAAAATAATACCCGTTTTGGTCGGTGTTGTTTCCCTTAAAAAAACCATCGATATGGATGGCCGCTCCAGGAATGGCTTCCTTGGTTTCCGCCTGACTTACTTTTCCAGTCAAAAAATACTGGGCTTTCTTTGGCGAATCTTTTTGATCAAACCTCAGCTCAATGAATTCTGTCTGGGCCTTAGCAGTGGTGATACAGAGAAACAAGGGTACCAAAAGGATCAAAAACCAAGAAACAAGGCTTTTGAGAGACCTGTCACTACGCTGGTTTTCAATTTTTGAAATTGAAAAAATAGGTTGGTTTTTGACTGCCACAGGTTTTTTGGTCACTTGGTTAGGAATGTGAATTGATGGTTTTTTGCCGCCATTGTGCACCAACTCAGTAGTTTTGTTTTGAGACAAAGCCTTTTCGTCCCGATTCCTAGAATTCGGTCAAGGAATAAATTGACTCGGCAATACGGTTCAACTCCCGGATAAGGCAGCCTTGATTGATATAATTTGGGGCCTGTTAAATATAGATGTTTTTAAAATGCATAGCAGCAAATCCCCCAGAATTGAAGTTTTCTTTGATAAATGGTAAAGACCGAGGTCAGAGGGCTTAAATTTTTAGTTGTTAAGGGAATTTTTAAGATCCACTATCTTTTTTAATTCAACTGCCTTACAACTATCTTTAAATAAAACTCGTATTACCTGATACTCACCAAATCAACTCAATTAAACGTATGAAAAAGCGAATAGCCATTGTTTTCTTGTTAGTCCTGGGCAGCTTTACTATTCAAGCGCAGGAAATGACTACCCAAAACTTCAATGAATGGAGAATTGTCACCGTGGTAGAATCAATTGTTCCCATGGGATTAGGAAGATCTCGCATGGTAGAAAACATGACAGATGTGAACACGGAAGATTTTAGAACAACCCGTGTAGATGGTAAGAAATCTTCTCAGCGTACCGTGAGTCGGAAAGAGTTGAAGGTGGATAAGTTTGACGAAGCGAAGCTGCTCAACTTTTTTAGTGCAGCTGGAATCAACTTCCAAAATATTGCATCCAATGATGCGATGATTGCGGCTCGAATTATGGAATTGGAATCCGAAGGGTATTCTTTGGTGTATGTAACGAGTGCTGTGGAAAGCGTTGGAGGTAAAGATGACGATAGTGGAATTTTTATTTCTAGAATGTACTTCAAAAAGCCGGTATCGCTGAAGTAAATTCTCAAACAGTATAATGGAAAGTAGGCGTAGCTTGTTTTAAATTTTTACTTTCCTTTTTTCATAAACCATTGTTTAAGGTTTCTTTAAGTAGTGTTTGTTTTTTTTGCTTTTAATACCAGAAAAATATCCAGGTACGTTTCATTTTTTTTACTAAAAGGCAGTTGGTATAAAAATATAATTAAATCTAAGTTATAATTTATATGATTATAATAATTTATTTTAAATTATTATATGATATAAACCATTTTATATGGGAATAGCAAGAATATAAGATTTTTCCATTTCCGTTTAGGGTTTTTTAAGGTAACATTTGTATCGTATTAAACGCTAACTGGCAATGTCGATTAAACATAAAATAGCCAGTTCCATTTTTTGTGTTGTGGCTATTTTTTCAGCTCTGCCAATCTCTGGACAAACCTTACGCAATGAAAGCTGGGTATCCATGGGCAATTCTGCTCATGTTATTCAAGGGCTTGTGGTCCAACAATCCATTGGCCAAAGCAGTGTGACAGGGGTATTTACAAATTCATCTCTTCGCATCAGCCAAGGTTTTTTGCGAGGTATACGCATAGTTTCTAAAGAAATCACACCTCCCTTTGAGGTCATTGCCTTTCCCAATTCTTTTTCCGATCGCATTTCCTTTCGATTTACTACAGAGCATCTAGAAGCAACACAAGCTCAGATTTATGATGCTTCGGGAAAATTGGTTTATGAAGCAACGCATCAGCCGAAAAACAAGGAAATTCAATTGAATCTGCCCCATTTAGCAACAGGAGTGTATTTAGCCCATTTGAGATCAGGAAATAAGTTTGTCCAAATCCGTCTAATCAAAAAACCATGAAACCCGTTTTTTTAACCTGCTTTTTTCTCCTCGCGTTATGCCTACCTACAGTGGCACAGGAGATTTTTATTAAAACTGGACTGAATGCCACCACTTTTAATTTCCGGTCTGCAGATGGGGTCCAACTCCTCGACTTCGCCCCAGGAAGGGGCAATTCGATTGAAATGGGGGTTGGGATTCCCTTACTTCCAAAAACAAAAAAGGATAGTACTGAGGAGGTGAAACGCTCCTATGCACCAAACTGGCTAAAAAATGAAGTATCCCTAAATCTCGATTCCTACAACTCTTTTGGTGGGGATCAAAACAACAATTACAGTTGGGAGACTACCTACGGCGGGCTTTCCAATACCCTTTCATTTTTGATCCATATCAATGAGGTAGAACTTGGAGTTAAGGGGATTTTAGGCCTATCTGGATTGATTACAGGTACACAAGTCATTAACAATTCTCGATTTTCCTTGAATGGGAAAGAGGATTTTCAGGGATTATATGCAAAAACTGGTCTAGGGGCATCCGCTTCCTACCCTGTATTTCAGCGTGCATTTTTAAATCTAACCTACAGCTATTCAAAAATTTCCCGATTAGGAGGGCCTGAGGAGGAGCAAGTGCGTTTTCTAACGCATCGATTAATGTTTGGATTGTATGTTCAATTGAATTGATATGAAAAAAGTTGGTTTTATTTTTTGGATGTGGGTTCTAGTAGTCCCTGCATTGGCTCAAGTTCCTGGGATTACCTATCAGGCTGTCATTTATGATGGTCAGGTATTGCCTGGAGAGGATAATCGAGCGGCTCCACTGGGAGACAAGGACTTGTGCCTGAAGTTTGTTTTCAAAAATTCTTCAGGAATAAGTGAGTACGAAGAAGTGATTACGACCCGTACTGATGCCTTTGGAATGGTCAATGTGATCATTGGTTTGGGTAGACGTACCGGAGGTACTGCTACTACTTTTTCTGAGATCGAATGGAATGCGCAAGCTAAGTTTTTAGAAGTGTCATTTGATAAATCAGTAAGCTGTTCCACGTTCCTATTAATCAGTAGCCAGCAATTTACTTCTGTGCCTTTTGCACTCTATGCAGCCAATTCAGGATCTCAAGGTTCAGCAGGTCCAGCAGGTCCTCAAGGGCTTACTGGTGCTACTGGTCCTATCGGCCCAACGGGAAGTACGGGTTCAGGTGCCTATCAAGTGGCAGTAGCTGTAGGCTTTGTAGGAACAGAAGTTCAGTGGTTAGCCTCACTTCAAGGGGTGGCCGGAGCGCCAGGCCCGCAAGGAATTCAAGGTGCTGCAGGCCTTAATGGTACGAATGGAACCAATGGTGTAAGTGCCCATCAACAATGGTTGAACTTGGGAAATACCGGGACGGAAGCTGATTTTTTAACTGCAATGCGAGGACCACAAGGCACGGCTGGTGCCACGGGACCGCAAGGTGCTCAAGGCGTAGATGGGACTACAGGTCCTCAAGGTCCGAATGGAGTTGCAGGAGCCCTAGGTCCTCAAGGTCCTCAAGGTCTTTCAGGTGCCGCTGGTATAAATGGTCAAAATGGTTCTAATGCGTATCAAGTGGCCCTGAGTACAGGATTTGTAGGCACGGAATCACAGTGGCTATCCTTCCTAACTGGGGCACAAGGCCCAGCAGGTCCCACAGGCCCTGCTGGCATCCAAGGAGCTGCTGGACCGATCGGCCCAGCAGGATTGACCTGGAGAGGAAATTGGTCCGCCACAGGCATCTATGTGAAGGACGATGTGGTTGGCTTTAACGGTGCATCTTGGTTTTGTCTTGCCGCAGTGAGTAATTCGGATTCTTCGCCCAATACTGATCCTTCTAATTGGGCTTTATTGGCTTCTCGGGGAGCAGATGGTCCTGAAGGCCCAACTGGTGCCACGGGTGCCGCTGGAGCAGCGGGCACCATTGGACTCAGCGGTCCAACGGGACCTGAAGGCCCGCAAGGAATTCAGGGACTAACTGGTGCAACTGGCGCTGTAGGTTCCCAAGGAGCAGTGGGTGCCACTGGCCCTCAAGGAATACAAGGATCCGCAGGTGCTACGGGTATCCAAGGTCCAATTGGATTGACTGGACCTCAGGGGCCGAATGGAATCAATGGAGTAAATGGGCCTTCTGCCTATCAAGCCTGGTTGAATTTGGGGAATATGGGTTCTGAGTCTGTCTTTATTACCTCTCTCAAAGGAGACATGGGAACTACAGGTGCACAAGGCCCCACTGGACCTACGGGCACAACCGGTTCTCAAGGAGCAATTGGGCCCACTGGGCCACAAGGAACTATTGGTCTCCAAGGTCCAGCTGGAACTAACGGCACAAATGGAGCAGAGGGGCAGACAGGAGCGATCGGTGCAACAGGCCCAATAGGACCAGCGGGCACAAACGGAACTACTGGCCCTCAGGGGGATGTGGGTTCAACTGGTCCAACAGGTGCCACGGGTGCTGCCGGAGCGGTGGGTGCTGCAGGTATCAATGGTACCAACGGTACCAATGGAGCAGCCGGAGTAAATGGAAAAACGGTATTAAACGGGACTACCACCCCAGGTGCGGGTACAGGGGTAGATGGAGATTTTTTCATCAATTCTGCAACCAATACCTTGTTTGGGCCAAAAGTAAGTGGTGCTTGGCCTACTGGAGTTTCCTTAGTTGGTGCTACCGGAGCCAATGGAGCGACAGGTTCCACGGGTGCTGCCGGAGCAGTGGGTGCTGCAGGTATCAATGGTACGAACGGAACCAATGGAGCAGCCGGAGTAAATGGAAAAACGGTATTAAACGGGACTACCACACCAGATGGGGGCACAGGGGTAGATGGAGATTTTTTCATCAATTCCGCTACCAATACCTTGTTTGGGCCAAAAGTAAGTGGTGCTTGGCCTACGGGTGTTTCCTTAGTAGGAGCTACCGGAGCGACAGGTGCTGCGGGATCAGCGGGCACAAACGGGGCGAATGGTGCTACTGGCCCTCAGGGGCTTACTGGCGCCGCTGGTCCAATCGGTGCAACGGGAAGTACAGGTTCAGGGGCCTATCAAGTGGCAGTAGCTGCAGGCTTTGTAGGCACAGAAGTCCAGTGGCTAGCCTCACTTCAAGGGGTAGCTGGAGCATCAGGCCCACAAGGGGCTCAAGGTACTGCTGGTCTTAATGGTACGAATGGAACCAATGGTGTAAGTGCCTATCAACAATGGCTGAACTTGGGAAATACCGGGACCGAAGCTGATTTTTTAACTGCATTGCGAGGACCACAAGGCGCGGCTGGTGCCACGGGACCGCAAGGTACTCAAGGCGCACAAGGGACTACAGGTCCTCAAGGCCCGAATGGAGTTGCAGGAGCCCTAGGTCCTCAAGGTCCTCAAGGTCTTTCAGGTGCCGCTGGAATAAATGGTCAAAATGGTTCTAGTGCGTATCAAGTAGCCCTGAGTACAGGATTTGTAGGCACAGAATCACAGTGGCTATCCTTCCTAACTGGGGCACAAGGCCCAACAGGTCCCACAGGCCCTACTGGCATCCAAGGAGCTGCTGGACCAATCGGCCCAGCAGGATTGACATGGAAAGGAAATTGGTCCGCCACAGGCACCTATGTGATGGACGATGTGGTTGGCTATAATGGTGCTACTTGGTTTTGTCTTGCCGACGTGAGTAATTCGAGTTCTTCGCCCAATACTGATCCTGCTAATTGGGCTTTATTTGCCTCTCGGGGAGCAGATGGTCCTCAAGGCCCAACTGGCGCCACGGGTGCCGCTGGAGCAGCGGGCACCATTGGACTCAGCGGTCCAACGGGACCTGAAGGCCCACAAGGAATTCAGGGACTAACTGGTGCAACTGGCGCTGTGGGTTCCCAAGGAGCAGTGGGTGCCACTGGCCCACAAGGAATACAAGGATCCGCGGGTATCCAAGGTTCAATTGGTGCTACCGGAGCTGCAGGTACTAATGGCACCAACGGTACGAATGGTGCTGCAGGAGTGAATGGAAAAACGGTGTTAAACGGGACTACTACCCCAGGTGCAGGTACAGGGGTAGATGGTGATTTTTTCATCAATACCGCTACCAATACCTTGTTTGGTCCAAAAGCAAGTGGTGCATGGCTTGCGGGAGTTTCCTTAGTTGGAGCCACAGGTTCTACCGGAGCTGCGGGTGCGACTGGCTCCATTGGATTGACCGGAGCTGCGGGTGCTACAGGTAACAATGGAGCTGCCGGTGCTAACGGAAAAACGGTATTAAACGGGACTTCCACCCCAGGCGCGGGTACAGGGGTGGATGGTGATTTTTTCATCAACACCGCATCCAATACCTTATTTGGACCCAAAGCAAGTGGTGCTTGGCCTGCGGGAGTTTCCTTAGTTGGAGCTACAGGTTCTACTGGATTGACCGGCGCTGCTGGTGCTACAGGAGCTGCAGGAACCAATGGTACGAATGGGACTGCCGGAGTAAATGGAAAAACAGTCTTAAACGGGACTACCACCCCAGGTGCGGGTACAGGGGTAGATGGTGATTTTTTCATCAATACCGCATCCAATACCTTATTTGGACCCAAAGCAAGTGGTGCTTGGCCTGCGGGAATTTCCTTAGTTGGAGCTACAGGTTCCACCGGAGCGACTGGCTCCATTGGTTTGACCGGTTCTGCGGGTGCTACCGGAGCAGCTGGTGCGACGGGTGCCGCAGGCCCTGCTCCTTCTGGTACGGGGATAGTGACTGTTAACAACGGCACACTTCAGACTCCTGGAGTACTTACGGGAGATGTTTCCACCTCAGGTTTGGTAGCAAGTATCCCAGCAGGTAGGGTCACAAATTCCATGCTTCAGGGAAGTATTGCCGCTGGTAAGTTGGTAGGAACGGATATTACCACTCTTGGAACCATTACTTCAGGGATATGGAATGGAACCACCATCGCCATAGCGAATGGGGGAACGGGATCCTCCACTCAAAATTTTGTTGACCTGACAAATAATCAAGCTATTGGAGGGATTAAAGATTTTCAAAAAGCAGTGACCAATACCACCGCACAAAATGAGAACGCCTTGCTGGCCATTGATTTTTCAAAAAGCAATTTGGCCTACACCAGCGGGGGTGGTGCTGGTCCAAGCTATGCATTAAGTAATATCAAAGATGGGGGAGCATATTCCTTGATATTGACTAGAACAACCAACTCCGGGTTAGCCACTTTTACAGCTGCTGGATTTACATTTAAACAAATGGGAACCACCGCCATGACTAGCGGAAAAAGTCATATCTACTCTTTTATTGTGGCGGGATCCGTAGTATATGTCAGTATGGCTACTGAAAACTAAGTACTTATGAAAAAAAATTTTCTCATCGCCTTGCTTTTGAATCTTGCTAGTATGGGTCAACTTCATGCCCAACTATTTGGAGGACAACTTAAGTCCTCCACGTCTCCCTATCCTGGTGGGACGGTACATTGCGACCCTCAATCTCGAACCGCGGTAGTAACGATCACAACCCTTACAGGAAGGATTTGGATGGATCGCAACCTTGGGGCACAACAAGTGGCTACAAACAGACAAGATCCCTTGTCCTACGGAGATTTATACCAATGGGGAAGAGGAGCGGATGGGCACCAATGTCGTAATTCTAGCACGCAAACGATCCAAAGCACAAGTGATCAGCCAGGACATGGGAACTTCATTACCCGGAGTACAGGTTCATCAACCTCCGATTGGCGAAATCCTCATAATGGCACGCTATGGCAAGGAGTTAATGGAGTGAATAATCCTTGCCCACTGGGATTTAGAATTCCAACTGAAGCAGAGTTTAATTTAGAAAAGGGTTTGTGGAATCAAAATGATCCGTTTGCGGGATTTAACTCCGTACTTAAAATACCCTTTATGGGCTTTCGGGAAACAGATGGAGTAATTCTTTTACCTTCTCAACTTCCTCAATTTCAAGCGTTTTGGACAAGTACCATCTCCAACAATCAATCTAAAGCATTTCAAATCCGCTACGATGGTTTCAATGGTGATGCGTATGTGGAAGTTCATGCACGAGCGCATGGCTATTCGGTGCGCTGTATCAAGAATTAAAGAAAGTTTGTATCTTCGAGGCTTCTCAAACTCCTAGTTAGAATTCTTTTTCTAATGGGTACTAAAGGCACAGGCAGTATGAAAAATGCAGTTTTTCTGTTTTATTTTCTAGTTGTTGGCGGGTTTCATTCGATAGCACAAACCGTGTCAAGCACATTTCCTCCTCTTGCCCATCAAACGATCACTTTGGAAGGCACAAAAGGATTTAATACCTATTCCATAGGAACAGTAAAAGCAGATGAAAATGGGCAATTTACGCTCACCTATTCTCCAGCAGATTATGGAATCGCCTTTCTTTCAGGGGAAGACAAAAAGCCTTTTGTAGTGATTTTGGAAAAATCTGGGATCCGCTTGGAAGGGCAACTGCTTAGTGAAGCTAGCAGCATCCGAATTTTGGAGGGGCAAGAGAATCGCTGGTTTGAGCAGTATAACCAAGAGCAGGGGAAGCGGGAACAGGCTTTGAGTGCCTGGGCCTACTTGCAAAACCTGTATCAGAATGATCCGCTTTTTGCAAAGGAGAAGGTACCCAATCAAGCTATTGATACTGAAGTTTTGCGGATTCAGCAGGAGGATGGACAGTTTATCGAGTCACTTCCGGCCGAGAGCTTCGTCCGTTGGTTTTTACCCATCCGCAAGTTAGTCAGTTCCGTCGGAGCCGTTGCTCAGTACCGGACCGCAGAGCTTCCACAAACTATTGCTGCCTTTCGGGGTATGGATTATGCTGATCCACGTTTCCAGAATAGTGGACTTTTCCGAGACCTATTTGAAAGCCAATTTTGGTTGCTCGAGAATTCTGGGGGTTCCTTAGATTCCATATATGGGGAAATGGAAGTTTCCATAGATGCTATCCTAGCAGATGTAGCAAAGAATGCCCCCCTTTACAATGAGATGACTGCCTACTTGGTAGAAATTTTCGAACGACGTAGCTTGAGCAGTGCAGCAGAATACTTGGCACTTACCGCACTCAAGCAAGATAAAGTGGTACTCCAACCTCGGCTAGCGATGCAGTTGGAGGGCTATCGGGCCATGAAGGTGGGAACAACCGTACCTGAAATCCAGTTTGCAGGGGACATCCTGTTACAAGGCAAGCCCATTACCTATCCTACCCGCTTAACTGAGGTGGCAGCTCCCTACCGCTTGGTGATTTTTGGCGCCAGTTGGTGCCCAGCTTGCTCTGAAGCAATGGCCGAATTAATCCCCTTGTATGAAAAATGGAATCAACTTGGATTAGAAGCCATTTTTGTTTCCTTGGACACGGATCCCAAAGCCTTCCAAGCCTATTCCGAGGGCATGCCATTCATCGCATTCTCGGATTACAAGAAATGGGATACTCAGGCTGTTTCGGATTACTATGTGTCCAGTTCTCCTTCCTATTACCTGATTGATCAAGAGGGGAAGCTGCTTTTGCGTCCTATATCTGTGAAGCAAATTGATGCTTGGGTGGATTGGAAGTTGAAGAGTAGTAATTAACTGAATTTGGTGATTTAACGAATCCAAAACTTTACTACCCTAGGTCACTTTTTAGGAAACATTACTGTGATTCATACCAATAGGATGCGGGAATATCAGTTTGGACTTCCAACATAATTCGATAAGGTCCGGCACCATCATTTTTATAAGATGGTCCAATAAACCAGAGGTACCCGTTTCGTACAATTGCCCGTAAAGCGTTTGGATATTGTTGCCCAAGTTGGGCGTTGGAAAGAAAATAATCAGTGGAGGTTAAGCGATCAAAGCTGCCTTGATCATTGATGTAAATCAATTTGCGCAGATCAATCCCAGTCGTTGTATTTGGATTACCAAAAGTAAAAATTCGTGTAACTATATCCGGATCGTTATCATTTTCAATATCAATTACATCGAACCCGCTCATCGCATAATAGTTTTCAAAATAAGCACCAAGGTCTTTACCCTGTTCATTTAGTCTAAAGGGAGTAAAGGTTTCATTTCCTTGGTTGTACCACAAGGTTAATCCGTCAGATTCGAGGATCATATCCTTTCTTCCATCCTTATTTAAGTCATAAAAGCGTTTGTTGGTAGGCATATTTCCCGTAAAGCCTCCTGTTGGAGATACATTTCCCTTTTGTAGGTTGGAATAACTACCTGTTTGGGGAGCTAGGGTAGGGATGGTATTACTAATGTATTTGGACTGCTGAAAATTTTGAGTTGAAGCATTAAATTTCCAAATTTTAATCGATGTATTCGGGTAACTAGTGCCACCACCAATTCCAATCAATTCATTTTTGGAATCGCCATCGAAATCAAATATTTCCGTATCTCCGCAGCATCCTCCAGGAAAATCCCCTGGTGGGAGAACCGAAAGTTGTTCTTTGTAGGTTCCATTCCCATTTCCAAAATAGACATGGGGATCATCAGGATTGCCAAATCGTGTTCCCATGTGTGCACCAGCTACATCCAAGACTCCATCCGAATTCAAATCCCCAACAGCAATGTCATGGTAGAAGCTTTTATTCTCAGAAACCTTTTCCCAGGTAATGTTATCCCCACTAAATTTCCCCACATACAAGTTGGAATGTGGCCAGGGTAGGTTGGACCATTCTGGTCCATGATCTCCAATAGCAAATCCTTCCCCATTTTTCAACATTTCATGATTCCGAATGGAAACTAAGTCCACATTGGAAAAAATGTTTTCTACTACCCACTGTGTTTCGCCTCTTCTAATCCTAAACAAAGGAAGTGTGGGATTGCTTGGATCACTCCCCACTGTTCCATCAATGATGTATTCTTTGTTGTTCCGCAAGTAATAAATGGCGTGAACCGATCCCATGTTTTTTGGAGCATTCTCGACCTTGATGGTATGGATCAAAAACTTCTTTCGTTCAAACTTCGCCGTCACATTTTTCTGCTTGTCTACAATGATCCTCTTTGGACTTTCCTTGCCAGTTAAATCTCCTTCCCAGCCTGCAAATTCCCATCCTTCCTTGGGCTTGGGGGTGAGCTCTACGGTAGTTCCGTGGGGATACTCTCGGCCCGATGGATTTGTTATTATTTTTTCTTCTACCGTTCCCTCCCCTTCAATTTTTATGTTCAACGGATAGTCTCGCTTCACAAATACGCCAGTGATGGTCTTATTTGTGGTCATTGTGATTTGGAGAGGGGTGGTACTTCCAGTAGCATCCCCTTCCCACTGTTTGAATACCCAGTTCTCATTGGGTTCTGGAGTAAGCGTCACCTGCGATCCTTCTGGATGGTTTGGCACTTGAGGGGAAATGGTAATTTTTCCTCCTTCGGCAGGAGAGCTAGTAGTAGTCAGGGTGTAGGTTGGAATCGGCTCCTCTACCTCGCAGGCGGAAAAAATAAAGAATAGAGCAATACTATATAGTGAGATTTTCATTGTGCAATTTAAAATGATACCTCTTTAATGAACTCATCCATCAGCCTGTCCCATTTTTTCTGATGAGATGAAGTAAGTATCGATTTAATTATTAATCTAATTTAAGTCGAATGTCGAAAAGGTTGTAGTTAGTCGAAAAGTTTGGCCAATTAACAAATAC
The DNA here is from genome assembly GCA_947457095.1 of Cyclobacteriaceae bacterium. Classification (GTDB taxonomy): domain Bacteria; phylum Bacteroidota; class Bacteroidia; order Cytophagales; family Cyclobacteriaceae; genus Algoriphagus. Next base: position 52,016 of record CANGUK010000004.1, read on the forward strand.
TGCTTCTGTACCAACAAAATGAAGATACTCCCCAACCTTGTATGGTAAAACATAATTCACCCGTACATCAGGTAATTCCAATGGGGATTTATTGTAGTTTTCGAATGTTCCATTCCCCTTATTTATCCAAATCAAATGATTAAGCTTAATTCCTGTACATGAAGGAGCTGCGAAAAAACACTCAGTTCCATATCTATAAAGTGTTCCCCAATGAAATGGGATCAAAATAATATCATCTAGCCCATCATTATTTGCATCCATAATCTGAAATTCTCTAAACTGCAATTCTCTTTCTGTCCATGTGGGAGAAGAAAAAGAAAACTGGAAAGTTCCATTAGCTTTACCCAACCAAACTTCAAATCCAGCTAGGTTCAACCCATTTGCAAATCCTTCTCTTGCCACTGTAATATCTTTAATTCCATCTTTATTCACATCAAAAGCTTTGATCGAGGTAGCTCCTAAGCCTGATGTAAATGCACTGGGATTATTGCCTTTAAATTTTTGCACATATTTACTTGTTTGTTCGTCAAAAGAGAAAACTCGGATTTCATGATCATCTGGGCCTGGGATAGGGCCTCCTCCATAATTTGCTGTTATAA
>CANGUK010000005.1 GCA_947457095.1 Cyclobacteriaceae bacterium
GCGGCTACAGATGCTTGGGCCTGTATGGAGATCTTTCAAAAGCTGAAGAACGAGGGCTTTTTGGATGAGCTTTTTGGGTAATTCGGTATCCACTAAGCAAGGACTTAACCTACTCGAACTTTCACCCGATCGGCACTTGAAAAATAGCGCTCCCCAATGGTTTGGAGGTCTGTGGCAGTGAATTTTTTCAGGCACTTAAACCGGTTTTCGTAGAAACTGAAATCCATACCTGCATAATAAACTGCTTTGAATTGCTCGATCAGATCAAAGGGAGAGCTGAATTTTGAAAAGAGCTGTCCAATCAGGTAATTTCTCAATATTTCAATCTCCTCCGAGTCCACAAGCACCGTACGCAGTAGGTGGATTTCTTTGTCTATTTCCTCAAAAACTTCTTCCTGGTGAGCTTTTTTCACATCTGCCGCAATCATCCAATAGGCATACTGATCTAATTCCACTAAGGTGGAATGGATGCCGTAAGTATGTCCCTTGTCTTCTCGTATGTTTTTAATAAGTCTGGAGCCAAAGTATCCACCCAAGAGCGTGTTGAATACAGCTAAGGCAGGAAAGTCGGGATGGCTTTTGGGGATCGACCAAGAACCTAAGCGGATACTGCTTTGCACAGCGCCTTCTTTTTCCTCTTGAAAACCCCAGGTCGAACAAGGGCTTGGCAATGCTTGTTTTTGGGCTCCATGGCTCAATGGAAGCTGCTCGAGTTGCACAAGAAGCGCGTCTAGTTCCTGAGGAGTAAAATCTCCAGAAAGAAAAAGGTCACAATCCTTCCAGAGATTGGAGTCATAGTAGGCTTGCAGAAGCTCAGGACTGATGCCTGAAATATGTGCTTCAGTAATTTCCTGTCCATAGGGGTGTTCAGGACCAAACAATCCTTTTTTGAAGAGTTGTCCAGCTCTGGTACTTTGCTTTTCTTGGTCTAGTTTGAGACTAAGCTTGCGCTGAGACTTTCGCTTTTCCAGATTTTCTTCAGGAAATGTTGCCTCCGAAAAAAGGGAGATGAAGGTGGGAAGCAGAGTGGAAAGATGTTTTTTAATGCACAGCAAACTCAATCCCTCCTGGGTATAACTTAGGGTAGGATAGACTTCCGCTCCATGGTAATCAAAAAATTCAGCCAGCTGCTGCCCATTTGCTTTTTTCGTTCCCTCTTGAAGCATTTGCAATGCAAAGGAAGGAGTAAGTGCATGGAGATTGGGAAGTGTAGATCTAGAACTCGCACCGATAACTTCCAATTTGACCGCGTCAATTCCTGGAGTCCGGAAGAAAAATACGGAACTACCTGAGCTCAGCTGGAGTTTCTGAGGGGCAACTAGGGCAAATTCGGAAGGGAAAGAAAATTGAGGCGCTTTAGAGCGGTCTAATGACATCAATTGCTTGCAATGGAATAACGGAGAGAGAAGCGAAGCGTTTCTGCGAGAGGATGGTTTTGTACCTGAGGCACCAAGTAAGAGAAATCCAAACCAAGTCGCTTCATTGTAAACCCTCCTCCCATGGTGAAATACCTTCTTCCACCTTTGGCCTCGTCTTCGTAAAAATAGCCCGTTCTCAAGGCAAACTTATTTGAATACAAGTATTCAACCCCAAAAGAGACGGTAAATTCGCTGAGTTCTTCTTGAAAGCCATCAGGAGCATCGTTGAATGAACCAAACATACCAGAAATCAAGGGTCTGTTCGGGTCTTCTCCAGCAGCAATGATAAGGTCTCCACTTGCATCCGTTGCCAAAGTTCCGTCTGAGTTGGTTTTGTAGGTAGGAGGGGTTGGTACCATCAATTTGTTTGCATCCAAAGCAAAGGTCAAGGAACTGTTAGGGTTCACATTGATCATATAGGCAGTACCTGCACGAAAAACTGTAGGTATGTAATCTAAATCTTGTGCACTGTTGTAGGTAATTTTTGGACCTATGTTGGATAGGGTAATACCCCAAGACCAAATTCCATCTTTTTTGCCTACAAGGATTGGCTTCTGGTGATATAACCCAATGTCAGCTCCAACACTTGTGCCTGGACGAGACTCGGTGCCCCCTGAAGCAGACATATTGCCAGAAAGATTGGAATGAATAAATCGTGCAGAAATACCCAATCCAAGGTTAGCAGAAAGTCGTCTAGAATACGTGCCACCAATGGCAATATCTCTTGGGTTAAACTCTCCGATTGGATTGCCGCGACCATCTGTGAGGGAAATATCTCCCATATTGAAGTAGCGCAGGTCTAGACCGAAGGCCGAATTCTCATCAATTTTTTTGTATCCAGCCAAGTAACTCAAGGACATGTCATTGACTAATTTTCCCAACCATGGGGAATAAGAAAGGGAAAATCCCAAGCTGTCTTTGATAAAAGCAAGTTTGCCTGCATTCCAGTGTGCTGAATTTGCATCAGGGGAAGTGGCTACCCCTACATCTCCCATGGCTGAATGACGGGAGTCAGGAGCAAAGTTTAAAAAAGGAACCGCAGTAGTGATGACTCTTCTGCTTGGATCTTGTCCCGAGATGATCACACTGTTTTGTCCGAAGGAGGTGAGTCCTGTAAGTACAAAAACAAGCGTAAAAATAGTTCTCTTATCGAATAGGGCTTTTTTGTTCATTGAATCACCAGTTTACCACTTACCGAATCCACTTCTGCTGAGGACTCTGAGCGTAATGTTAGTTTGTAAATATAAGTTCCTTTCGCTGGATATTTTGATTTGTGCTGTAAAAAAATCCAGTCCCATTCTCCGATTATTTCCGGGGCTTGAATAAAACGATTTTCTTCTGAAAATAGTATTTGCCCAGTTTGGGAAAAAACAGTCCAAGTTGCGATTAAATTTTCTTGAGGTCGGTTGTGCCGAAATTGGATGGAGGCTTTTTCTATGGCGGGATTCGGATAGATTTGGTGTGAGAGTATCTGTAGCCTGTTACTGTTTCGAACTTCAATGGGAAAAGTATAGGATCCTTGATTTCCAAAGTTATCCCAAGCGAGTACTTGAACCTCATTTTTCCCTTCAATCAATCCGGTTAACAAAACTTGTGCTGTTCCTTTTTCAAAACTCCCATCCAAGGCCCGGTAGGCCTGGTGAATTTGTTGTGGAGCCCCTTGATTAATCCGTAGCTGCATCGTTTTTTCAGGAAGCAGTGCTGTGCTATTGATGCCGCTTGCGTCTTGGAACTTAAGCAAAACCTCCACCTGGGTACTCGCAATTGGAGGGCTACTTTGTATATTTTTACCAGCAAGTTCTGCGGTGATTTGTGGCCCATTCTGATCCAGAGCACCTGTTTTTTTGTTGGCTAGGGAAAGGGTTACTTCAGCGGCAGCATGTATTTTTCTAACCGAATCCCAAGCATGAATGCGAACCCGTACTTTTTTTACCGCACTCATTAGGTGATTTGGTAGCATAAACTTGGCCTCTAATTTTCCATTGCGAACTTCTCCTTCACCAGAAAAGAGACGTTGATTTTCTTCCGTAAATTCAAGCGGAGCATTTTCATCTCCAAGAGTTCGGATTGCACTCGCCTGATCCCAGATTTCCAAACTGTACTTGCCTTGAAAGTTTGGAAATAATGCTTGAGTGATTGGATCTTGTATTGTGGCGGTAAGCTGCAGGGGTACCAAAGTTTGCAGGGTATCAATCGAACTTTGATCGGATAGAGAAATCAATTTATCAATTCGGATCCGAGCCTCTGGAAGGGCCAACCGGAGGCTAGGATCGCCAAGTAGGGAAAAATTCCGATTGTATGACCCGTTGAGGCTTACATTTTTGGTAGATCGGTACAGTGTTCCCAAATCTGCCATTCCTGTGTTCCAAGACGCTGCCAAAGCTTGTGTGAAGGCTTGGTTGATTTTAAAATTCACAGAGCTAAAAACAGGTCTTCCTGTGGCGAGCAATCCTATGGCCCCCTTTTTTCGAGCAAATAGCAATTCCTCCGCTGCGGATCGAATAAAGGGGCTGTCGTGTCGACCAAACTCACAGGTAGCTGTAAACCAGAGCGGGAGTTGGGCTTGACTAGGCCAATTTTCCAGGTCCTGGACCTTAAAAATTTCTTCAGCTGTGAGCGTAGTCTCATTTCCATGACCTACATAATTAAGAAAAAGGGTGCCCGAGTTGAGCGTTTCAAGCAATGCTTTTTTTGCTGCTGTAGACTCTTGTCTTCCCCCAGACTTGGTTTGTTCATAGCGGTCTAGGTACAATTTTTGGCTTCGAAAAAAGGGAAGATTTTTCTCCAAAAAAGCTGCATGAACTTCTGAATCCTGTACATGTACTCCATTGTCTCCATCGTCTGCCAAAAAGGTGAGCGTACTGCTCGGGAAGGCCTCTCCTTGCTTTTCGTAAGCGATGCTTTTTTCTAGCCAACTTTGAGCTTCTCCAAAAGTGATGGCAGGGATTCTACCGACACCAATCTGCATGCGAGCATCCCCAGCAGTACTTTCCTCCCATTCACCCAATCCCCAATCTAGCATACCAAAGTAGTCATCTGAACTGTAAGTAGTCAGGGGGTCCAGGCTAGATCTACTCGTATAAATTGGGATTAAGTTGGGGCGGCCTCCTAGTTTTTTCTTGTAGTCAAAGGTGCCCTTTCCCAACAAAAGCACGTTTTTCAACTGCTTGTCTTGGTGGTATACCTTGGCAATAAAATTTCGGATGGAGGTAATGTCTGGGTTGCCATAGCCATGCAAATCGTAGATTTCAGAGGTAAACACGAGTTGGGTGGGAATGCCTTGACTGGTTTTGAAAGCCTGGAATTGTAGGGCAACATCTTTAAATTGGGGTACCGTGATGACCAGTAATTCAGGAGTTGCAGAATTTGTCAACATGGGAGTGATGGCACGGATGCCAAGCAACTCTTTTGCGTTTTTTTGAGAAAAGAGGATCCACTTTTTTCCAGTTGCTGATTTTCCTTGGGTGTAGGAGATTGGTTTATAAAAATCACTTACCTCCCAGGTTTGAAGTCCTGTTTCCAAGGAAATTGAATTTACATCCCTTCCAAAGTAAAGTCCTTCTTTCAGGTTTGAATTAGAAGATGGAATGCCTACCACGGCCACTTCCAAGTGCCCATTTCCTACTCCTTGAAAACTAAATCGTACTTGATCCAATTGCCCTCCCTTTGGCGTAAAGCTTGTATGGATGGCTACTTCTGTTCCTTTTACACCATAAGTACTTGTTGGGATTGGGCTGAAATTAACCTCCTGCAGGAGATCCGCATCTGCCCAAATCCGAAAGCTTGAAGGGCTAGTTGATTGGCTCATCAACCTTGTGTGAAGGAGCCAGGGCGCTGTGGTACCACTAGTTTTCCCATAGGAAATGGCCAAGCTTTGACCTTGACGAATGGGTAGGGAATACCAAGATCTTCCAGAATTGAGAAGGTTGATTTTTTCTTCCTTGAGGGAAAGCAGTTGGTACCAGGTCGACTGGGTAGGTGGAGGATCTGCTTTTCCAGACCTTGCTTCCATCCGCTTAGGAGCCGACTTTTGAGCCAGGAGATAGCGAAGGGTGTCTGTGTAGAGGTGATGCGTGTAACTCAGTTCCCCTTGTTCAGTAAATCCACGTTGATGCGCACCTTCAAGATAAAAGTAGAGTTGATCGGCTACCAGCCAAGAAGGGATTTCTTGGGGGCTAAGCTGTGCGGAATCCAAACGCTGGGGGAGCATGCCTGGGTAGCCATAGATGGCCACTTCTTCCAAGCGTTGAAATCCGAGCTTTTTGGCTTGATCTGCACTAATCATGTACACCCCTGCTTCTGTAACTCCTGCAGAGTACTTAAATGTCTGGGAGAAAGCGGTATGGCAAAATAGTCCCAGAAAAATCAAGAGGGCACAGCCTTGCTTCTTCATTTTTTACGGAAGAGCTGTTCAATTCCGGATAATAGGAGGTAGGCAAGAATTATCAAAGGGATCCCTGCTAACTGTAACCAAGTGAAGCAAAATCCCCCAAAAAATAGGAGTATATATCGGTAGGCATTCTCCTGGAAACTTGAGTTTTTGAACTTTAGCGCAATCAGAGGAAGTTCAGAAACCAACAATAAGCTTGTTGCCCAAGCGATGATCACCAGCCCAATTGGACTAGTTAACCAAGGCGCCAATTCTGGCCAGTGGACTACCAGGTGGGGCAAGGTTGAAAGCAAAAGTGCATTTGCAGGGGTAGGAAGGCCAATGAATCGATCAGTTTGGCGGGTGTCTAGGTTAAACTTCGCTAGCCTGTAGGCAGAAAGCATAGGAACTATAAGCGTCAAATAAGGAAGAATTTGTGAGTCGGTTTGTGCCTTGGTCAGGGAGTACAAGAGAATTCCAGGCAACACGCCAAAGGATACCACATCGGCCAAGGAGTCTAACTCTTTCCCCATATCACTTTGAACCTTCAAAAGCCTTGCGGCAAAGCCATCCAGGAAATCAAAGGTTGCTGAGAGGATTACAAAATAGGCTCCATAAAGCAATTGTCCTTCTAGAACCCAAAGGATTCCCACTACTCCTGAAAGGAGATTCAATAGGGTGATAAAGTTGGGGAGCTGTGCTTTTAGGTTCACGAGTATGCTTTTAGGCCTACAAAAGGGTTATTTTTTTTCTCGTAACCAATGCTGGTTTCTGGGCCATGGCCAGGGTAAATCACTGTTTCTTCTGGCAGCACAAATAGTTGAGATTTGATCTTTTCAAGTAGCATTGCATGATTTCCTCCAGGCAGATCCGTGCGGCCAATGCTGCCCCTGAAAAGCGCATCTCCTGCGATGCAGCGCTTGCTGGCTTCATGGTAAAATGCCAAGTGACCTGGTGCGTGGCCAGGAACAAAAATACAACGCAACTTTTCCTTACCTACAAAAACTTCTTGCCCTTCCACTAGAAATGAATTGGCTTCGGAAGGAACATACTCCCGAAATCCATAGTTAGGGGCATACACTTCCACAGATTTCAAGACGGGAACTTCTAGGATGTGGATTTGTAGGTCGACTTGAAATCGCTCCATTGCCCAAGCATTACCCAATACGTGATCGATGTGACAATGGGTATTTAGCAATTGGGTGACTTGTAAGTTTTGATCTAGCACAAAGGCTTCCAGCTCCCTTTTTTCTTCAGGCGTATAGCACCCTGGATCAATGAGTGTGGCTATTCCTGCATCATCGTAGAGCAAGTAGCTGTTCTCTTGAAATGGGTTGAAGGTGAAGCACTTGATATGGAGCATGAGAAAAGTCAAAGAGATTAAAGCAAAGTAAAGAATTAGTAGCTTAATTTAGGACATGGAAATTGATTTTTTAATCATTGGACAAGGTTTGGCCGGCTCTGCCATGGGGTATCGCTTGATTCAAGAGGGAAAAAAAGTGATCCTTCTTGATCAGCCAGAGAGAAATCAAAGTAGTCGAGTTGCAGCGGGCTTATTCAATCCTGTCACAGGAAGGAAAATGGTCAAGACCTGGAAAGGGGAAGTCTTGTTTCCTGAGATCATCCCATTTTATCAGGAACTAGAACAAGTGACTGGGAAGAAGTTTCTTACCATCCAGCCCATCTACCGTCCCTTTCTTTCCATCGAAGAACAAAATGAATGGATGGGGCATTCGAGCGATCAGGAAATTCAGCCTTTTGTAAAGAAAATTGAGGTAGAAAGCCAGGATGCTCGCCTCAAAGATTCGTTTGGTGGAGTTCTGCTTCAGTATTCGGGTTGGTTGGATATTCCTGCTTTTTTGGAAGGAATGGCCACTTTTTTTGGGGATCGATTACATCAAGAAGAATTTAAGGAGGAGGAATTGGTGCGGCTAGGGGAGTATTGGCAGTACAAGCAGTGGAGGGCAAAGGCCTTGATTTATTGCAATGGATTAGGGGCGATGCGTTCCCGTTTTTTTTCATTCTTGCCTTTTGCTCCCGTGAAAGGGGAGATATTGGAAGTGAAACAAAATTTTGATCCTCCTTTCATCGTCAATCGTGGAGTGTTTCGGGTTCCTTTACCCAATGGAAATTTTCGAGTGGGGTCCACCTATACCTGGCATGACTTGGATGAGGGTCCTACGGCAACTGCCTAAAAAGAGTTGCTGGACAAGTTGACCGAGGTGGTGCGTGTGCCTGTTCAAGAAGTTTGTGCACACAAGGTGGGAATTCGGCCAGCAACAAAAGATAGAAAACCATTTTTGGGTAAACATCCTGAAGAGTCACGCGTTTATGTCTTCAATGGATTTGGAGCGAAGGGTGTTTCACTCGTTCCCTATTTTAGTGCTCAAATGCGGGATTTTCTTCTTGAAAACAAGCCTTTGGCTGCCGAAGTATCGATCTCTCGGTATATTTAGTATATTTAAAACCTAACTCTATCGTTGGAAATGCGGATGCGTGTATTTCGATACCTTTTTTTAATTGTTCTCCTTGGCTGCGTGACAGAAGTCAGGGCTCAATTTGACCAAGAACGCTTCGGTAAAAACCGAGTGCAGCACAAGGAATTTGACTGGTACTTTTACACTTCAGCCAATTTTGAGGTGTATTACTACGACAAAGGCGGGGTGAATGCCAAGATGGCTATTGAATTTTTGGAATCCGAATTCAATAAGCTGACTCAAAACATTGGCTACGTAGCCTACACCAAGCCAAGAATATATATTTATAATTCTCCAGAAGAGCGTCTTCAGAGCAACTTGGACCTCAATGCGGAGCAGTATACGGAAGAGGGGCAAACTAAATTTACCCGACTTGTAGCAGAAGTTGCCTACAAGGGGCGTATGGATTTATTTAAGGATGATTTGCTTTTTGCTACTTCAAAAGTCATTGTTCGAGAAATGCTCTATGGCGCTTCTGTGGCGGATGCTTTTCAATCGAATTTGGTAAGTAATTTTCCCGATTGGTATGTGGATGGCATAGCGCTTTACTTAGCCAAAGGCTGGAGCCGAGAGATGGATGATTACATCCGTCGCTATTTGAAAAATACTCCCAATCCGAAACTACACACCTTGACTGACTTAGAGGCTGGCCTCGTCGGGCAGTCGATTTGGAACTACATATCCGAAAAGTATGGCAGGAGGTATGTTTCGAGTATCCTGAACCTTTCCCGAATCAATCGCAATGAGGAAAATAGCATTGCGAATACCATAGGGGTTAATTTCAAGTCGTTCATTTCCGATTGGCAGCAGTTTTACCTGAAGGTCAATGAGCCTGTTTATAGCAACTTTAAAACCTTAGATCCAAAAAAGGCCATTGCCACCACCTCTTCCCGGGTGGATGGAGCGATTACCGATGTGAAGTTTAGTCCAGATGGGCTTCACTTGGCCTACGTACTCAACAATGCAGGCAAGGCTACTGTCTGGGTACGTGATTTGTCTTCTGGTTCTGAGCTGCGCATCTACCAAGGCGGCTCGAAGCATGAGGAATTGCCTCCTAATTTGAATGCTCCTGTGATTGCTTGGAGGGATTCTGCGATCCTTGCGATTGCAACGTTCAACCGAGGCTTGACCACACTAAGGCAACGATCCTTAGATGGCTCAGCGAGAGATAAAATTTATCTACGAAACATCACCCAGATTTTGAGTTTTGATTTCAATGAATCAGGTAGAAATATGGTTCTTTCCGCTATTTCTAATGGCAAAACAGACCTATATACCTTGAATGTACGCGGGGAAGGAAAGCGCTTGACTGACAATGAATTCGATGAACTGACTCCTACTTTTTTGAATGATTCGACGATTGTCTATTCAAGCAACTTCACTCAACTGCCAGATTCAGTCATCCAGAAAGGGCTAGCCTTGACTAGTTTTCCAGAGCAATACAATTTGTATCAAGTTCAGGTATTGAAAGATACTACGCTGTATACCAAACTCACCAACGCCAATAGCAAAAACACTTACCCTAGGAAGCTCAATTCCAATAATTTGGTGTTTTTGAGTGATTTGAGTGGAATTTCCAACCTGATGAAGCTTAGTGTTGGAAATCAGGTTTCCACCCAAATTTCTTCCTTTGACACCAGCATCGAAGTGTTTGACGTGAATTCTCGAATGAATAAGATGGCTTATGCGGTCCGGAATGGGAAAGAATCTCAACTTTTTGTGGATTCGTATTCTGGATTAGATCAATTTACTCCGAGCACCCCTCGAGTTCAATTGGCACAGGTTAAAGAATTGAATGAACGACTTGCTGCACGAAGAATCCTTGAGTCTAAAACCCAACAAGCGACCCGTGCCAAACAAGAGCAGCAAGCAGGACCTGAGTTGGTAGTACCAATAACGCCGCTCGACACTCTTTCCCAAAAAACTTCTTCTCTGACAACTGATCGCTTACGATTTGAAACGAGAAGGGGTGTCAATACCGAAAACTATACTTTTGACTCGATTCCATCACGAAACGCAACGAATACGGCGGCAGTTGAGGCTAAACCGGAAACTGCAAAAAACAGCATTCTCGACACGTTCAGAAAACAAAATTTACAAAAGCTGATAGCTGGACCCCGCCCAATGGAGTCCCAATTTTTCACTAACCACATCAATTCCCGATTTGTAGTAGATCCCTTGCGTGGGTTTGGAATTAATCTTCAGGGAAAGATGACGGATGTCTTGGACAACCATCAATTCATGGGAGGGATTATGTATTCCTTGGATTTTGATTCAGGAGGAGATATCTGGTTTGAGTACGAGTACCTCAAATCTCGACTAGATTTAAGAGGTCGTTTCGATCGGAAAACACTTTCCCTCACCGATGGTGATGTGAGTTTTCAAAAATATACGCTGACCAAAGTGGAGACAGGAGTAGCCTATCCGCTTTCCATCCATTCCCGTTTATATGCCGCTCCTTTTGTGGCCAAGACGCAGTATTTCAATTTGAATGAGGACTCCTTGATTTACAGCAAGATTCCAGAGCTCAATCAATTGCAAGTTTCCTATGCAGGTGGAAAGGTAGAATATGTCTACGATCGAACTGAACCCATGGGATTGTATTCCTTCACGGGCACCAAAGGAAAGGTTGGATTTCAGCACTACCAAGGGCTGAATTTAGGGAGTCGTTCGTTTAGCAATTTCTATTTGGACCTTCGCAATTACCAGAAGATCCACAAAAACATCATCCTAGCTTCCAAATTATATTTTGGATCCTTTATGGGCGCAAATCCTCAGAGTTACCTAGTTGGGGGAATGGACAACTGGCTTTTCAATAATTTCTACAACCCGCCGGCCAATCGTCCTGAGCCTTCACCTGTGCGAAATCCGAATGGGCTAGAGAATTCCAATATCCTTTTTGCGGATTTTGTAGATCTCCGAGGCTACGATTACGATGAGATTCGAGGTCGAAATGCGCTGACCTTCTCTACCGAATTGAGACTCCCCTTGTTTTCGTATCTTACTCGAGGAAACATCACCTCCAACTTTGTAAAAAACTTTCAGCTAGTAGGTTTCTATGACGTAGGTTCTGCTTGGAATGAGGCTGCACCTTGGGAAAAGATCAACGATCAAAACACCGAGGTGATCAATACCTCTGGTTCTCCATTTGTGATTGTACTAAACAATTTCAACAATCCTTGGCTTCAAAGTTATGGTGCGGGCCTTCGTACGGTGTTGATGAATTATTACATCAAATTCGATGCAGCTCGACCCGTACGGAATTATAAAAACGAAGAGTTGAAATTTTACTTTACTTTGGGGTATAATTTCTAAAGTAACCTGTATGATCAAATCCATGACTGGCTATGGCGTAGCCGGATTTGAGAATGAGCAGCTCGTCATCCAAGTGGAGATCCGTACGCTCAACTCAAAAATGTTAGACCTCTCTATCCGAAGTCCTAGACAATTTGCTGATAAAGAGGCTGAAATCCGAAATCGAGTACAAGCGATTCTGGATCGAGGGAAAGTTAGTGTTTCCATCGATTTTTTAGCGAAAGGAAACCAAAATCTCCCCGTTCAACTGAATGAGGATTTGTTTAAGACCTATTACAGTACCTTTGAGCGCCTTGCGGCTTCCGTAGGAGAGACTTCCACCGATTTATTTAAACTAGCGTTACAGGCCCCTCAGGTCATGGTTACCACGACTATGGACCGGGAGGATTCCGAAGATTGGGCACAAGTAAGGTTGGTAGTGGATGAAGCCTTGGTTCGCTGTGAGGCCTTTCGTGTAGACGAAGGTGCTTCGCTTTTTGTCAAGTTAAAAGAAAACATCGATTTGATCCGACAGGGATGGGAAGCGATTAAAGCGGAGGAACCAAGCCGTAAGGAGAAAATTCAATCGCGAATTCGAGGGCATTTCTCCCAGTGGATGGATGAACACGCTTTTGACGCAAATCGATTTGAGCAGGAATTGATTTATTACTTTGAGAAAATAGACATCAATGAAGAGCTCGTACGATTAGAGACGCACCTAGACTACTTCATGAAGTGTATGGAGACCGAAGTGAATCAAGGAAAAAAGCTTGGGTTTATCAGCCAGGAGATTGGCCGAGAGATCAATACCATCGGCTCAAAAGCCAACGATGCAGGTATTCAAAAGATAGTCATCCAAATGAAGGATGAACTAGAAAAAATCAAAGAACAGTCGTTAAATGTGCTGTAATTAAATGTCGACAGAAGACTGTCCACCGTTCACAGCCCACTTACTTGAACCTGAAAACTTTACTTTAATCCACCATAAAATTGTTAAAAAAAGGCCTGATATCATTCAGGCCTTTTTTTAATCTACCTATGTATTGTGTTTCTGTCAACGTACTTGGCTGATAGAGCACAAAAAAAAGACCCGAGATGCTCGGGTCTTTTCTATTATCCAAGTTTGAATTTGATAGGTAATCTCATTCGCGTACGAACAGGCTTACCTCTTTGTTTACCCGGCTCCCACTTAGGTGCAGCTTTTACAATTTTTACAGCTTCTTCGTCGCAACCTCCACCGATACCTCTCAATACTTCTACGTCTTGAATGGATCCGTCAGTGTTGATAACGAATACTACGATTACCGTTCCTTCTACACCCATTCTTCTTGCTTGAGTTGGGTACTTTAGGTTATCGGCAAGGTATTTGTTCCAGCCAGACATACCTCCAGGAGGGTTAGGCTGAGTTTCTACTACGTCAAAGATAACATCGGCTTTCTCTTCTTCGATTACCACTTCTTTGATGGCAACTTCTTTAATTACCGTAGTTTCTTTTACGTCTACGTCAAAGTTTACATCGATTTTTTCCTCGATTTTCACCTCATCCGGAATTTCCTGGATCACTGGCTGCTCCATTGGTGGCGGTGGCGGTGGTGGCGGTGGCTGCTGAGTGATGGGCACATCTATTAGCTCATCGAAGCTGTCTGAAACGTCACCTAGATCCTTAAGAGCGGCGTCGTCATAAGACTTGTATTCGAAGGCAGCAAGAGTGAGACCAACGGCTATAGCAAGACCTAGGTTGGTAAACATACCTACTCTTCTGGTCAAGTCAGCACTAGGAGTCTTTTTTGCTTCCATGGTGAATTTGGTTTATAGAGGTTAATCGGTTCTATTTTATATAACAAGTGTAAGAATTATCGGAGATTAATCCAAAATGAATTTGCAAGAAGGACGATATAAATATCCAAATAATCCTGAAAATATACCTAAAACATTGATAATAAGGTCATTAAAATCAAAGCTTCGAAAAGGAATTAAGTGTTGAGCGGTTTCCAGTCCTATGCTTGGAAGTACTGCAAGCCCTAAGAAATTCATCCAGAGGCGCTTATTGCGCCAAACTTCTTTTTTTTCTCGTATTCCCAAGCCTACTGCAAGGTAGGCGAGAACGAAGAAAAGCACGAAATGGATGAGTTTATCTTGAAAGCTAAACACCGAAACCTCGGGTAGCGAACTTCCTGGTGTAAGCATGGCTACACTGCAGGTAACCAACCACAAGAAAGTCCAAACTTTCCGAGACATGCAGGGCTTATTCTCCGATTAGATTTTTGTAAGCGGTCGCATCCAAAAGATCTGCAGGAGCTCCTCCACTTAGTTTAACCTTGACCATCCATCCTTCGGTGTAAGGTGCGTCATTTACTAGCTCAGGGGAAGATTCTAATTCACCGTTGAATTCAAGAATTTCTCCCGTAACTGGCATAAAAAGATCAGAGACAGTTTTTACTGCTTCTACAGTTCCAAAAACCTCTCCTGCCTCCAAGGTTTCGCCAAGGGTCTCTACTTCTACATATACGATGTCACCCAACTCTTTCTGTGCAAAGTCGGTTACGCCAATAGTGGCAATATCACCTTCGATTTTGACCCACTCGTGGTCTTTGGTGTACTTTAGTTCGTCTGGAAAATTCATGATGGTTTTTTTAATTCACCCAAAATTAAAAGTATTCGGGAGAGATTGAAATCTATTGTGATAAATTAAATCGTAGCTGACCTCCGAAGGCGGTATTTGACCGACGGAAGGCGGTGGTTACACGAGGATCATTGACTGTACGCTCAAAATAAACCGTCAAGTTTAAGCTTCGATTGATTACGTAACTGAGGGTAGGCCTAAATTGAAAATTGAAGTTTCCGTTCGTTACGGTGGCCTTTTCCTCTATTTTTCGCTGCACCTGTTGCGTACTACCAATCTTCGTATCCAAGCGCATTTGAAGGTCGTTCTTTAGGACCTTTTGTTGTCCTCCGATTTTGAAAGGAATTTTCACTCCAGCTTTGGTGTAGGAGAGCGTCAGTCCGAAATCACTGCTAGCCTGCTCGGTGATCTGTGAGTTGGAAAAATTCAAGCCCAAATTTCGTTCTCTATTGTAATTCACGGCGATATTCATTCGCTGCTTGGTCAGCAAATCCACACCGATTAGCGGGGCAAATCGTTCGGTAAGGACTACCTGATTTAGGATGTAGATCGGTATAAACTGCCCTTCCAAATTTGTAAGTGTTGGGCGTTGGAGCTGCTGCAACGTATTGAATAGTTCCAATCCTTGTTGATACTGCAAGGAATTGGAGAAGTTACTTACATCATAGGTGGAGCTATAGGCATGGGTCAAGTTGATGCTACTGAATAGTTCGCTGAGTCCCTTTAAGCGAGACAAGCCCCTGTAATCCACACGCCAGTTTGGAAGTGGTGTTTTCGGAAAGGGGTTAAGGGTTGCGCTGCCCGCATCTTTGCCTCGGTAGGCCGCCAAAAATGCAGGAATAAGCACGTCCTGTCCATTGATTGGGTATTCACCTGGCGCAGCAGCCTGTTGATCTAGCCGCTCCTTGATGAGGAATCGGAAATTCTCAAAGTTGGTGAATAACTCCGATTCGTTTTCTTGGTTGTTTTTGGCAAAGGTAGTTCCCAATAAGATCGTACTAATGCTGTAGGATCCCATTCGGCTAGGGCTGAGAGATTCGAAGGAGCCAGGAGTGGTGACGCTATTTCTGAAGATTTCGCTGTAGTCTCCAATCTCGCGTTTGTTGGCTTCCAAGGTGATTCTAAAGTCGCGTATGGGTTCGGCCAATCCTTTAATGGAAAGGTTGATGGCCTTATTTTGACGGAAGCTCTGGGTCAGTTCAGGGCTTGGGGCCATGTTGCCATTTTGTCCCAATCGGTAACGTAAGTTTGCATTTTGGGCTCCAAATACAAAAGCCCAACCGGGATTTTCCCAGGCTCGATCCATGCCTAGCAGCCCAGTGTTGGGCATGTATCCTGGCAGGAAGGTTCCTTCAATGATGCCATAGTTGAAGGTTACCTCTTTCAGCAGCATCGCTACTTTAAGTATTCCACGAGTCAGCGGAGTACCAATAGTATCGCTAGCATCTGTACTTGGTCTACCAGGAATACCAGGACGCTTTGGGGCATTGATCGCAGCTAGGGCTTTGCTTTTGTTGTAGAGTTTGATCAAATCCAGCTTACCAGATAAGGTTTGCTCTCTGGTGTTCTGAATCACATTACCCAAGGTGTCCCGCTGCCCAATGGCACCAGTCTGCCAGGTATAAGTACTGAGGTGCCTGTAGTCCGTTTGAATCCAATCCGTGAGCGGCAACTTGGCAAATGGCAAGGTGTAATTTACCGTTGCAGAATGGTTGTAATTCGTCGTTCGCCCAAAGCGAAGGAAGTTGGCGCGTACGGAATCAATCTTAGCTTGGGTATCCAAATCCCCTTCTGGCTCATCCACTACTGCTGCTGCGCTTGCAGCCAGGTCCACCCGCAGGCTTGAGGATAGATCCCAGTTGATGTTGAAGGATCGGTTCATGAAAAAAGACTTCTGAAAGAGTGGATCAACACCAGAAGTACTCAGCTGGTCATTGCGGTATTGAGAACGGGTAAACCTTCTGTCTACATCCATTCTAGCCAAAAGCAGCGTAGGGGATAGGTTGAGGTTGATGTCTTTGATTAGCTTCAGGTAAGGACTCTTCATGCCTTCTGATTTTTCGAAGGGAGCGATTTTCAGTTCCTTCGGTTGAAAGCTGTAGGTTACATTTCCCTTGTTGGTTTTGAAGTTGTATCCCTGAAGTTGTGCATTGGTCTGCGTCACCGTACCTGTTGCATAGGAAAAAGCCAGGTTGGATAGGTCGTATACTCTGCTTGGCGCTTCCTGATTTTTCTTCAGTTTACGGACATTATTCAAACTGATATTCTTACGCGATAGCTGGTCCATTGCAATATCCCGGTAGGCATCTTTAGCTGCTGAGTTGGCAAACTTGTCCAATGCTACTTCAAAAGGAACATCAGGATTCAAAGGATCATACTCAGGACGTGTACTGGAGTTCTCCACAGAAAAATAAACCGGAATACTTATTCCTAATTCCTTGGGGAGGAGCTTGTCCACTTCCACATTGGTCGAAATATCGTATTGGGTAGTGGCTTGTCGGCTACGTTGGGAGAGTTTCGTTTCCAATCCTCCAAAGCCAATGGAATTGTGGCGTATGGAAGCAGATACTACGGCCACATCGGCAATTTTAGTGTTCAGGTAGGCATTGGCTGCCCAGCCATTTGTTTTGGTAAAGCCAGTGGCTCGAAGTTCATTTGCCCAGAGGCAAAGGCTCTTGGAAGAACCAATCCCTGTTCCTGGATTACGAACCCCAATCATCATTCCCTGAACTTGATTGAGTTCGGGTCTACCCATTACGGTGACCTTGTATTGGCGAATTTTTTTGCTGAATGGCAGCGTCAGAGGAGATTGGGTATTGTCTCGCTCCGCTTTGATTCCCACGATTTCCTGGATAGCGATGTCTAGTTCATTTTCTTCTGGCCAAACAATGCGCGGGTCATTGCTTCCCAGGGAAGATATTTTTAGCGGCACTTCGATTTCGTAGTAGTTGTCGGTATAATCGGTACCCAACCTCAAGAAGGCAGTCACTTCTCCGTCACGAGTTTCTTCGCTGTTGGCGTGGAAAAACATTTTGATGCGTTCGTATTGCACCAGATCCAGATTGATATTTTTGAATACCGAACGGGCATCTTTTGGGGCCAAATCTTCCACACAGAGGCGGAGCGATTGCTCATTGAGCCTGCGTTCAATGACGGAGGTATTGTCTCGATCTCGCTGAATTCCAGGAGGCAACACATAAGGGCTGGAGGTTTCACTTCCCTGTGCATTTTGCTCGATATTCACCACGTCCACGGTAAGATTGGAATTGTCTGGTTCGGGCAATTCAAAAAATCCCCGTTCAAATAAGGACTCCTGGAAGGCTCTCCACTGGCTCCCAACCATGCGGAATTCAGCCATACGAAGAACTACTGGCTGCTGGAAATCGGTGAGATAGGTCCGCAACCAACGGATGGATTTGAAGCCTGAAATATCCCCTTGGATCCGATCAGGTTGCCTTACCGGAATACGGAAAAGGTACCAGTTAACTTGCTCTCCAGCTTCATTGTGCGTGACTTGATCTACGATGTAGTTATTTCCTACCTTGAGTTGACCAGGGCGAAGGTCAATCTCGTACTCGTAATAATTTTCCAGTTCGTTGATGGTATTGTCTGTATTCAAATCCTCGTTGTCCGGATTATTCGTTCCAGATGGGGTGTAGGGGAGGTTTTGGTCTGCGGTCACCGGCGTATTGCCTTCGTTACCATTGAATTTTTTGTAACGCTCAAGAATCTTGGTATTGGCTTGGTCAAATTTAGAATCCAGGTAGTACTGGAATCCATCCGCCGACACATCTTGAAGTAAGGCATTTTTAGCGGAAGGGGATAGCGTCAAGCGATCCACAAATCTTCCCTTGAAAAAGCTGGCTTCCTCCTCATTTTTTAATCCATCCAAGCCCACATCTTGGTTCACGCGAGCGCTAGCAGAATTGTCAAAGGCAGGCAACAAAAATTGCTGACGCGTAATTCTTCCCCACTCATTGGCAGAAGTTTCTGCAGGATCTCCATCTGCTGGAAGCCCATTTTCAAAAGCATGGCTACCATCTTTAATTACATCCTCTGCAATGTCTCCTAGGTTCAAAAAGAGTTTACCGCCTGTTGTATTGTTCTGATTGAAAATCCCATCCAATACCTTTCCATTTTCTCCAGGTAGGAAAGGGTCCATCAACCAAAATTCCACGTACTCGATATTGGTTCGGTCAAAATCTACCTCGGTGGTAATCGCTCGAGTGACACCTCCATAGTTTTGTCGCGGATTGGCGAGCAAGCCCTCCGAGGTAAGCCCCGGGTTGTAATTGTACATGCCTCGTTCTTGGGGAAAAAAGGCTAGTTCAAACAAAGGCTGAGGGACCAAAATGACCTCTCGGTCTTGGTTCTTGAATATCTCCTGAGGAATTACTCGTCTAACGTAGTGATTTCGGCGGTCTTGGGCATTGATATTTGCTGGAACACCCGGCCCACCTTCACGGTAAAACACATTGTCAATGTTGTACCAAGCCAAACGGGCTCTGCGGTAGGCATTTCCGAGGTTATCTTCGGTTTGGTTACTCAAGTCAAAGCGGTTGTCTGCAGTTTTTGGGGTGGAGGCTAATTTCCAATTTTGATTCGCTTGAGCACCCAAATAGAAGGGGGTTACTGCTGCTTCAAAGTCATCGATGTAGGATGCCGCATCTCCATTCACAGTATTGGAGGTTCCGGGAATGAGGTGAGCAAATTCTGCGTTAAACTGAACCAGTGATTTTTCCTTCGTGTCTGTAAAGGGAAGTGCATCTGCCATTTTGGTTAAAAAACGCGATTCACTGTTGTAGTTCAGGTCGAGTCCCCAAAGGCTGTTTCGTAGTGTCTCATTGCCAGTGGCAATGCGGGATACATTGGGACGCTCGTTTAGGAAGAGGAAAGTCCCTCCCAAAGTAAGTTTTTTGTTGGCCACATAATCCAGTCGAGTACCCAGCAAACTCCGGGTTTGAAAGGATACAAGGTCTGCCTTCTCGAAGGAGACATTGATTTGTTTACCAGATTGGAGGATGGCATCGTTGATGATGACGAGGCGCCCCACATTGTAGTCGATTGTAAAATCAACTCCTTCGGTGAGTGGGATGTTTCCAGCTTGAACAATGACAGAACCGGGGGAGATATTTAAGCCTGGAAGTTGGATCTCACTGGCTGAGCCTGCTGTAAGCCTTCCCTTGATAAAGAATTTATTGAGTCGGGTGACCAATTCTGCATCTGCCTGAGTAGTTCGGTAAAGTGTATCGTACACGTATTTTTCACGAAGTACCCGCTCGTCCCCCGTGAATTTTCGAGCTAAGTTGGAGCCAAAGGGTTCCAGCACTGGAAAAATCAGGAGGCCCCGATCCGATAGCATGGTGATTCCTTCCACAAAGTCAAAGTTGCCATCAGGAGCAGGATCATTTTGAGGATTCAAATTATCCAAGCCGGTGAGGCGAATCAGTGGGATATCTTTTACATTTTTTCCTTCCAACAAGGAAGGATTGTCTAAGCCGGTGCGATCATCACGGTAGATGACTTGCAACTGAAATCCATCTCGGAGTACCTGACTGGCATTGAGGCTGTAGACGTTTTTCATCATCAAGTCCCAAGTCGGCACTCGGGTATTGATCCGTGCAGGGCGAAGGAGTTTTAAGAATATCAGTTCATCTTCTCGGCGAGACTGATAATCTTCGGTGAGTTCGCCCACCTTAAATACCTGTCCATTGTAGGTGTATTCGTAAGAGACGGCGATGACCTCATCGTTCTGCAATCGGCGGAAGAGTGAGATAAAGCCCAACTGGCCATTGAAAAAGTATTCCGAAGGATCTAGTTTACGGGCACCATTAATTTGTTCAAAATCCACCCCTTTTTTGATACCCAAATCCCCTTCTAGGGCACGTGCACCTGAATCGAAAGGACGGTAGCTCGGATTGCCACTAATGCTTGCATAGAGCCGGTTGGCCCCGTTGTTGGCGGGACTGTTTGGACTACCCGGTCCAATGGCAGGATTACTTCCATTGAGGAGCACTTTTCCTTCCCCAAGGTCCATAAATGCTGCAAAATTCCGTAGGGTTTCGGTGTTTGTGGCCCGGTTCATCACATAAACTTCCACCCGGGTGATGTTGACTCCTGAGGTAACTTGAGGAAGTCCTTTCAGCCAGCGTTCGTAGTTTTCGCGAAAGAAGTGGCTGAGGAAAAAGTGTCGATTTTCATCGTATTTGGATCCTTGAATATCAAAGGCTCTGCCCTGTCCATTGGCATCAATGACCAAGTTGTCCCGTCTGCCTCGTTGGGTGGAGGCGACAGCGGTTACGTTGAGTTTGCCAAACTTCATCTCTGTTTTGACCCCGAACAGATTCTGAGCCCCTTGGATCAGTCGGTTTTGTACAGGTAAACTCACATTTCCCATCTCGATGGATTGGATAATGTCTTCATCGAAGCCGTCGTATTCCAGTTTCAGCTGATTTTGAAAATCAAAGGAATTGTTGGAGTCGAAGTTGGCTCCAATCTTTAATTTTTGGCCCAAGGTACCATTGACAGCCATTTGAATCTGCTGCTGGAAATTGAAGTTTCCATTCTTTTGCTGACGGATGGGAATGGTGGGATTGTCAATCCTTCTGAAAATAGCCCCAAAGTCCAGGTTGACGTAGCCAGTAGGGATGATGTTGATAGAATCACCTCCAAAGATGCGGTCAAAGGTTGGACTCATAGTCAAGGGAGGAATGAGCCTCCTACCTTCTACTGCACTTTCTCCATCAATGCCTCGGGAGCGGGTTCTCCAGTACTCCTGCCTTACTTGGTATTCTTGCAAGGGAGCGAATTTTTCGAAATCGTATTCTTGTTGATTCCCTATGGAAGTACTGTCCAATTGATCCTCCACCTGATATTTGAGGGTGGAGTCCATCAAAATCTGAATATTTCTATTGACAGGAGATGAGGGGAGGAAGGGAGATTTTTGGTTTAAAAATGGGTTTCGGTAAGGATAAAGTGGGTTGGTTCTCCAATTCTGCCACAATAAAAAGGAGGGTGCCAGTCTTCGCTGGTTTAAGGAATCTATTCGAGACTTGGGTGTAGGATTCTGTTGGGCTTGAATGGTTTGGAATGAACTAATAGCAAGGAGAAAACCTAGGAGTATAAAAAAACTCCGTATCGCTGTGTTCAAAAAAGTAAGAAAGTCCTGAACCTTCAATTCAGTGGGAATTAAGAAGTTTTTAACGATGCTTTGATCAGTTCTTCCAAGGAGATCGTTCCTCCACTCTGTTTGAGCGCTAAGGCAATATTTTTCTCTGCCACAGCCTTTGGAAAACCTAAAGTGATTAAAGCCTGTAACGCTTCTTCTCTGATTTTATTGCCCCCATTCAAGAATCCTAGTGGGGCAGTAGATTCGCCTGAGCTTGATTTCCCTACCTTATCTTTTAATTCTAGGATAATTCGTTGTGCGGTTTTGGTTCCAATTCCTTTTACGGCTTGAATTGTCGCCACATCGCCAGAAAGAATGGCTTGCTCGATTTCTGAGCTACTCAAGGAAGAGAGAATCATCAAGCCTGTGCTTGGACCCACACCATTTATTGAGGTAAGTAAAAGGAAAAGCCGCTTTTCTTGCTCTTCCTTAAATCCATACAACGTATGTGCATCCTCTTTGATGTGCAGGTAGGTAAGGAGGCGCAATTGCTCCTGATCCTTAATCGCAGCATAGGTTTGAAGGGAGATTTTGACATGGTAGCCGATTCCACCTACATCAATCAAGACATAAGTAGGGTCTTTGTGTACCAATCTTCCATTGAGGTAATCTATCATAAACTTTCTTTGCTGGATTGAGCATCAACTACTGCAATTGCTACCATGTTGACAATCTCGCGAATGGAACTTCCAAGTTGTAAAACATGAACTGGCTTATTCATGCCGAGCAAAATTGGTCCAATTGCTTCTGCATTTCCAAGTTCAGCCAAGAGCTTGTAGGCAATGTTTGAGGAAGCCAAGTCAGGGAAAATCAAGGTATTTACCTCCTTGCCTTTTTGGGAAAGCGCAGAGAAAGGATAAATCTCCTTTTGAATCTCTTGGTTCAAAGCCACATTGGCTTGCATTTCTCCTTCTATAATTAAGTCTGGGTATTTTTCCTTTGCCAAGGCAGTGGCTTTTGACATTTTGGATGGAATATCTCCTTGGGCTGACCCGAAATTGGAATAGGAGAGCAGTGCAATACGAGGAACCATATTGAAAAACTTCACGGCCGTAGCAGTGAGTCCAATAATGTCTACTAGTTCCTCCGCGGTAGGGTTGAGGTTGACGGTAGCATCTGCAAAGAAATAGGGTCCTCGAGGGGTGTTCATGATGTACATCCCAGCTACGCGGTTTACGCCTTTTTTAACACCAATCGTTTGGAGTGATGGTAAAATGGTTTTTGGATAATCGCGCGTGAGACCAGAAATAAAGCAATCGGCTTCCCCTGTTTCCACCATCAAGGCACCGAAATAGTTTCGTTCCTTCACCAATCGGTTGGCGTCTGTTTGGGTCATACCCTTGCGTTGTCTTTTCTGTGCCAGGATTTTTCCAAACTTTTCATTCAATGCATGCTCTACCAAGGGGTCAATGATGCTGACGCCATCTAGGTCCAAGGAATTTTCTTCGATAAGTTCTAAGATGCGTTCCCGGTTGCCCAATAAAATAGGTACAGCGATTTTTTCGTCACGGATCTGTTGGGCAGCTTTCAAAATCTTGAGGTTGTCCGCTTCCCCAAATACCACTCGCTTTGGATCTTTTTTAGCTCTACCAATCACGATTGACATCAATCGTTCGTCAATGCCGATTCGTTTTTGCAATTCAAGTTCGTAAGCATCCCAGTCTTTAATGATGCGTTTGGCTACACCAGATTCTATTGCAGCCTTAGCCACAGCAGGTGCTATGGTGGTGATTAGTCTCGGATCTACTGGTTTGGGAATGAGGTAGAATCTTCCAAAGCTCAAATGGCTCTCCCCATAGGCTTTGGTTACAATTTCAGGAACAGGTTCTTTTGCGAGTTTAGCTATGGCTTTTGCAGCAGCAAGCTTCATTTCCTCGTTGATGACCGTAGCGCGTACATCTAGAGCTCCTCGGAAGATGTAAGGAAACCCGAGTACATTATTTACTTGATTGGGGTGATCAGATCGACCTGTAGCCATGAGTACATCCTCACGAGCTTCAATTGCAGCTTCATAGGAAATTTCCGGATCCGGGTTCGCTAGCGCAAAAACAATGGGATTGGAAGCCATTGATTGGATCATTTCAGGAGTAATGATGTTACCCGCTGAAAGTCCAAGAAATACATCTGCCCCAGGCATGGCCTCGGCAATCGTATTGAAATTCTGAGAGGTGGCAAATTCCAGATGCTCTCCAGCCAATCCTGGTCGATCCGTTCGGATGACACCCTCTTTATCGCATACAACAATATGTTCCTTCTTGACGCCTAAGGTTAAGTAAAAACGAAGGCAGGAGATGGCCGCCGCTCCAGCGCCACTGACCACAATTCGGATGTCTTCAATATTTTTTTCAACCAGCTCAAGAGCATTCAGTAGAGCTGCTGCGGAAATGATTGCCGTCCCATGCTGATCATCGTGCATGACAGGGATTTTCATTTCTTTTTTGAGGGTCTGCTCTATTTCAAAGCACTCAGGAGCTTTGATGTCCTCCAGGTTGATGCCTCCAAATGTGGGCTCTAGGGACTTGATGATTTGAATTAGTTTTTTGGGATCTTTTTCATCGATTTCAAGATCGAAAACATCAATCCCCGCAAATTTTTTGAATAGGACTCCTTTTCCTTCCATTACTGGCTTGGAAGCTTCCGGTCCAATGTCCCCTAATCCCAATACAGCTGTACCGTTGGAGATTACCGCTACCAGATTGCCTTTTGCGGTGTATTTGTACACATTTTCTACATCATCAGCGATTTCCTTACAGGGCTCTGCTACTCCAGGGGAATAGGCGAGTGCGAGGTCTATTTGACTGGAAACAGGCTTGGTAGGGACCACTTGGATTTTTCCAGGTGAACCTTGACTGTGGTAGTTTAATGCGTCTTCTTTTCTAATCTTAATCGCCATAAATGGGGAGGATATACTGGGTTTACTTTCCTTGATTTTCTGTCCAATTGATGTTGGTGTTCAATAGTACGGCTTGGATTTCTCGCAAGGCATCTCGGTGCACTTCATTTGGGAAATACACAAAGCCTTCCATGTAGTAGAGTTTTCCTTTCTTCTGATCTACCATTAGGTAACCGAGGTAGGTTCCGCCCATACTCAAATTGTTGGTTTTCCAGGTGCCTCGGATTTCAACTGTAAAATTATCATTAATGACCATGTTTCGGAAAGCAGGTGGAATTTGTTTTTCGCTGGTCATGAAGGAGCTAGGGTCCTCTGGATCGCCAAAAATATGAACCTTGGCTAGCGAATCTCGAAGGGCAAGGATGTTTTGTGGAAAGGTTTGTTCTTCCTTGGTGTAGTCTTCTACATGGAAATAAACACTTATATCTGGCCGTTTGTCCGTAGGGGAGGGTTGTCGAAGCCAAAGAAATCCTGGTATTGACTTTGCAATTTGGTAAGATACTGGAGGCATGATCTCTATGCCTAGGTTCTTGCGCGCATCATTTTGTGCAGTTGCATTTTTTCTAGCCATTAAGGGCTTAGCCAAACGGTTTCGTTCACGAACTTCAAACAGGTTTTGAAGTTGATCTTTGTTTTTCCTCAAGTTGGCAATCAATTCTGCTTCATTGTTGCCAAACAAATAAAGTACTTCTTGTCCTATGGCAAATTCATCCTCCATGCGAAGCGAATACATGTTTGGATCTGCTGCTGCCTTTGCCTTGGATTCAGGGGTAAATTGAGCGTTTATTGCTTGACTCCCCCCTTTTTTATCATCAAAAGTAGTTACATAGATCAGGTTGGTGTACATTTTCAGCATGCGTGTCATCGCACGAGGATCTACTCGATGCACCTTGAATTGAGGTTCAGAGCGGAGCATTCCTGGTAGATCTGCCTCAAAGATGGCCCGTAGTTCTTCCCCAACAGGTCCAGCCCATTTGGTAGAATCTATAGCCAACACGATTTCGCCAATATCACCTTTGGCTTTTGGCTTCAACGAATTGGAAGTCCCCCCATTTTCTTCGGAACAAGAGAATAGTAGCAAAAAGAAAAGTGGAAGGAGACAAAATTGAATGGCTCTTAGGATTGGGTTCATGTGTTTTTTGTAAAAAGGGAGAGTGCTATCCATTTCAGATTAAGGATTGAGATACATCAAGGAAAAGCTTAGCCTATGATCAAGCGTTGCCCAGGTTTGATGTTGGTGCTATTCAGGTTATTCAGTCGCTTGATTTGCTCAATGGTCAAGGAATGTTTTTTTGAAATAATCCACAAGGAATCTCCAGGTTGCACCGTGTAGGTTTTGGAACTGGAAGCACTGACTTCATTCAGGGCTAGTGTAGAAGAAGTAACTGTGCTTTGCTCTTTACCAGTGTGAATGACTAAGATCTGGCCCACCTTAATTAAACTGGAGTTGAGGTTGTTCCAGCTTCTCAATTGGGAAATGCTAACACCATGTCGGCTTGCAATTTTTCCTAGAGCATCTCCAGACTTCACTTTATATGTTAGGCGAGAAGCCGCACTGGTAATTGCCTCAGGAGAAGCACTTGAAGGGAGTGCTGGATTTGCAGCCAGCAATACGGGTGCGCTTTTTCCCAGAGAATCACTAATCCAAGCCAAATTTTCTTTCACAAATAGAACTTTTGATTTTGGAATTCGTAGCGCGATTGTTTGGTGTGACTCTGGGATTTTTCGGGTTTTAATGGAAGGGTTTAGTTTTTCTAGATCCGCTAAGCAAATTCCAGAAAGGTCGGCCATCCGTTCCAAGTTAAATGCACGATTAAAATTAATGGACTCGTATTCCAGAGGATAGCTTGGTTCCTCCAGATGCAGGTTGTGTTCTTCCAAGTGGTTGAGCACGTAAAGCATCGCTTGAAATTGAGGAACATAACTCCGTGTTTCTTTGGGGAGGTGGTCATAAATTCCCCAGAAAGTGGTTTTTCCTCCGGATCTGCGAATGGCTTTGCGGACATTTCCTGGCCCACAATTGTAAGCTGCCAAAGCCACTTCCCAGTTGCCAAACATTTTGTAAAGTGACTTGAGGTATTTGGCTGCAGCGACGGTAGACTTTTCAGGATCCATGCGGTCGTCCATGTCGGTATTGGCCTGCATGCCATACATTCGGCCCGTGGCTGGCATAAATTGCCATAATCCCACCGCTCCCATTTTCGATTTGATTTTTGGATCTAGTCCTGACTCTACAATGGAGAGGTAGATGATGTCTGAAGGCATGTCGTGGTCTCGCATGGTCTCCTCATACATGGGGAAATACTGCTCTTTCCTGGCCAATACCATCTTGATGTACTCTCTATTGCGAACCGTGAAGTATTGGATAAAAGAAAAAACCCGATCATTCAATTCAAATGGCATCTCAAGATTCATAGCCTGGATGCGATCTGCCACTTCTTGATAGGTAAAGTCAGGCACATAATCGTAGTGGTAGTTAGGCATCACTACGCCTTCCACATTGCCTATTGATTCCATTTCATCTCGCTGCCCAAAAGCATCGGTGCTGAAAAAATAAATACTGCTCACAAGTACCACAACTAGGTTGAGAATATACTTCTTCATCGCTTAGTTTAATTTAAAGTTAAGCCACTTAAATACTGGCTAAATGCATACAACTCCCTTTCTTTGAAGGAGTTGGAAATTACTTGAAGCCCTATTGGCATTCCAGAGTCGTCCTTTCCGTTAGGAAGGGAAATTGCAGGTACACCCGATACGGAGGCCTGCACGGTAAATAAATCTTCCAAATACATAGACACCGGGTCATCCCCATGTTCCCCAAATCGAAAAGCGGTAGTAGGGGTAGTTGGAAGCAAAAGATAGTCAAAATCTGTTAATAATTTCTCAGTGACTTCTTTAATGATGCGTCGAACTTTTTGAGCCTTAGTGAAATAGGCGTCGAAATAGCTGGCAGAAAGCACGAATGTTCCTAGCATAATTCTTCGTTTGACTTCCTCACCAAAACCTTCGCTTCGACTATCCTTGTAGAGTTGCTCTAGATTTTGTGCATGGGGAGCTCGAAAGCCATAGTTTACCCCATCAAACCGGGATAGATTGGCGCTGGCCTCTGCTGTGGTGAGAATGTAATAGGTAGGGAGGACGTACTTTAAGAGTGGAAATTCTACTTCTAGAACCTCGTGGCCTTCCTTTTTTAAGCGTTCGATTACTGCGAGGGTATTGCGTTTGATTTCGGGTTGTAAAGTAGGTGCATGCAAGGCCTCCTTCAACACGGCCACCTTTACTGATTTAGATGGAAAAGATAGGGTGCTGTACTGCTCTACCGCTATTTGGGAAGAGGTACTGTCATTTGGATCATAGCCCGCCATCACCTCGAGCACCCGTGCATTATCGCGAATATTAGATGAAAAAACCCCAATGGTATCGAATGAGGACGCGTAGGCAATCAGACCCCAACGCGAAACTCGGGAATAGGAAGGCTTCATCCCAATCACTCCGGTAAATGCTGCTGGCTGACGCACAGATCCACCTGTATCCGTTCCTAAGGAAACGGTACATAAATTGGCTTGAACTGCTACCGCTGATCCACCTGAGGATCCCCCAGGCACTCGAGTTGGGTCCAGCTCTTGAAATACTTTACCATGAATTGAATGCTCATTTGAGCTACCCATGCCAAATTCATCGCAATTAAGTCTTCCAATGATAATGGCATCTTCATCCAAGAGTCGCTGTACTGCGGTTGCAGTAAATTGCGCGATGTAGCCTTCTAGGATTTTTGAACCTGCAGTGCAGGCATGTCCCTCGTAGTTGAGGATGTCTTTGATACCAATGACCATCCCAGCAAGTTTTCCTGCTGTGCCATTGGCGATTTTTAGATCCACTTCAGCAGCTTTTTCAAGTGCGGAATGGGCATAAACTTCGACGAAGGCGTTGAGATGCGCCTTCGTCTGAATATTTTGTAGGTAATAGGTTACAATCGATCGACAATCACTATCCCTATTTTTAAGGGCAAATTGGATTTCGTCGAAGGAACGATACTTTTCCAAAAGAATAGAACTAGAAAATTACTTTTTCTTGTCTTTCATTCCCTCTTCGAGGTCATTTTGGATGTCCTTGGTCGCGTCTTTGAATTCACGGATACCACGTCCAAGTCCACGAGCTAATTCAGGGATTCGTTTAGCACCAAACAAAAGGAGAATCACAAGAATGATCAAAATCAACGAACCTCCCCCAATATTTTGAAGAAAACCTAATGTAGTCATAATGCTGTGCGTTTAAAGATAGAGATACAAAGATACAAGTATCAGCCGCTTACCCAAGGAGATTGGCTATTGATGTGTATCTTTTTTATGAATGTAAGATTTTTTAACCTATTTGGCAGTAATCCAGGTTGCAGGGTCCATGATTTGTAATCCTTTCCAAGTTTGGAAGTGGACCTCGGCTATACCATCCGCATTGGTAGCCACTTGTCCAATAGCAGTTTTTGCTTTGACAGTTTGGCCATTGCTCACTGATATCGACTTTAGTCTGCTGTACATGGTGAAGTACTCCCCATGCTTGATGATGATGGTATTTCCATACCCAGGAATTGTAGTGATTTTGGTCACTACTCCATCAAAAACAGCGCGCACGCTTGCGTTGGGCTGAGTTCGGATATCGATACCATCACTATCGAGTGTGATTCCCTTCAAAGATGGGTGCGGATAGGTACCATAGCCCTGGGAGACGATACCCTGCTCTACTGGCCAAGGGAGCTTGCCCTTATTGCCAGCAAAGGAACTCGATAATGCCGCAGCCTCTGGAGTCATCGGCATACTGGTGCCGGCCTTTTTGGTACTGGTACTATTTTCCTTTTTGGAGGCAGTTTCAGCAGCCCGAATTTCAGCTTCGATTGCTGCCTTAATCATCCGGTTCAATTGCTCTTGCTGCTTCTTGGTAGCAGTGATTTGTTTTTGAATATCCCGTTCTTTCTTAGAAAGTGTATTCACTAGGCCTTGCTGCTCTTTGCGCATGACCTCGAGTTTCTGTTTTTCGGTTTTTTCTTCCACCAACACTACCTCCTTGTCTACCTTTCGCTCATCGAGCTGAATGCGTTGGTTGGCAAGTTCTATAGAGAGTTTTTCAATTTGCTCGGCCTGTTTTTTTCTACTTTCTGTGTACTGTTTGAGGTATTTCAAACGCATGTACAGCTGATTGAAATTGCTAGAACTGAATACAAATGCCACAATCGAAAGCCCTCTATTCAATTTGGAAGAGTTGTAAATCATGCGCGAGTATTCCGCTTTCAAATCGATCAGTTGCCTTTCTAAGCCTGCAATTTTATTCTCAATTTCCAGGATTTCGTTGGATAGTAAGCCCACCTCTCGATCCAAGGTATTGACTAAGCGATTTTGACTCTGAAACTGGCTGGTGATTGCATTCAGCTGTCCAATGGATGTTTTTTTGGTGGCTGACGTTTGTTTGAGAATGGCATCAAATTCTTTCAAACGGGCCTGAATTGCTACCTTATCTTTCTCCAATTGCTCACGAGATTTGGTGGACTGTGCAAGCGCCACATTCGAGAGAAGTAGGATGTAAAAAAGCAAAAGCAGACTCGTAAATCTTTTCATAGGAATTAAAATCGGAAAGGGAAGGTTAAAGGACCTGCTTGAGGATCTAAGGTAGTCCAAGTGATGTAAATCCTAAAATTTTGAGCTACTTCTGGTGCCTCAAAAGCAACTTTAACTAAAACCTCCGCAGGGAAGACTTGCTCTTCGTATTTTTGGTAATCAGGAAAACTAGCCAGAAGTGATCCTTTCCCAGCAATAGAGGTACTCGAGAGCTCAGAGACTTTACCATGCCGGGTATCAATTTTACTAAAGTACCGGACCTGCTCACGAACTTGCGTTAGTTCGAATTTTTTTCCAACCCGAACTAGACGATCTTCATAGCTGGCAGGATAGGGGCTATCTCCCCAAAGTATGTTTTGAAATAAATCCAAGGTCAATTTAATGCCAAATCGCTGTTCAAACTCCACATAGCTCAGATTGATGTCCTCAGCCCCCATTCGATTTAGGATTTGAATTTTCTTCTCACTCAGCAATCCGCGTATAGCCTCTACTCCCAGGCCAGGAGAAAGCGAAAACCAAATTAGGCTGTCTTTTTTTGCACGCAACTGCAGGGTTCCGCGAGTAATCTTGCCCGAATCTTCCTCTAGCACCAGTTTGGCTTTGGCTTGCAAATAGTCATACTGCGTCGTGCGAGGGGTAAAGGATTCCATTTCTTCACCCCCAATTTGGGTAGTGACTTTTTGAGCGCATCCCCAGCTCAAGAAGACAAGCATCAATCCTGCAACTAGTCGCACTTTAATCATGAAGTTGTCGATCTTTAATTTTTTGTGCGAGCTCATCTGAGCCTTCTGGGCTTTCCTTTGCTTTTTTCCACCAAGATACCGCATCCTCTACCTTTCCTAGGCGAAATAAAATATCTCCATAGTGTTCCATCAGCACACCACTGGGTTCCTTCTCAAACTTCAATGCTTCTTCTAGATAAGTAGCTGCTTCTGCATAACGATTGAGTTGATACAAAACCCAAGCCAAGGTGTCTAGGTAGGTTCCATTTTTTGGATGCTTTTTCACCACCCGCTGGGCCATCTCCAAGGCCTTGGCTAAGTCCTGTTTGGCTAGCGAAAGGAAATAAGCATAATTATTCAATACCTGCTCGTCATTTGGATTGAGAGCAAGAGCTTTGTCAAAATTTGAAAAGGCAGCAACTTGATCACCAAGTTGGTAAAGACTGTTCCCCATGGTGCTGTAGGCTACCTGGGCCAATTGAGGATTCTTTTCTTTATTCAGCCTTAGGGCTGTTTCAAGGGCTTGTACGGCTACCGAATCTTTCTTCTGTGCTGAGAGGAGTACCCCTTCATAAAACCAAAATTCGGCGCTTTCTGGAAACTCTTCAATTGCGATCCTGGTATAACTTGCTACTTCCTCGTAATTGGTGCTCGTCTCGAAGGAGTTGACGATCACCTCCTCCAGAAGTCTTTCGTTTTTGGGCTGAATTGCCAAGGATTTCTTGTAAAATTCAAGTGCTTCACCCAACTTATTCCCCGCTTTTCTTCGGTTGCCCATGGCTTCCAATACACTGGCATCGGCAGGATGCATTTCAGTAAATAAGACTTCTAGGCTGTCGAGCAATTTTTCCCGTTCAGTGGTTTTTAACTCTTGCAACAAGCCTTGAAAGGTGCTAGCCTTGGAAGAAGTAGCGAGGTCTGGACTAGCCATGGCCTCTAGTAAATAGGTGTTGGCAAGAGAAACTTGCCCCTTTTCTCCGTAGAGGGAGAAGGCTGCAAGCTGAAGTTCAGGCTGGTTGGGGTATTTGTTGATTTCAGCGCTGACCAATTCAATGGCTTGATCCAACTTGGCATTGTTGTACAGAATCTCGACCAGTGAAAGCACATAGGTCGGATTTCCAGGAAAGGAGGAGATTAATTTTTCGCCTTCCTCCACCGCTTTGGAGAGTTGGTCTTTGCGTAGGTAAATGCGTTGTTTTTGGACGGTAAACGGTTCGCGTACCCCATAGTAGGCTTCTGCACGATCCAGGGCTACCAAGGCCTTGTCAAACTCATTGGCATTCAAGTAAATTGATGCCAACTCCAAGTTGTATTGCTGGTTTTTGGTAGATCCCGTGGTCAATTTTTCCAGCAGCGCTGCCGCCTCCAAGGGTTTATTCAAACTGGTGTAAATCTCTGATACCAGCAAGACATAGAACAAATTTTCAGGATCTCCAGTTACTGCTTGCTGAGCAAAGGAAAGTGCTTTATCGGCCTGGTTATTTTTTAAAAGGACCTCTCCCAATTTGAAAGAGATTGCAGGCTCCTCTGGAGCAAACTCTCGTGCTTTTGCCAAGTACTGGTAAGCTTTTTCCAAATCACCCAAGGCAAATGCTTTTTCTCCTTCAATAAAAAAACGACTTGCATTTGCTTTCTGTTCTTGTGCTTTAAGTTCCTTTTTAGACAGTGAACCCTGTGGAAATCCTGCAATTGGACCCAGAAAAAAGAAGCAAAGAAGAAGAAAAATGGGGGTAACTCTCACTGATGGATGGGATTTCAAATCATCTATACAAACATAGTGCCTTTTCCTCAATTTGACTGAAGAAAAGGGGGGTATCCCTGGCTTATTTAGGATTTTTTGGCAAGAAGGGATCTGAAAAAGGCACGCTCTCCAAAAAAGACTACGGTGAGAAATAAAAGAGCACCCGAATTTTTTAGGATAAAATCCAAACCTGCTGTTCCAGTTTCCATAAAGTACCCTGCATAGCTCAATGCAAATGCAAGAATTAAATAGCCAAGACCACGGGTAGTTTGGTAGGGAACAGGGTAGTATTTCTGCCCATAGAAATAACAGACTCCTGTCATTACCAAGTAACAGGCTACAGTACTTACAGCTGCACCCATGAATCCCCATATTGGAACCAATAGGGCAATTCCCGCCACACTAACTAAGGCTCCAACGAATGTAATCCAGAAACTGTAGTTGGTCTTATCCGTCAATTTAAACCAGATGGATAAGTTGAAATAAATTCCCAACAGTAAGTAACCCAACAACAACATTGGGACGATGGAAAACCCGATTCGGTAGGCGTCCCCCTTGAGGAAAAGTGGCCCAATCCAGTGTAAATTGACCGAAATCAGGATCATCAACAGGGCACAAAATAGGATAAACCCATGCATGACTTTTGCATAGAGTTGAGGAGAGTCATTTTCTTTGGATTCCCTGAAAAAGAAGGGTTCCGCAGCATACTTAAAGGCTTGAATCACCAAGTTCATAAGAATGGCCAACTTGAAATTGGCCCCAAAAATACCAGCCGCCTCTCGAGAATTAAGCCCAGGGTAATAGTTGGTAGGCAATACATACTCAAAAAGCAGTCGAGAAATAAGTTCGTTGGTCACCCCAGCCAATCCCATAAAAAGCAGTGGGAGTGAATAGGTCCACATGGGTTGTAGGATTTTTTTCTCCAAACGGAAAGAAAAGAAGCCAGCACTCCACCAGACAAGTGGGATGATTAAGCCATTGGCTATCAAGTTGGAAAGGAGGATGTATTCTACACCCCAGCCCGATTGATAACCCATAAATCCTGCTGGAAGAACACCGCTCTGAATCCATCCAGGAATCCAAATCAGCAGAAGCAGGTTGAAAAAAACATTTAGCAGAATGTTGATCAATTTCGCCCCTGCGAAAGTTTTGGCCTTGTTGTCTAACCTGAGTTTGGCAAATGGGATGGCCAGTACCGCATCAAAAGCGAGCAGAAGTGCAGTCCACTGGAACAAATAAGCTTGACCGGGGTAGTCCATCCATTCTGCCAAAAGCGGTGCGGCGAGGTAGACTCCTGATCCCAACACAAGGCTGGATAAGACTAGTAGGGTTTGGGTATTGTGGTATACTCGCGTTGGATCCTGATTTTTTCCTGTAGAGAATCGGAAAAAGGCAGTTTCCATCCCATAGGTAAACACGATGTTCAAGAAGCCGATCAACGCATAAATGCCTGTAAAAGCACCCAGGTCTGACTTACTCAGGTACCCGGTGTAAATGATGATCAGTAAAAAATTGAAGGAGCGCCCTAAAATGCTACTTAGGCCATAAATGGCAGTTTGTCCGGCAAGTTTTTTGAGTGCTCCCATGGGTGGCTGGATCACTTACTCCCCACGGAAAACTGGTTTCCGCTTCTCTAAAAATGCAGAGGTGCCTTCCTTGTAGTCTCCAGATTTGACGCAGCGCGCAAAGGAGTTGGCCTCGGTTTGGTATCCATTTTCCTCGAGGAAAACAGCATTCACACAATCGACCACCATGCCGATGGCAAGAGGGGCTTTGCTCATTATTTTTTCCAAAATCGACTCTGCAGCTGCGATCGCTTCTTCCTTGGTAGGCAACACATGGTTGACTAGTCCTAAGGTTTTGGCTTCATCGGCACCAATCATGTCTCCCGTCATCATCAACTCATTGGCCTTGCCTCTGCCCACAAGAAGGGTGAGACGCTGAGTACCTCCATAGCCTGGGATGATGCCAAGATTTACTTCAGGCTGTCCAAACTTCGCGTTTGCGGTGGCAATGCGCATGTGACAAGCCATGGCCAACTCACAACCACCGCCAAGCGTGTAGCCATTGGTAACTGCTATTACTGGCTTGTGACAGTTTTCGATCATCGCAAAAATTTCCTGCCCGCTCTCTGCAAATTTCCGTGCATTGACCTCGTTAAGGGAAGCGATTTCGGTGATGTCGGCACCTGCTACGAAGGCTTTTTCACCTGCTCCAGTGAGGATGACGCCTTTGATGGATTTGTCGTCCATAACCTGATCAAATACCTGCCTTAGTTCTTCTAAGGTGGCGAGGTTCATGGCATTGAGTTTATCCTCTCGGTTGATGGTGAGGTAGAGGATACCTTGTCGTTCTTCGGTGAGAATATTGACAAATTCAGACATAGTCATGCGGCATAGTTCAGACAAATATACCTCACCCTCCAACACTACCAAATTCAAGCTGGGAGAAAATCCTAAATTATCCCTCAAAGCAGCTGAAATCGACTATTTTTTATTCATATCATAACGAGAATTTTTGGATCTCGGTACCCATTTGCCAGTGTTTTTTCGTACTTTTGCGGCTCGAATGACAAGAATCTAAACCCACATTTTTCCCATGAACTCCAAAACAAAAATTACAGTAGCCTACGGAGACGGAATCGGCCCTGAAATCATGAAAGCTACCTTGGCTATCTTAGATGCCGCAGGTGCTCAATTGGAGTACGAAGTTATTGAAATTGGAGAGCAGGTGTACCTAAAGGGAATCAGTTCGGGCATGGCGCCCAATTCGTTTGCGTCCCTTCGTGCCAACAAGGTTTTTTTGAAATCTCCCATCACCACTCCCCAGGGTGGAGGCTTTAAGTCACTAAACGTAACTACCCGCAAGTCCTTTGGCTTGTATGCTAACGTACGCCCTTGCAAGGCCTATTCGCCTTTTATTAAAACGCATTTTCCGAAAACTGATTTGGTCATTATTCGTGAGAATGAAGAAGATCTGTATGCAGGAATCGAGCACCGCCAAACCCAGGAGGTTTACCAATGCTTGAAGGTAATTTCGCAGCCTGGATCTGAAAAAATCATTCGCTATGCCTTTGAGTATGCCAAAAAATATGGCCGCAAAAAGGTGACCTGCATGACTAAAGACAACATCATGAAGCTTGCGGATGGCCTTTTTCACAAAACCTTTGATGAAATCGCAAAAGAATACCCAAGTATCGAAACGGACCACAAAATCATCGATATCGGGACAGCCTTGATTGCAGATCGACCGGAGATTTTTGATGTGATAGTGACGCTCAACCTCTATGGAGACATTATCTCTGACGTGGCGGCACAAGTAACCGGATCGGTTGGCCTTGGCGGATCAGCCAATGTGGGCGAGGAAGTGGCCATGTTTGAAGCCATTCATGGTTCTGCTCCTGACATTGCGGGCAAGGACATTGCCAATCCATCCGGTTTATTGAACGGAGCCATCATGATGCTGGTGCACATCGGTCAGCCCGAGATTGCAGAGAAAATCTCCAACGCTTGGATGAAAACGATCGAAGATGGAATCCACACTGGAGACATTTACCAAGAAGGCTTATCCACTAAAAAAGTAGGAACCCAGGAATTTGCTCAGGCAGTCATTGCACGCCTAGGACAAGTACCTAGTCAAATGGTGCCAGCTGTGTTTGGAAAAGAAAGCACTGCGCCAATGGATGTGGCCTTGCGACCTAAACCAAAGGCAAAAAAAGAATTAATCGGGGTAGACGTATTCCTGGACTGGGACCAAAATCATCGGGACCCGAATGTTTTGGGTAATCTCCTGAATACGCTTGATACCGGTGGATTGAAACTGAGCTTAATCACCAATAGAGGTGTAAAGGTATTCCCAGATGGTATGAAAGAAACCTTCTGCACCGACCATTGGAGATGCAGATTCAAGGTAGAAGAAGGAAAGGTACTCACGCATACCCAAGTGATAGACCTACTTCAAAAAGTGGAAGGTCTTGGTCTTGATTTTATCAAAACAGAGCACCTCTACACCTTTGATGGAGTGAAAGGGTTTTCACTTGGGCAAGGAGAATAACCCATGTTTTTTAGAAGAAGGGGAAAGCAATTTCCCCTTCTTCTTTTTAGTACATTTGCAAGTCTCCAATTTTGGCTAGCGCATCGAATCCCATGCAAAAACGCGTGTTAATCATCACCTATTATTGGCCTCCTAGTGGAGGTTCGGGTGTACAACGCTGGTTGAAGTTTGCCAAGTACCTTCCCGAAGCAGGTTGGGAACCGGTGATTTTTACGCCTGAAAATCCTGACTTCGATCTTCAAGATGAAACCCTCCTCAAGGAAATTTCTCCCGATCTGGAGGTCATCCGCTTTCCCATCTGGGAACCCTACCAGTTGTTTGCCAAGGTGAAAAAGCAAGGAAAAAGCCACCCCGGCCGTATTTTGGAGCAACCAAAAAAGGGATTTCTGGAAAAGGCAGCCATCTGGCTACGTGCCAACCTGCTGGTTCCGGACCCACGTGTCTTTTGGGTGAAGCCTTCAGTTCAATTTCTAAGTCAATTGCTCAAAGAAGGGCAGTTTCAAGCAATCATTACCACTGGTCCTCCCCATAGTTTGCACTTGATTGGACAGCAACTCAAGCAAAAGCATGGTGTACCCTGGTTGGCAGACTTTCGCGATCCCTGGTCGCAGTGGGAGTTTTTAGACACCTTACCCATGCTCCCCTTTATCCGAAGAAGGCACGAAGCCCTGGAGCAGCAGGTATTGCAGCAAGCAGATGTGGTGGTGACCATTTCCCCAACCTTCCAGCGTGACCTGGAAAAACTCTCAGGAAGAAAAATTGACCTGATCACCAATGGCTATGATCCGGCAGACATTCCTCAAGATTTTAGCCCTCGGCTCAAAGCAGCCAATCGGCTTCACCTGGTATATACAGGAATCATTGACGCTATCCGAAACCCGCTTCCTTTGATGCAGGCCTTAAAGGCTGAATTTGAGACAGCAGGAGAGGAGGTCTCTTGGACTTTTGTAGGGAAGGTAAGCGAACAGGTGCAGCAACAAGTACAGGCTGATCCTTGGCTACAGAGCCACATTCACTTTTCAGGTTATGTTCCTCATCATGAGGTATTTGATTTTTATTCCAAGGCCGATGCCCTGGTATTGATCTTGACAGATACCAAAAATGCCAAAGGGAATATCCCGGGCAAACTCTTTGAATACCTTGCCACAGGACTTCCTGTATTGGCATTGGGTGATCCGCGAGGAGATAGTTCGGAGATCCTAACTAAAGCAGGTGCTGGGGCAGTGCTGTCCCATGCGGATCAGTCGGCGATGCGCCTTGCACTTCGAACGGTATACCAAACTGAAGGAAATTCCCAAGCAATAGGTTCCTTGGAAGCCTATTCTAGAAAAACCGGAAGTAAGCAAGTGGCTGAGTTATTGGATAAGGTAGTATGAAAAGATAGTACAATGTACCCTGTCTGCGGCAGGCATGCGACTACAAAGCAAGAAATACGAAGTACGAAATACGGATTTGAAATCAAATATCGAACGCCGGACGCTGATTTATGAATGCCGAACTTGGGAATTGTAATGGGACCGGAATAACACTCCTTAAGAATCTTGGTACTTATTATAAATGCAATTCCCAATTCACCAGAACTAACTAATTTTTTTCTACTTTTCGGAATGTCAAGTCCTTCCTCGTATTTGTTTGTTGCCGCTACGCTTTGTTTGGCGGTGTTTTTTGCAAGTTGGCTCACCCGATTTTCTTGGGGCAAGTCGGTAGGTACCCCGATCTTTGTGATTTTGATTTGTGCGGCATTGGCCAATACAGGATTGATTCCAAGCGCTATGGATGGGCATCCGGTGTACGATGGGGTTTTCCAGTATCTTGCTCCCCTGGGCATATTTATCGCCTTGCTGGAAGTAGATCTCAAAAGTTTGAAAAAAGCAGGCCTTCCCCTATTGTTCCTTTTTTTACTGGGTTCTTTGGCCACCGTCATCGGGGTGCTCACTGCCTGGATACTTGTGCAGCCGGCTGACACGATCGGTGCCTTGGCGCCTGCCATCGCAGGAATGTACACGGGCACCTACATTGGGGGCGCGATCAATTTCAATGCGATCGCCTTACACTACCAGGTCAATGAGGTAGGAACACTGTTTGCTGCAGCAACTGTTGTGGACAATTTAGTAGGTACCCCCTGGATTATTGCAACGCTTATTTTGCCCAAGTACCTGCAGAAATTGTATCCACGCAAAAAGATAGCCTCTGCTGCTGGAGGTGAAAAAATGCAAAGCCAAGAATCGATTGCTTTGGGCCCCTTAGCGGCCTTGTTTACGATGGCATTTATGGGGATTGCGGTAAGTAAGGCCTTGGTGATCTGGTTTCCCCAAGTGCCTGAAATTCTTTTCTTGACTTCAATTGCATTGATCCTTGCCCAGTTTCCAGCAGTACAGCAAATGCAGGGGAAGCATACCTTAGGGTACTTCTTTATTCTCCTGTTTTTGGCAGTCATCGGCACCTTATGTGATTTGAGTGCTTTGGTACAGGTGGGTGACCTTGCACTTACCCTTATCCTTTTTGTAACTGTGCTGATCCTTGTGCATGGGCTTGTGATCTTTGGGGTAGGGGCACTATTCAAAATGGATTGGGACATGATTGCGGTAGCTT
Organism: Cyclobacteriaceae bacterium; assembly: GCA_947457095.1. GTDB lineage: Bacteria > Bacteroidota > Bacteroidia > Cytophagales > Cyclobacteriaceae > Algoriphagus. Next base: position 38,957 of record CANGUK010000005.1, read on the forward strand.
CTCAGGCCAATATCGGAGGAAATACCACCGCCCTAGCAGCAGCGGAAAGCCTAAACCGCCCTGATTTGCTGATTCCAGGAATTCTGGTAGGAAGTTTGGGCAATGCCATTGGAACATACATAGGATTTGCTGTTGCAAGCGGCTTGTTTTAACTTAGATGAACCCAAACTAACCACCAAACCTATATTTATGCAATCCAGTGTTTTAACCGAGCTTTTCTTGCCTTTTTCCCTAGCTGTCATCATGTTTGGCATGGGACTGAGTTTACGAGTAGAAGATTTCAAGCGCATTTTGATTTATCCAAAGGCGGTAGGAATTGGTTTGCTCAATCAGTTAATAATATTGCCAGTGATTGCTTTTGGAATTGCGAAAGCCTTCCAGCTTCCTCCTGAATTAGCAGTTGGACTTATGATCTTAGCAGTTTGTCCGGGTGGAGCTACCTCCAATTTGATCACACACCTGGCCAAGGGAGATGCAGCACTTTCCATCACGCTCACGGCTTTTTCTTCGGTGATAACCGTATTTTCCATTCCTTTCTTGGTCAACTTTTCGATTAGCTATTTTATTCCTGGTGGAGAAGCACAGCAATTGGAAGTCGTGGGTACGGTCGTTTCTGTCTTATTCATTACGCTTATCCCTGTTGCCTTAGGGATGATAACCCTTGCCAAAGCTCCGGGATTGGCCCAAAAATGGGATCAGCCTTTTCGAAAAATTTCCACCGTATTCTTCGTGATAATTGTTCTGGCTGCTATTCTAAAAGAAAGGGAAAACTTGGTGCAGTACTTTATCGAAGCGGGGCCAGCTTCCTTGGCTTTGAATTTAAGCACGCTAGCGGTAAGCTTCGTAATGGCGAAATGGACAGGGCTACCTTTCCGTCAGGGGTTGACTATCGCGATTGAGTCAGGGATACAAAATGGTACCCTAGGCATTACCATTGCAGCTACCCTTTTGGTGAATTCGGTGATGTCCATTCCATCTGCCATTTACAGCTTACTCATGTTTGGAACAGCCGCCTTGGTGATCCTGTGGGGAAATAAAGTAGCCTCAGCGAGCAAAGCATCCACCTGATTGGAGCGAATGAAACTAATTTCGATTCTAATTTTGATTCTGTTTTTGCTTGGTTTTCAAGAAAAACTCCTTGCCCAAAGTTATTTCAACGAGTTGGGCAAGCGAATCAGCTACGCTGACTACGAACAAAAAATCCTTTCTGGACCGTATTTTGGTGTTCCCGGAGAAAAGGCCGGAGACCAAAAGCTCGTGCATCGCATGCCAGCAGGTCTGACTAATGCCAAGTTATTTTATGAAAAACTGGGAATGCTCGCCGACTTTCAGGCAGGCAGGCCCCTGGTGGTGATTTTTTATCCGGGCAAGGACGAGTGCAATTCGGCTGCTTCCACTTCTGACCCCAAACTGCTCCGATCCAACCACGAAGCGGTCCTCAAATATGCCCAGAAATTTGGCACCGCTCCTCCCGTATACCTGTACCAGCAAGCACATGGTTTGGAAAAATATACGGGCATACACACCTGGATTCCCGATCCAGAAGGTGTCTTTGCCAGGCAATTCTTTCAATTTCCCTACCCCTGCAAAAGTTTTGTAGTGATCAGCCCCAAGGGCAACTATCGGGCGATCTTGGGGGAGTTTCCCATTTCGCAAATTTCAGTGGCTCTCAAAAAACTCTAATCAAGCTGTGAATACATCTGTTCCTGAATTGCGCAAAGCCACACTTTCTGATTTACCCGAGCTTTTAGCTCTGGCACGAACCTCCTTTTTGCAGGCATTTACCGTAGGAAATAAACCTGAAAACGTGCAGGCCTATCTTGCTGAAGCCTTTACGGAGGACAAGTTGACCAAAGAAATGCAAGAGCCAGCCTCTACTTTTATCGTAGCAAGTCTGGGGGGGAAGCTTGTAGGATACACCAAACTCAACTTGGCGGCTGCACAGGCCGACGTCCAAGACCCCAGATCTGTGGAGGTGGCACGCTTGTATACCTTGGAGGAAGTTTGGGGTAAGGGACTTGGGCAACTGCTCCTTGATGCGGGAATCAATTTTGCAAGGCAGGAGGGAAAGACTTGGCTTTGGCTGGGGGTTTGGGAGCACAATGCACGTGCGATTCGTTTTTACGAGAAAAATGGACTCCGCATTTTTGGGAGCCATCCTTTCCCGTTTGGGGACGAAATCCAAACCGATTGGTTGATGCGGGTGGAGCTATAAAGAATTGATTCTCCCAATTGATACATCTTGCAGGGTAATTTGAATGGTATTTTAAACTAAAAAAAATGAAGCGCTCTTTTCTAGTTTTGGTTCTGCTGCTGTCCGTTTGGACCGCAACTTTTTCTCAGGAAAAAGAGCCCATTGTCATCTTGATTTCACTAGATGGCTTTCGTCACGATTATGTGGAGCGCTTTCAGCCGGAAAATTTAAGTCGATTTATTGCGGAGGGAACAGCTGCTAAAGGCTTGATTCCTTCATTTCCCACCAAAACCTTTCCCAATCACTACACCATCGCCACGGGAATGCTTCCCGAGCACCACGGCTTGGTGGACAATGCCTTTTACGAACCCTTCAAAGACCAAGTGTATACCATGGGTAATCGGGATATTGTACAGGATGGCTATTGGTATGGAGGCACACCGATTTGGGTGCTTGCTGAGCAAAACGGAATCAAGGCGGCGAGCTACTTCTTTGTAGGAACGGAAGCCCCAATCCAGGGGGTTCGCCCTAGTTATTACTACGATTACGATGGGGGAGTGCCCAATCTCACACGGATTGCCAAAGTCTTTGATTGGCTACGCTTGCCCGCTGCCGAGCGCCCTCGACTGATTACACTCTACTTCTCCGACATGGACGATACGGGTCATCGTTACGGGCCCAACAATGATTTGGAGTTGAAGAAAACGCTGGGTCGATTGGATCATGAGCTCGGTGCCTTATTTGAAGGTCTAGAAAGCTTTGACCTCCCCATCCATGTGGTGATTGTTTCCGATCATGGGATGACACCTATTCAGAAGGATCACCTGATACCACTGGATCAATTGACAGAAGGGATCTCTGCTCGTGTGGTCAATAATGGGGCCTTGGCCCATCTTCACTTAGAAGATCCTAACAAGAAAAAGGCAGTTATCAAGTTACTTCTAAGTAGAAATCAACACATCACTGTCGATGATTTGACTAGCGCCGCCAATTACAGTGACTTGTCCGCATTTCCAAAGCGTAAGGGGGATCTCCTGATCCTGCCCAAGGAGGGGTATTACTTGGCCGATGCTTCGGGTAGGATGCGCTACCAAAATAATGCTGCCCGCTTTCAGACGGAAACCTTTGGGGAGCATGGATTTAGTCCATCTTACCGCGATATGTGGGGAATTTTTTATGCCAAAGGACCCCAAATTAAGGAAGGCTTGAGGGTGGAGCCTTTTCAAAACATCCACATCTATCCCATGCTCTGTCGCATTTTAGGCCTTCCTGTTCCAGTGGGAATTGATGGCAAGCTAGAGGTGCTGCTTCCTGTACTGAAGTAATCCTGGGTCTAGGAGGATTCCCATAGGATTCTTTTTACGAGTAGGTAGTTGAATTTTTGTCTGGATTGTACTCCTAACCCATTGATGGGATTTGGTTATTTTTTGCATTTTTTACTAAAAAGCAGTCTTTTCAACTTTGATTTAGCAAAATCTACTAAAACTATCCCCCAAACCTCATTTTTTGGCATTTTTTACTAAACAATTCCTTCTCCTTCTCTTCCTTTTTATCACCAACAAAGCCATTTAAGGGTATCTTTCCATCACTTACCAAGCAGGAGATGGAGCGACAAAAAGGGTGATTTTTTAATCTACTTTTTGAGCTAGTTTTTTTAGGAAGAACGGGCAAGTCTTCTTAAAAGGTGATTTTTTAAGCTGATTTTTTTAACTGCTCCTTCTCCTGGCTTGGTGGTGGTTAATCGTGATAAAAAAGTGCAGTGGCACCGTGATTTTTTAAGGGTATAGGCTTCCCGCCCGGCATCTTGCGAAAGGGGACAAACTAATTTTTTAAAAATGAAAGCTTTAAAATTTAAAAACGTGATGCTTGTAGGGTTGTTTGCAGGCTTGTTTTTCCTACCTTCTCAGGCAGATGCCAAAATGTTTGGTCAGGAATGTGAAACGGTGGTTACTGGGGGAGGAGAATCCTGCGTGATCACCAAAACTATTTGCAAACAGCGGTTTTTTTGGATTAATGTGGGGACTAGTGTTGAATATGACCCTGATTGCACCGCTTTTATTCAATAATTCAACTTGGGAGAGGAGATTTACCTCTCCCTTACATATTAAAATACTGATTATGAAAAAGATAGTTATATTCTTCTTTATTTATTGGCTGACTTGGCATGCTTCGTTTGGTCAAGAGGGTAAAGTGATCGAGTTGGCTCCTGTGGAGATTGTCCCAGCAGACAACTTGTTGGTCTATTCCAATTTTTCAAAAAAGTCTAGGGAAAACAATACAACGGTCCTAGGTCCTTTAGGAAGCATAAAAATAGCTACCGTGTCTGGGTTTAAAAATCCTGAAAAAGCTACCATAGCTTTGGAGGGGCTGGAATTCTTTTTTAATTACAACTGGACTGAGGATTCCTCTGGCTTCTATGTACAACCCGTGGTGGTGGGAGAAAATGGATTACCGGTAGTAGGGGGTGCTGATTTTCCCGAAAAATACTTGGTGACGAGCAAGCTACGAAACCGCATTTTTATTGATTTGTCCTCTAAGGGCCTCCACTTGGCTCCCCAAGAACGAGTGCTTGTGGGCATTCGGTTTTTAGAAAATGTAAATCCCGAAACGCCAAATAAGTTCAATATTACGGCTTTGAGTGGTAGAATGGATGATTCCACCTATCTCTTGTATTGGGATGGCCGGTTACCTGAGAAAATATTTGATCCAGGTAAGCATTCTGCTGGTGTAAAATATTCTGTGGTGTACAAATTGAAGGAATAACTTAATTGGTGAAGAGGTAGTGTTTTTTGGTTTCTTCCTAGATACTTGACTAAAAACTCTAATCCCATCTCCCTACCCCTCCGCATTCCAATAGGCCATCCGTTCCATGCGCTGCACCTCGAGAGAGTAGAAGCCAAACTCTTCCACTACCTTCCCCTCGATGCAGTAGATTGCTCTGCCTTTGAAGGGATACCTTTTGACCGTGGGCGGGAAGTGAACCGTGTCGATCCAATGCCCCTCCGAATCGATAAAGGTTCCAAAATTCATTACCTCCCCCTTGATCGTTCGGGTGTACTTGACGGTAACTAGGTAGCCAATTGCCTGCACGATTTTTCCTAATTGCTGCGGCAGCTCCTTCGCCTTCACCCCTTGGATACCTGGATCCTGGAGCAAGTGGAATGGGGATTCCAATGGAAATTCTAAAATATCGATTTGATCCAAGATGTCCTGACGCACATCCAACTCCTCCAATACCGGCACCTGAGGAGGCAAACGCTCCCAAGAATTGCCTCCTGCCGAATGCACAAACAGTTCCTGCGTAGGTCTAGCCCCCACCTGCTTGTGATGGAGAAAGTGGGCCTCCCAGAGGAGCTGCTGCTTGGGTTTGCCCGTAAACCGGAATGCTTGGATTCGAATCAAAATCAACAACTGCTCCAATCCACAGGAGATCCGCCTCACAAAATCCTCCAGCCCCAAAAAAGGACCCTGAGCATGCCGCTCCTGCAAGAGCTTTTCTACGGTTCGCTTTTCAAGGTGCTTCAGGTGGATCCATCCCAAGTAAACGGTCGTGCCGCTGATTCGAGTCAGGTACTCGCTCTCGTTGAGGTGGGGAGCCTCTATCCTCGCCCCCTGCATGCGCAACTCGTGTACGTAAAACTCGGTGGAGTAGAACCCCCCAAAATTGTTGATCACACCCACCATAAACTCCAAGGGGAAGTAGGCCTTCAAGAACAGACTCTGGTAGCTCTCCACCGCAAAGGAAGCGGAGTGCCCCTTGGCAAAGGAATAGCCTGCAAAACTCTCAATCTGCATCCATACCGCAGCTGCCTCGGCATCCTGCCTCCCTAGCCGCTTGCAGTTGTCAAAGTAGGCGGTCTTCACTCGCTCAAACTCGTCCTTGGAGCGGGATTTGCCACTCATGCCCCTGCGCAGCACATCCGCCTCGGCCAGGCTCAGCCCCGCAAAATGGTGTGCCACCTTGATCACATCCTCCTGATACACCATGATGCCGTAGGTTTCGGGCATGATCTCCGCGAGCACGGGATGGGCCTGCTTCCTGCGCTCCGGGTCCCGATGCCGCAAGATGTACTCCCGCATCATGCCCGATCGAGCTACCCCAGGCCGGATGATGGAACTGGCCGCCACGAGCTCCAAGTAGGTGTCTGCCTGTAACTTGGCCAGCAGCATGCGCATGGCAGGAGACTCTACGTAAAAGGCACCAATCGTATGCCCGCTGCGAAGGAGCTCCTTGATCTTGGGGTCTTGCTTAAACTGGGCCACTGCACGGATGTCCACTTCAATTCCCTGGTTTTGCTGGATCAACTCCAAGCTGGACTTGATGTGCCCTAGCCCCCGCTGGCTCAGCAGGTCAAACTTGTGTAAGCCGATGTCTTCGGCCACGTGCATGTCGATATGGGCCACCGGAAAGCCCTTTGGAGGCAAACTCGTAGCAGTGTAGTAATGCATAGACTTGTGCGACAGCAGGAGTCCACAGGCATGAATGGTCAAGTGAGACGGCATGTCGTGCAGCACCTGCGCATAGCGAAGGATTAGCTTACCCAAGCCATCGGGGCTATAGCCTGCTTTGTCGGCCTGCTGCAGCAGGGATTCAATCTCTGCCTTGGGTAGGCCAAAGACCTTACCCAGTTCCCGAATCACGGAGTTGTATTGGAAGGTGCTGTACGATCCAAGGAGTGCTACATAGGCCTCTTGACCTACATTGTATTTTTTAAAGAGGTAGTCAAACACCTCGTCTCGGTCGGTCCAGCTGAAGTCAATGTCAAAGTCGGGAGGATTTTCTCGGTAAAGATTGATGAAGCGCTCAAAGTAGAGATCCAGTTCCATGGGATCCACATCAGTAATCCCCAAGCAGTAGGCCACCACGGAGTTGGCCCCGGAACCTCGACCCACATGGTAAAAATTGCGCCGATGGGCGAAGCGGATAATGTCGTAATTGATCAGGAAGTAGGACACAAAGCCCTTTTGTTGGATGAGTTCCAGCTCCTTTTCAATGCGCTGTTGGACCGCTGGGGGAAGCTGTGGGTAGCGTTGCTGCGCTCCTCGGAAGGTTTCCTGCCTGAGGTAGTCCAAATCTTCCCCTCCGGTACCGAGCAGGTCGCGCTTGTTTTTGACCGCTTGAAAGTAGAAGGAAAACTGGCACTGCTCCAGGAGTTTTTGGGCATTAAGGAGGAGATAGCTGTGATTTTCACATCGAGCGATTAGCTCTGCATAGCCGTAAAGTTGGTCCGAGGGATCCGCCTGTTCCTGCACAGGAAGCTTGCTGAGTAGCGTATTCAGATCCATGCTTCGCAGGAGCCGATGCGCGTTAAACTCCAATTTGGAGGAAAAGCTTACCGGCTGTAGGAGTACCAATTTTTCTCGTCTCCGATACCAGGGGGAGGAATGCAGCTTGTTGAGTTGGCTGGGATGAATGCCGATATACTCATGCTCGGCCAAGGGGAAGTACTCCTTCGGAAAAGGATAGATTACAAAACTGTTTGCAAAGGAAGGTGCTTTCTCAGCAAAGGGACGCTGCTGAAGTAGGTGCTCCGAGAGGTGCTTGTTGAGTTCGTACAGGCCCTCCTGATTTCGTGCAAGCCCGATGTACTGCTGCGCAATGCCGTTTCTGAAATCTATCCCAATCACCGGATGGATGCCTGCTTTTTGTGCCGCTCGGATAAAGGGAAATACCGCAGCACTGCTGTTGATGTCAGTGAGTGCCAGGGCATCTACCTTCCGTTTTTTTGCTTCAGATACGAGCATATCCACCGACAGGGTGCCGTATTTGAAACTGAAGTGGCTGTGGCAATTGAGAAACATGGAGTCGGCGAGATGCTTTCCCGAAGACTGTCCTCGGGATGAAGTAGAATAAGTAAAACGGAATTAAAGGAGATAGCCCTTTCCTGAAGAGCAGGTATGGGTTAGGGAATTAAAATGTTAATTATATTAACATTTTAATGTTTATAATGTAAACAAAAAGAATAACAAAAAAAGCCGATCTCCAGAAAATGAAGAAAATTTTCTATTCGTTTTCCGCAGATCAAATAGACTAAATCAGCGTATTTTTCTGGTTATCCGCCTCGGCGGAGTGTGAAAAAATTTTTCTGCCGGATCAGGCTTTGGCCAGCAGAAGCTGAAACTCCAAGGCACTGCAGGGTTTGAACTCATCGGCTTCCAGGTCATCAAAAATTTCTTCATCGGCGACAATGTCCGTTTTCTCAATTCTCCCATCAGGATGCAGGATAAGTTCAATCCCAGTATAGTCATCGGGATGGATGCAAACCAAAACTTGGTAGTCGTCAAAAATTCGTTTGAAGTACTGTGAAATTCCTTTTGCCACGATGAATTCAGGGTTTGGTTAAAAATAATTCAAAAAAACAGGTGTTAAGCATTGCTTATTCCAAAGCATTTCTAAATTTGTGGCAAGCTAATGAAAACAATCGCAAACAACTACTGGTGGTGGCATTCCATAACTTTCCTCGGGAAAGCTCAGAAAGCCGTTGCCTAAACTTTGCGCAATACATACCTCAAAAGGCTTACTGGATTTCCCGGTAAGCCTTTTTTTGTGCCTTTTTCCGAACCAAAAATGTCCCAAACCTATTCCCTACATACGCAGTACCGCAAGCGATTGGCCGATACCATTACGCCAGTCAGTATTTACTTGCAGATTCGTGATCGCTTCGCTAATCCCATCTTGCTGGAGTCCTCCGATTACCGAGGACAGGACAACAGCTACTCTTACATCTGCTTCAATCCCCTCGCTTCCTTTTCCTTCACGGCAGGGAAGGTTTTGGAAAAAATGCCTGATGGACAGGAAAATTCCTACACCGTGAGTACAGAACAGCCGCTGATGGATTGCTTGCGGCGCTTTGGAAATGCATTTCAATCGAGCCCAGACTCCTTCAAATTCAGCACAAATGGACTCTTTGGCTACACCCAATACGATACGGTAGGCTGGTTTGAGGATATCCAACTCCAAGGTACCCCTTCCCAGGAGGTGCCCATGATGCACTACGCGATGTACCAAAACATCATCGTGGTGGATCATTACAAAAACGAGCTGCACCTCTTCGAACACCTGCCAGAGGGTGCTGTCCGAGCCTCCTACCTGGATGAAATCGAGACCTTGCTCAACAACAAGAACATTCCTGCCTACTCTTTCAAAAAGGTAGGGGAAGAGTTTTCCAACTACAGCGATGCGGAGTTTTTGGAACTTTTGGGGAAGGCTCAAAAGCATTGCCAGCGTGGGGATGTATTCCAGCTAGTGCTATCTAGGAGATTTACCACTGCCTTCAAAGGGGATGAGTTTAATGTGTACCGCGCCCTTCGCTCGGTCAATCCCTCACCCTACCTCTTCTATTTTGATTATGGATCCTTCAAGGTTTTTGGAAGCTCTCCAGAAGCACAAATCGTTGTTAAAAACCGAAAAGCAACCCTTTTTCCAATTGCAGGGACCTTCCGGCGTACGGGCAACGATGTGGAGGATGCAGCCCTTGCACGCAAGCTCTATGACGATCCCAAGGAAAATGCGGAGCATGTGATGCTCGTGGATTTGGCACGAAATGACCTATCCCGCTCTTCCGATCGGGTAGAAGTGGAGGTTTTCAAGGAAGTGCAGTACTACTCCCATGTGATCCATTTGGTGTCCAAAGTTACAGGGCAGCTGCCCGAAGGAACCAATCCCCTGCAATTGGTGGCGGACACCTTTCCAGCAGGAACACTTTCGGGCGCACCGAAATACCGAGCCATGGAATTGATTGATGAACTGGAAACAGTGCCCCGGCAATTCTATGGAGGAGCGATTGGCTACCTTGGGTTCAATGGGGACTTCAACCATGCCATTGTCATCCGCTCTTTTGTATCGGAAAATAATCAGCTGCGCTTTCAGGCCGGTGCTGGCGTAGTTGCTAAAAGTGACATCCACTCCGAATTGCAGGAGGTGGCCAACAAATTGGAAGCCCTGCGGGTGGCCTTGAAAACTGCCGAACATATTTAAGCGATGCGTCAATGAAAATTTTGGTTCTAGATAATTACGATTCCTTCACCTACAACCTGGTGTACCTGATCCGTCAACTGGGTTATGGACAGCAATTGGACGTTCGTCGGAACGATACATTTGACCTAGATGAAGTGGAGCAGTTTGCTAAAATTCTCCTTTCCCCAGGACCTGGTATTCCGGAGGAAGCAGGGCTGATGCCCGCCCTTTTGCAGCGCTTTGGGACGACCAAATCCATCCTTGGAATTTGCTTGGGTCATCAAGCCATCGCAGAGGCTTTCGGTGGAAAGCTACACAACCTATCGGAAGTGCAGCATGGGGTAGCAGCTACGCTTACGGTAGTTCCCGATCGATTATTTACCGGACTACCTAGCCAGTTTGCTGTAGGCCGGTACCATTCTTGGGTAGTGGATGAAGCACATTTGCCCGCGGACTTGGAGGTGATCGGCCGTACCCCTGACCAACAAATTATGGCGATTCGCCATAGGAAATATGACCTTCGTGGACTGCAATTTCACCCAGAAAGCATCCTCACCGAACACGGATCCCAGTTGATCCAAAATTGGCTTCAATCCTAACTGATCTCAATCTACCGATGAAAGACATATTAAATCACCTCATTGCACACAAGACGCTCTCCCAGCAGCAGGCGAAAGAGGTCTTGAAAAACCTGGCTACGGGATCTTATCCCAGCAGCCAAGTGGCAGCCTTTATGACTGTATTCCTGATGCGCAGCATAACGGTGGAGGAACTTCGTGGTTTTCGGGAAGCCATGCTCGAACTCTGCGTGCCCATCGACCTTTCGGAATACGATGCCATGGATCTATGTGGCACAGGTGGAGATGGCAAAGACACCTTCAATATCTCAACGCTTTCCTCCTTCATCGTAGCCGGTGCCGGGCAAGCTGTGGCCAAGCATGGCAATACAGGCGTGTCCTCCATTTGTGGTTCCTCTAACTTGCTCGCCCATTTTGGATACGAGTTTAGCGCAGATCCAGACCAGCTGCGGCGTAGTTTGGATCAAGTGGGTCTCTGCTTTCTGCATGCCCCGCTTTTTCACCCTGCCATGAAAAGTGTGGCTCCTATACGAAAGGAACTTGGGGTGAAAACCTTTTTCAACATGCTTGGACCCATGGTCAACCCTAGTTTCCCCCGCAAGCAATTGGTAGGGGTGTTTAGTTTGGAACTCGCTCGACTTTATGGCTACCTCTACCAAGAGACAGAGGGTCGATTTGCGATCCTACATGCCCTAGATGGCTACGATGAAATCTCCCTGACGGGACCTTTCAAAATGATTACCAATGGAGGTGAAAGGCTCTACCATCCTCAAGCATTGGGCTTGGAGCAACTTTCTCCAGAGAGTATCCTAGGAGGGGCTACGATTGATGAATCAGCCCGCATATTTGAACAAGTGCTCCGTGGAGCGGGTAGCGCTGCGCAAAATCAGGTCGTAATCGCCAATGCCGCTGCTGCATTGGTGACTGCTCGTGAAGGGCTTGGCTTTGAAGAAGCGATTGACTTAGCCAAAGAAACCCTGATGAGTGGCAAAGCCCTCCGTGTATTTACGGGATTGATCCAACCCCAAACCTCCGTATCATTAAACTAAGCTGCACCTGATGAATACACTAGAAAAAATCATTGCTGATAAGTACCTGGAAGTGGAAATCCGCAAGCAACAGCGTCCTGCAGCTGTCTTGGAAAAAAGCAGTGCATTTACCAGAACGCCCCTTTCCTTAAAGTCATTTCTACTAGATCCTACCAAGTCTGGTATCATCACCGAATTCAAACGAAAGTCCCCCTCAAAAGGCCTGATCAACGGTACCTCTTCGGTGGAGGTGGTGAGCAAGGGATACGAGCTGGCAGGTGCCTCTGCACTATCGGTGCTAACAGACCAGGACTACTTTGGAGGAGCTACAGCAGATCTGGAGATGGCAAGAAAGCAGGTGACTATCCCGATCTTGAGAAAAGACTTTGTAGTGGACGAGTACCAAATCTTAGAAGCCAAAGCCATGGGGGCCGATTGTATTTTACTTATTGCCGCTGCCTTGTCCCCAGCAAAAGTCAATTCCTTGGCCACCTTTGCCCAGAGTCTGGGACTTGAAGTGCTCATGGAAGTACATAATTTGGAGGAGTTGGAGGAATCGTTTTGTGACTCTCTAGACGTAGTCGGTGTCAACAACCGAAACCTGAAAACTTTCGCCGTGTCTTTGGAGACTTCCTTAGCCCTGGTGGATCGTATTCCAAATCAGGTAGTAAAAATTTCAGAAAGCGGAATTTCGGATCCAGCTACCCTGGTGGACTTCCGAAAGGCAGGCTTCGATGGCTTCTTGATCGGGGAAAATTTTATGAAAACCTCCAGTCCAGAGCAGGCAGCAATGGATTTTATCTTGGAGTTTAGACGATTGATGGGGGAGCAAAGCATTGGCTAAGCAGCGTATGGAAATTAAAGTTTGCGGCATGCGGGAGCGGGCCAATTGCCAACAATTGGCCACATCACTAGTTCCAGACTGGATGGGATTGATTTTCTATTCCAAGTCGCCACGTTTTGTGGAGGATAAAGAATCCGATTGGATCAGCTCCCTGCCTCTAAAGAAAGTGGGCGTAGTAGTGGGAGAGCAGCAATCCGTAATGCGGGAAAAGATCTCCAGATTTAGGCTTTCTGCTTTGCAGTTGCATGGTGGAGAGTCCTTAGATCTGGTCCAAGAACTCAAAGCAACCACAGCGGTGGAGATTTGGAAAGTGATTTCCGTAGGGGAGGGCATAGATTGGAAAGCCATGGAACCCTTTGTTCCCCATGTGGACCGCTTCTTATTTGATACCGCTTCGGCGAGCAAGGGTGGATCAGGAAAGCAATTCGATTGGGGGCTCTTGGAGGACTATCCCTTTGAAAAGGGATTTATGCTCAGTGGAGGCTTGACCGTTTCTCATGCTTCAGCAATCCGAGATTTGGCAGACCGTATCCCGCAGTTGCTGGGAGTGGATCTCAACTCGGGCTTTGAAATTGCCCCTGGGCTAAAAGATATGACTGCTTTGCAGGCATTTAAACAAGAATTATCGAAGTGAATCAATGCGTAAA